>NZ_WVUG01000254.1 GCF_017614965.1 Streptomyces griseorubiginosus | reverse complement strand
CCCCACCCCCGATCAGCAGCCCCCAGCCGGGGCCACCGCCAGCCACCCTGCGGAGCCCGCACACGACCGCGATCGGCACCTGCCCCGCCGGGACTGCCGTTAGCGGCTGCGGAGTCCGCACACGACCCCCATCGACGTCCGCCCCGCCTGTGACCTACCGCTCCCCGCCCTGCGGAGCCTGCACCAGACCCGACTGGTAGGCCATGACGACCAGTTGGGCGCGGTCGCGGGCGCCCAGTTTCGTCATCGCCCTGTGCACGTGCGTGCGTACGGTCAGCGGGCTGACGTACAGCTTCTCGGCGATCTCCTCGTTGGAGTGGCCCTCGGCCACCCACGCCATGACCTCCCGTTCACGGGCGGTCAGGCCGGTCAGGTCCTCGGAGCCGGGGAGCCGGTGGCCGCGGGCCGGGGTGGTCAGGAAACGGGTGATCAGCGCCCGCGTGGCGAGCGGCGAGAGCAGGGACTCGCCGCGGGCCACGGTCCGGATGCCGTCCAGGAGCGCGTCGGCGGTCACGTCCTTGCCGAGGAAGCCGCTCGCGCCGGCCCGCAGTGCCTGGGCGACGTACTCGTCGATCTCGAAGGTGGTCAGGATCAGCACGCGCGTGTCCGCCAGGTCGGGGTCGGCGCAGATCGCGGACGTAGCGGCCAGCCCGTCGGTGCCGGGCATGCGGATGTCCATCAGCACGAGACCGGGACGGTGTTCGCGCGCGAGCGCCACCGCATCACGGCCGTCGGCGGCCTCGGCGACCACCTCCATGTCCTCGCAGGAGTCGATCAAAATGCGGAAGGTTGCCCGCAGCAGGGCCTGGTCGTCGGCGAGCAGCACGCGGATGGTCATCGGGTCCGTTTCTGTCGTGTCATCGTGATACCGCCTCACGGCGTTGCCGGGTACAGAGGCAGTCGGGTGGTGACCTCGAAGCCGCCCTCCAGGCGGTGCCCGGCCTGCAGGGCGCCGCCGACGGAGTGGGCGCGCTCGCGCATGCCGATCAGCCCGAAACCGCTGCCCCGCCCGAGCGCGGATGCGGCCGAGGCGGTGGCGGTGCCGTCGTCGGTGACGGTGATGGTCATGTGGTCGTCGCCGTAGTACAGCCGGACGTACGCGGCCCGGGCGGCGGCATGCTTGGTGACGTTGGTCAGCGCCTCCTGCACGATGCGGTACGCGGTGAGGTCCACGCCGGGCGTGAGCGGCCGGGGTACGCCTTCCGTGCTCACCTGCACGGTCAGGCCGGTGGACTGCAACGCGTCCGTCAGTTCGCCGAGTTGGCCCAGTCCCGGCGTCGGGGCGAGAGGAGCGTCGGGGTCGTCCTTCTGGCGCAGCAGGCCGACGGTGGCCTTCATCTCGCGCAGTGCCGACGACGTCGTACCGGCGAGGTCGGTGAGTATCCTCTGCACCTGTTCGGGATGGGTGCGCGCCAGATGGGCCGCCGTACCCGCCTGGGCGTTGGCCAGGGCCAGATGGTGGGCGACGACGTCGTGCAGCTCACGGGCGATGCGCATGCGCTCCTCGGCCACCCGGTGCCGTGCCTCCTCCTCGCGGCCGCGTTCGGCGTACTCGGCGCGCGCCTGCACGGCCTGCAGATACGCGCCCTTCATCCGCACCGTGCTGCCGGTGGCGACCGGAAGGAGCAGCCAGGCGGCAGGGCCCAGGGTCTTCAGGGGCCAGGGGTTGTCGTTGGGGTCGACGGCGAAGGCGGGGACGACCACGACCACGAGCGTGGCGAGGAAGAACGTCCGGGTGGTGCGGCGATCGGTGCTGACGGCCAGCCGGAACAGGGCCAGCATGACCGGTCCCAGCATCAGCGGTGTGAGGAGATGACCCAGGGCGCCCGCTCCGGCGGCCCCCAGCGCGGTGACCGTGACGACGGTGCGGGGGTGGCGGCGGTGCCAGAACAGGGCCCCGCAGGAGACGGCCGCCAGCGCGAGGGTGGGCATGACACGGTCGGAATGGTGGGTGCCGGGCACCTGGATCTCACTGCCGAAGAGGAACGCGGCGAACAGCAGCGCCGCCGCCATGGTGTCGACGACGCGGACGTGCTCGTCGTCGTAGCGCTGCCAGGGGATGCTCATCGGTTCTCTCCGGTCGTGGTCCTCACGTCATGGTGGGCGATGCCCGCCGGAAACGACGGGAGACCCTCTGGGGGAGGGGGAGGTCAACAGCCCGGGCACACGGATACCTCAGACTCCCCGAGCGGGCTCGCCACGTCGTCGTGCGGCTGCCGACAATCGCCGCTACTGAGAACGCAGTACGAGGTCGGCCGCTCTCCTCCCTGGGCAGGAAGGCGGGTTCGGCGTCGCGATGGTGCAGCGGGCTACACCCCGGGTCCGGGAGTGCGCTCCATCGCGGGGAGTGGACCGCGGACGGCAGTGTTGACGGCGTTCCCACCGTCACCGTTCTGGTCCGACCGTCACCGTCCTGGAAGGAAAACCGATGAACTCCCCGCTGGTCTCGCGGCCCGTGCTCTGGTTTCTGTTCGTGTTCAACCTGGCGGTCGCCGTGGTGGCCCCTTTCGTGGTCGACGGCACCCAGGGCGTCTTGACCTGCGTCGGCCTGGGCGCCGTCGCGCTCGGCGCGGGTGTGAGCCTGCTGCGAACGAGGAGAAGACCGGTCTGAGGGACGTCGGTGGGCGGCCCTCAGGCGGCTGGGGTCAGCTGACCGAGGACGCGTCGGCCGACGATTCGGCGGCCGGCGCCGGCGCGGTCGTCGTGACGGGGTGTCGGCGCGGGATGAACGACGCGACGGCGAAGGCGAGCAGGGCGGCACCCGCGCCGAGGGCCATGACGGACTTGAAGCCGTTCTCCGAGGGCAGCGCGTAACCGCCCAGACTGATCGTCATCTGGGACAGGATGACGCCGGCGACGGCGCTGGCGCAGGACGTACCGATCGACCGCATCAGCGTGTTGAGGCTGTTGGCGGCGGCGGTCTCGGAGGGGTCCACCGCGCCCATGATCAGGGCGGGCATGGCGCCGTACGTGAAGCCGATGCCGGCGCCGATCACGCAGGACACCAGCACCAGGTGCCAGACCTGTGACATCAGCACGATGTTCAGTCCGTACCCGGCGGCCACGATGAGCGCGCCGATCATCAAGGTCACCTTCGGTCCCTTGGCCTTGGAGACGGCGGCCGAGACCGGCGCGAAGGCCATCATCACCAGACCGGACGGCGCCATCACCAGGCCGGCGGTCAGCAGTGACTTGCCGAGGCCGAAGCCGGTCTGGGTGGGCAGCTGCAGCAGTTGGGGCAGGACCAGGGACATCGCGAACATCGAGAAGCCGATCGCGATGGAGGCGAGGTTGGTCACCAGCACCTGACGGCGGGCGGTGGTGCGCAGGTCCACCAGCGGCTCGGTGGTGCGCAGTTCGAACAAGCCCCAGGCGAGCAGCACCACGACGGCCGCCGCGAACAGGCCGAGGGTCGTGGCGCTGGTCCAGCCCCAGTCGGCGCCCTTGGAGATGGCGAGCAGCAGGGAGACCAGCCCCGCGGCCATGCCGAGGCCGCCGACGACGTCGAAGCGGCCACCCGACCGCACCTTGGACTCGGGCACGAACAGCAGAACCAGGACCAGGGCCACCGCGCCCATGCCGGCCGAGCTCCAGAACAGCACGTGCCAGTCGAAGTGGTCCGCGATCAGGGCCGCCGTCGGCAGGCCCAGCGCGCCGCCGACCCCGAGCGAGGCGCTCATCAGCGCCGTGGCACCCGCCAGCCGCTCGGTCGGCAGCTCGTCCCGCATGATGCTGATGCCGAGCGGCACCACGGCCGATGCCAGACCCTGCACCGCCCGGCCGACGATCATCGGTACGAGCGAGTCGCTGAGCGCGCACAGGATGGACCCGGTCACCAGCAGTACCACGCTGACCAGCAGCATCCGCCGCTTGCCGAACATGTCGCCGAGCCGGCCCACCACCGGAGTCGCCACCGCGGCGGCCAGCAGCGTGGCGGTCACGGCCCAGGCGGTGTCCGACGCGGGCGCGTCCAGCAGTTTGGGCAGCTCCGGGACGATAGGGATGACCAGCGTCTGCATCAGCGAGACGACGATGCCGGCGAAGGCCAGCACCGCGACCACGGCGCCCGACCGGGGAGCGGCCGGATCGGCCGCGTTCGCGGGTCTGGGAAGGGCGTCGGACATGAAATAGCCTCCAGGCACAACGGGACAGGCGAACAGCTCGCCAGTTTTAAGGCAGGCGACTGACTTACTGTAAGGGCTCGGTCTGCCTGATCGCGCCGGGACAGCCGGATCTCAGGAGGGCGTACGCACCCGCGTGAGGGCGATCTGCTCCCGTGGTATCCCTTCCACGGCGATACGGCGCTGGAGGCCCCCGGCGAGTGGGCCGCGCTGGGGTGGCGGTGCCCCCTCGCCCGCGTACGCCTGCCCAGCGGGGACGAGGCGACGCTGCTCACCCGCCACGAGAAGGTCCGCCGGCTGCTGTCCGACACCTGGTTCGGCAATGTGCTGCGCGCGGACGGCGCCGCGCGCCTGGCCGACGGGCACGTGGGCGGCGTCTTCGGCAGCGACATGGCGACGGCCATCCCGGCGCACGGCAGCGAGCAAGCGCGGTGGCGGCGGACCGTGGGCCGGTGGTGCGGGGCTGCTGCGGCCCGAGCAGTTCGTCGACGACATGGTCTCCCACGGTCACCCGGCGGACCTGCGGGCGCACCTGGCCTTCCCGCTGCCCGTGTCGGTGATCTGCGATCTCCTCGGTGTCCCCGCGTCGACCACGACCGGTTCGCGTACTGGTCCGACGCCATGCTCAACTTCACCGCTCACCGGCCAGACCTTGCTGATCGCCGGGCACGAGCCCACCACTAACGTCAACGGCAAGATGGTGGCCCTGCTGCTCGCCGACCCCTCCCTCGCGCCGCTCGTGGTCGAGTAGGCGCTGCGCTTCGACGCCCTGCCGTCCGGTACGACGGCGCTGTGCAACACCGCCGCCGCCGACCGGGACGAAACCGTCTTCGACGGGCCCGGAGAGATTCGGCTCGACAGCAGCCCCGACCGCCCGTCCATGTGCCGTTGCGTAGGCTTCCGTCGCTGGAACTCGCCGCACCGACGGCGGACCTGCGACGGCTCGAGGGGCTGGCCGTCGGAGGGCTGAGCGAAGTCCCGGTGCGGTGGTGAGCATGGCGAGCAGGACGGCACGGGCGGAACAGGTCAGCGCGACCCGTGAGCTGATCCTGACCGCGGCGGAACGGCTGTTCGCCGAGCGCGGCGTCAACGCGGTCTCCAACCGTCAGGTCAGCGAGGCCGCCGGCCAGGGCAACAACACGGCCGTGGGCTACCACTTCGGCACCAAGGCCGACCTGGTCCGCGCGATCGTCCGCAAGCACGCCACCCGCATCGAGGAGATCCGCGCCCGGCTGCTGGCCGGCATCGGCGACTCCACGGACGTACGCGACTGGGTGGACTGCCTGGTGCGTCCCGTCCCCGAGCACCTCGGCGCGCTGGGCGGACCGACCTGGTACGCACGGTTCTGCGCGCAGGTCGTCACCGATCCCGCACTGCACGAGATCCTCGTCGAGGAGTCCCTCGCCTCCCCGACCCTGCGCCAGATCATCGACGGGCTGACCCGCTGCCTGCCCGAACTGCCCCCCGAAGTACGGGCCGAGCGCGCCGAGATGGCCCGTCATCTCATCGTGCACATGCCTGCCGAGCGGGAGCGCGCGATCGCCGAGAACCGGGCCACGCCCCGCGCCAACTGGGACGATGCCGCCAGCGGCCTCGCCGACGCGCTCGTGGGCCTGTGGCTGGCCCCGATCTCGTCCCGTTCCTGAAATCCAGCCCGTTCACCCCGTGACGCCGAAGGCCGACAGTGTTGCGTCGGCCATGCCCCGTTCCCCGCGCTCGTTGGGGTGGACGGCGGCGGCCGGGGCGAGCGGGACGAGCGGCTCGATCCAGCGGGTGTCACGGGCCGAGCAGGCGTCGTGCCCCACGGAGGGCGTGTACGTGTCGACATAGCCGACCCCCGCCGCTTCGGCGCGCGCCCGCAGCATCGCGTTCAGCTGCCGGTTCTCGGCATGCAGATAGCCGACGTCTCCGGGCGCCAGCCCCATCGTCCGCCCGCAGTTCGATCCTTCGGCCGGCAGGATCGCCGGATATCCGACGACGTACACCCGGGCCCGCGGGGCCCGGCGCCGGATCTCGCTCAGTGCGCCGGTGAGCCGCTCGCCCGCCGCGCGGATCTTCTCCTCCGTCTCGTCGGTGCCGCCGGCCCCATAGCGTTCGCGGCAGGGGGCGCCGTCCGAGGCTTGGGTGCCGCCGAGCGCGTAGAAGACGACTCCGCGCTCCACACACTGCTTGATCATCGAACTGAATCCGATGTCGTTGCCGCCGATGCCGAGGGTCACCAGACGTGTGCGGCTGGAAAGGGCGTCCAGCTGCGCCGGGTTGGCCCCGTCGTCGGTGCCCTGGGCCAGGGTGAGGGCGCCGATGGTGGCGCCGCTGCAGCTGACGTCGCGGAAGTCGGTCGCGTCGAGGCCCAGTCGGCGGGCCACCAGCGAGGGGTAGTTGCGGTCCGAGCGGTCGCAGCCGGCCGGGCCGCCGTGCTGGTCCGGGATTCCAGGACCCGCGGTGTAGGAGTCGCCCAGGGCGACGTACGGTCCCTTGGGCGGGGCCTGGCCGGGGCTGTCACCGTGGTGGGTGACGCCGAGCGTGGTGCCCAGCGCCCCGAAGGCGAGCAGCCCGGCCAGCAGGGCCCGTACGGAGGTCTTCATCGGTGTCCTGTCCTTCATCACTCTCGAGTCCGGCGCGTCCGGACGTGGCCGGAGCGTCGCTCGGCCGGGGGAGGGCGGCTGGACAACCGAGCAGTGGGCGGAGGCGGAGCCCTGGACCCGGCACCGGACGGGGGGAGTCCGGCGCCGGGCCCGGCGCCGCGCCGTGCACCGATTTCGGGGGCGGTGCACGGCACGCGGGGTCGCCTCCGCTTAGGCGGCCCCGGTCGGACGACGGACGCGGGTCCCGTCCGACAAAGGGTTGCTTGCGTCAGGCAAGCATACATAGGTTACTTGAGTCAAGCAATAGGAGTCCCTATTCCTTGAGTACAAGCAGAGCGGCGCGCGCGCCGCGACAGGTTGGGGGACACTCCCTTCCGTCAAGTCAGCGTGAGCTCCAGGACCGTGACGGACAAAGGCGGCAACGTACTGGTGAAGGCCGCTGCCGCGCCCGTGACCGTGCTCGTGGTGGGCACGAGGGCATGGGGGTCGGTCAGGGTGTTGGTGGTGGTGCGTGACGCTCCGCTCAGCACGGTGGCCGTCGCGGTCCTCTTTACTCCCTTGGCCAGCCCCCGCAGCTCTATGGGGACGCTCGCCTTCTGCGTGCCGGAGTTGACGATCGCGAGGTAGAGCCGCTTCCCGGCGCGGGTGGCGACCGTGGCGACGGCAGGCAGCGCACGCGCCGTGGCCGGCAGGACGGTGTCGCCGAGCCGGCTCGTCAGCATGTGCTGCGCCCAGTAGCTGGGTGAGGCGTAGCTGGTCAGGTTGTCGTAGGCGATCAGGTTGGTCGCCCAGACGTTGTTGTTGACGTTGGAGAAGAGAGGCGCGTAGCACTCCATGAGGACCTGGTCGGAGTTGCGGATCAGTCCGGCCAGCCAGGCGGCGTCGCCGAGCGCCGCGTTGAGGTCGGGGGTGGGGCGGCCTTCCTGGGCGGCCCACTCGCCGACGAACACCTTCGTCGACCCGCGGTCCCGGTTGTCGTACTTGTGAGTGGAGGCCTGGGCGGCGGACGGCGCGAGGTAGTAGTGCTCGTCGATCAGGTCCGGGGTGCGGCTTGTCACTGTTGTCGAGGCGATCAGCTTCAGGCGGGGGTACTTGGCCTTGATCGCGTCGTGGAAGGCGGCGAACCGCTCGTCGTAGGACCCCGAGGAGTCGAACCAGTCCTCGTTGCCGATCTCCACGAACTCCAGCGGGAACGGTTTCGGGTGACCGTCGGCGGCCCGCTTGGCGCCCCAGGTGCTGGTGACGGGACCGGTGACGTACTCGATCTCGTCGAGGGCGTCCTGGATGTACGGCTTGAGGGCGTCGCCGGTGACGTGTTCGCCCCGGAGCGAGTAGCCGGCGAAGACGGCGAGCACCGGCTGGGCACGCAGGTCCTCGACCCACTCGAGGTATTCGAGCAGTCCGAGACCGTCGGTGGACCAGTAGCCCCAGGCGTCGTCCATGTGGCCGGGGCGCTCCCAGACCGGGCCGATGGTGTTCTTCCAGTTGAACCGCGTCGCGATGGTGTTGCCCTCGAGGAAGTTCCCGCCGGGGAAGCGCAGGAACTTCGGCTTGAGGGCGACCAGTTTCTCCATCAGGTCGACACGCAGACCGTTCGGGCGGTTGTTGTAGGTGGGCGGGAAGAGGGAGACGTGCTGAAGCCAGAGCGTCTCGCCCGCGGCGGACACGTCGTCGGTGGTCACGGTCAGCCGCGCGTCACCGACCACGGGAACGCCCGAAGGGGTGCGCAGGGTCAGCTCGAAGGGGCGGTCCCGGAACGCGGTGCCCACATGGGCAAGACGCGCTGAGGCGTACACGGTCGAGCCGTCCGCGGACTCGATGGCCACCCTGAGCGGGCCGAGGCGTCGGGTCGCCTTGGCGAACAGCCGGGCGGTGTAGGTGGTCCGGGGCCGCACGGGTATGCCCCAGAAGCCGTCGTTGGCCACGCCGGCCCGGTTGCCCGCTCCGGTGGTGGTCGGCAGGACGACCTTGAGGGACCGCGTGAGGACGTCGTTGAGCGGGGTGGAGGTGTCCAGCGCGAGAGTCGTCCCGCCCACCGCGGACCAGTGCACGGGGGAGGTGTCGCTGGCCATCATCGAGCGGTTCTGCACGAGTTCGGCGTAGATGCCGCCCTCGCCGGAGTGGTTGATGTCCTCGAACATCAGGCCGGGCAGGATGGGGGAGACGGCGTGCGCCGGGTTGCCGACGTCCACACTCAGCAGCGGTGTCGTGCTCTCCACCGGCACCCCCGCCAGCGCGGCGACCTGGTCGGAGGTGAGGGCGGTCGGGAACAGCCGTACGTCGTCGATCAGACCGTGCCACTGGTCGACGTGGCCGCCGCTGTAGAGCGCCCGGCCGACGGCGGTGTCGCCGGTGCCGGCCCAGCCGGAGGTGTAGTCGGCCTGGCCCTCCAGCACGCCGTTCACGTAGAGGCGGGTGACGCCGGCCGAGGGGTCGCTGACGCCGACGAGGTGGGTCCAGGTGCCGGTGGCGGGAGCCGAGGCGGCGGCCGCCACGGCGGCACCCTGATCGGCGTCGGAGTCGAGCCGGGCGAAGGCGAACGTGCCGGTGTCGTCGCGCAGCCCCAGGTAGAAGGCGCTGACGACCTTGCCGTCGATGCTGACGGCGGTCTGGTAGCCGCCCAGCCGGCCGAGGTTGACCCAGGCGGCCACCGTGAACGCCTTGGAGGTGTCGAGGACGGGCCCGGACGCGGTGGCGTTGCCGCCCGCCGTGAGGTTCAGGCTGTGGGCGCCGACCTTGCCGGTGTCCCAGCCGGCCGCGCCCTGGAGGGTCACGGTGTGCGCGTTGCCGGACGTGTCGGCGGCGGAGGTGCCGGAGCCCTCGTCGAAGGTCCAGTGTGCGGCCGCGGTGGGCAGGTCCGTGACGGTGGCGTCCGCCGACGGGGCGGAGCCCTCGGCGGCCCGGGCGGGAGCGGCGGCGGCGAGGGTGCCGGCCAGGGAGGCGGCGCCGAGGGCGGTCAGAACGGTTCTGCGGGGCAGTCCGGCTTCCGAAGGCATGTGGGGTTCCTTTGTGAGACGAATCGGCCGGGAGAACTGTGGGGAGGACGGAGATGATCAGGCGGGGGACGCGGCCCGTCGGCCGGGAGGACCGACGGGCCGTCGGTGAGCGGTCGTTGAGGTCAGGGCGCGATGTCCCACTGCTGGCAGACGTTGTCCAGCTGCGCCCACTGGCGCACGGACGTGCCGTTGGCGGTGCCGCAGTTCGCCACGTCGAGGGTCATGCCGCTGTTGACGTTGGTGATCGTGTAGTGGCTGCCGGCCGGGGTGACGTCCCACTGCTGGCAGGTGTTGCCCAGTGACGCCCACAACTGCGCCGCCGTGCCGTTGCTGATGCCGCAGTTCTTGTCGTCCAGCACCGTGCCGCTGTTGACGTTGGTGATGGTGTAGTGGCCGTTGCCGGCGCTCGCGAACTTCCACTGCTGGCAGGTGTTGCCGAGGGAGGACCACAGGTCGACGGCGGTGCCGTTGGCGGTGCCGCAGTTGACGGCGTCCAGCACCTTGCCGCTGTTGGGGTTGGTCAGCCGGTAGGCGGTGCCGGTGACCGGGAAGGTCTGGGCGGCCTGGGTGTAGCCGACCGAGACGATGTTGGCCTGCACCGCGTTGTCGGCCGCGTCGGTCGGGTAGCCGGAGGTCATGACGCCCTCGAAGAACGAGCCGTCGGACCAGTTGCTGTCGTCGCCGCCGGTGCCGAGGACGATGGCGCCCTCCTTGTGCATCGGCATGTAGCCGGTGGTGGTCGGCAGGCTGCCGTTGTAGTCGGTCTTCAAGGTGCCGGACTGGGCGTTGCCGTCCTTGATGGCGTACGTGGTCGTGCCGTTGTTCTTCTCCAGCGCCGTGACGAACGTGCTGGAGTTGCCGGTGTTGTTGCTGTCGGTGCCGTTTCCGCCGGCGAAGAGGCCGTTCTCCAGGTCCGCCATGACCCACGGGCCGGAGCCGGAGCAGGGCGTGAACCAGCACTCCGTGCCGAAGTTGACGGCGTCCATGTGGCCGTTGCCGGTGTCCTTGCCGCTGGTCTCGGCGTTGCCGTAGTCGAAGCAGCAGTTGCCGTCGACGTGGTGGCCGCTGGTGACCATGTAGGTGCCCTCCGGCTGGCTGCCGGTGGCGATCCCGGTGGTGCTGTTGTCGCGGTAGCCGACGCCGGCCTGCACGGAGACCCCGTACACCTTGTGGCCGCCCGCCGTGACGGGCAGGGCGTTCGCGATGGCGCCGACGTCCTGCCCGCCGTTGCCGCCCGGGCCCTCGACGGTGAGGTTGTTGCCCTCGCCGCTCTGGTCGAAGATCTCGGTGATGACGCACTCCGTGCCGGAGCAGAAGGAGTCCTGGGCCGCCGCGTTGGCGTAGCCGCCGGCGGTGAGCGTCCCGATGTTCGTGGTGGTGTTGTCGGACAGACGCTTGACCTGGTAGAGCGCGCCGCTGTACGAGGCGGACAGCGCCCGCGTGGTGCTGTGCGCGGCGACACAGGGCGTGCCGGCGGAGGCGTAGACGTCACAGGGGAGGGACGAGGCGGCCTGGGCCGTGCCCGCGGTACCGATGGCCGCGGCCAGGATGCCGGCGAGGAGGGCGAGGACCGCGCCCACCACCCTGAGCCGGAGACCTCTCAGGTGTCTGACTGTCACTGTGAACCTCTTCCGTCGTGCGTGCCGGCCCCGCGGCGGGTGCAGGGGCGGGGGAGGTCCGCTGTCTGCGGACGAGCGGATTGTGAGCGTTAACAAGCGAGCACGTCAGACGCCGTCGCTCATCCGGAAGCGTCGGGGGAGCGGGGGGTGTGGGGTGCGGCTCAGGCGGGTCACGTGCGGCTCTGTGCACGGGCGGATGGGGTGATCGCCCGGTCTCGCGACTCCGTCTTTCTACGCTGGGATGAATAGCCGGTCAACTCTCCTGAACAGTCAAGAGAGTGGAAACAAAAGCTTTGAACTCTGCTTCCCCTGCCGGGCGTTGGTGGCGCAGCGGCGGATCGCATCGGGGGAAAGCCGCAGTTCATCGTGGATTCCCCGCACATGGCAACGCTGTCGGAGCATTCGACGACAGCGCCTTCTCATGCCTTGACCCCTCCGGATTGTGTGCGTTAACAATTCCCACGACAGCCAGTGAGGAGGTGGAGCATGGACACGGAACGCGCACCGGTGATGGCGGACGTGGCCCGGCTGGCGGGCGTGTCGCACCAGACCGTCTCGCGGGTCCTCCACGACCACCCGAACGTACGGGCCGCCACCCGCGACCGGGTCCTGGCCGCGGTGCGCGAGCTCGGCTACCGACCCAACGCCGCCGCCCGCACCCTGGCGACCCGCCGCACCCGCACCCTGGGTGTGATCAGCTTCAACACCACCCTGTACGGCCCCGCCTGCATGCTCTACGGCATCGAGCAGGCGGCCCGACAGCACGAGTACTTCGTCACCGTGGCCGCCGTCGGCACACTCGACCGGCGGTCCGTACTGGACGCCGTGGACCGGCTGCGCGACCAGGGCGTCGAAGGAATCATCGTGATCGCGCCCCAGACCTCCGCGATCGCCGCGCTGGCGAACGTCCCCTCGGACGTGCCCCTGGTCGCGGTGGGCTGCGGGACCCACGCCGCGCTGGCCTCGGTGGCGGTGGACAACGAGGCGGGTGCCGAACTCGCCACCAACTACCTGCTGGACCTCGGCCATCGCACGGTGCACCACCTGGTCGGACCGCGTTCCTGGCTCGACGCGCAGGAACGCGAGGCCGGTTGGCGCGGCACCCTGGAAAAGCGGGGTGCCGCGGTGCCCGAGCCGCTCGCGGGTGTCGACTGGACGGCCCGCACCGGATACGAGCTCGGCCGGCGCGTCGCCACCGACCCCGATGTCACGGCGGTGTTCTGCGCCAACGACCACATGGCACTCGGCCTGCTGCGGGCCCTGCAGCAGGCCGGGCTGCGGGTGCCCGAGGACATCAGCGTGGTGGGTTTCGACGACATGCCGGAGACCGAGTACTTCGGCCCGTCCCTGACCAGCGTCCGCCAGGACTTCGACGAACTCGGCCGACGCGCCCTGCGGCTGCTGATCGAGATCGTCGGAGACCCCGACGCGGGGCTGCAGATGGCCGACGAGACGCACCACATCGTCATCCCGCCCACCCTCGTGGTGCGCACCTCGGCGACCCGCCCCCGACCCTGAACGAGGGAGTCCGTATGGACTGCTGCCCATCAGCGTGACCGGAACGTCAATTCAGCTGTGTGCATTGCCAGTTGTGCGTAAGTCCTGACTGAGCGTCAGGCAGCTGCCACCGCGCCGTCGGCCCCGCCCCACCGCCGCGACGAGCGCCTCCTGAGCCTCGTACCGCTCCGCCGTGAACCCACGCATCCCCCTCGCCGGGACGCTCCGGCATGCCC
>NZ_WVUG01000253.1 GCF_017614965.1 Streptomyces griseorubiginosus | reverse complement strand
GGCTGGCGGTGCGGCGCTGGCGGGCTGGCTCTGCGGGGGCTGGCGGTGCGGCGCTGGCGGGCTGGCCCTGCGGGGGCTGGCGGTGCGGCGCTGAGGGGCTGGTTCTGCGAGGGCTGGCGGTGCGGCGCTGACGGGCTGGCCCTGGGGGCGCTGGCGGTGCGGTTTCTGTGGGCAGAGGGGTCGGCTCTCCGGAGGGCCGGGGTGCGGTTTCTATGGAGCCGGTGTGTGGCGTCTGCGGGGGCCGGCGTGGGACTTCGGTGAGGTCGGGGACGCGGGCTTTGCATGACCATGCGAGTTGATGCATACTCTTGCTATGTCCAAGGTCCTCACCTCCCTTCCCGCCGGCGAGCGCGTCGGCATCGCCTTCTCCGGCGGCCTCGACACCTCGGTCGCGGTCGCGTGGATGCGCGACAAGGGCGCCGTCCCCTGCACCTACACCGCCGACATCGGTCAGTACGACGAACCCGACATCGCCTCGGTGCCCGGGCGTGCGAAGACCTACGGTGCCGAGATCGCGCGCCTGGTCGACTGCCGCGCCGCGCTGGTCGAGGAGGGCCTGGCCGCGCTGACCTGCGGCGCGTTCCACATCCGCTCCGGCGGGCGCGCCTACTTCAACACCACGCCGCTCGGCCGCGCCGTCACCGGCACGCTGCTGGTGCGGGCGATGCTCGAGGACAACGTGCAGATCTGGGGCGACGGCTCGACCTACAAGGGCAACGACATCGAGCGGTTCTACCGCTACGGCCTGCTCGCCAACCCGAACCTGCGGATCTACAAGCCGTGGCTCGACGCGGACTTCGTGACCGAGCTCGGCGGCCGCAAGGAGATGTCGGAGTGGCTGCTCGCCCATGAGCTGCCCTACCGGGCGAGCACCGAGAAGGCGTACTCCACCGACGCCAACATCTGGGGCGCCACCCACGAGGCCAAGACCCTGGAGCACCTGGATACCGGCGTCGAGACCGTCGAGCCCATCATGGGCGTCCGGTTCTGGGACCCCGCCGTCGAGATCGCCACCGAGGACGTGACGATCGGCTTCGACCAGGGCCGTCCGGTGACGATCAACGGCAAGGAGTTCGCCACCGCCGTCGACCTCGTGATGGAGGCCAACGCCATCGGCGGCCGCCACGGCCTGGGAATGTCCGACCAGATCGAGAACCGGATCATCGAGGCCAAGAGCCGCGGCATCTACGAGGCCCCCGGCATGGCCCTGCTGCACGCCGCCTACGAGCGCCTGGTCAACGCCATCCACAACGAGGACACCCTCGCCCAGTACCACAACGAGGGCCGTCGCCTCGGCCGGCTGATGTATGAGGGCCGCTGGCTGGACCCGCAGGCGCTGATGATCCGTGAGTCGCTGCAGCGCTGGGTCGGCTCGGCGATCACCGGCGAGGTCACCCTGCGGCTGCGGCGCGGCGAGGACTACTCGATCCTCGACACGACGGGCCCCGCGTTCAGCTACCACCCCGACAAGCTGTCGATGGAGCGCACCGAGGACTCCGCGTTCGGCCCGGTCGACCGGATCGGTCAGCTGACCATGCGCAACCTCGACATCGCCGACTCGCGCGCCAAGCTGGAGCAGTACGTCGGCCTCGGACTGATCGGCACCGGCAGCCCCACCATCGGCGCCTCCCAGGCCGCCGCGACCGGGCTCATCGGCACCATGCCCGAGCTGCCCGAGGGCGGCGCCGAGGCCATCGCCTCCCGCGGCGAGGTCTCGGAGGAGGACGCGCTGCTGGACCGCGCGGCCATGGAGTCCGGCACGGACTGAGCCGGCAAGCGAGGAGATGCCGGGTCGTCACCGACCCGGCATCCGCCGCACCAAACGCCGTACGCGCCATTGGCGAGGGCGGACACGGCGGCGACCGTCTGTCGGGCCGGAGCGTCCTCCGGGGCGTGCGGGGACACCGAGGCGCTGGCCCACGCCCTTCGACTGACGGGCCACGACGGTCAGCGCGGCGAAGGAACCCCGTCGTGGTGGCTCTCCACCTCGTTAGCGGACGGGTTCCTCGGGCCGGCCGTTTTCAGTTGTGAGAATGCAATTCTCAGGAAGTGGGCGCGTCCATCGTGAAACCGTTCGCGCAATAGTCCCAGATCTCCTCCGCGGTGATCGGGTGCGCGCCCTCCTGGCCGCTGGACTGGGCGTTGAACATGACCGTCTGCATGGTCAGCGCCGCGCCCCGCCTCGCCGTGAAGCCCGAGCGCAGCAGGTCCGCCTCCTCCAGCTCCTCCATCAGCTCGGTGAACAGCGCGAGCAGCGGCGCGTTGGCGACCCGCATCTCGGCCGGGTGCGAGACGAGCAGGCGCATGGCGAAGTCGCTGAACAGCGGCCGCTGCCGGGCGGAGAGGTCGGGGCGGGAGATCTCGAACAACTCCTGGACGACGACCCGGACCCGGTCCAGCGGATCGGACTGCTGGGCCGCGAGCGCCCGCAGCTCTTCGGCCGACTTGCTCATCGCGTCCTCGAACAGCGCGAGCAGCAGTTCGTGCTTGCCGTCGAAGTGCTGGTAGAAGCTGCGCAGCGACTGCTTTGAGCGGTCCACGACCTCCTGGACCGTGAAGTCCGTCGTGCCCTTCTCGGCCATGATCGCCTGGGCGGCGTCGAGGAACCGCTCCACGCGCTGCTCGGCCCGGCGTTTCGCCGCCTGCGTGGAACGCTCGACCGCGCGCTGCTTCCAGGCCGGTTCCCCGGTCGGGGTGCTCAGGGGCTGGTCCGCCTCAGGTGCCATGGTGAGAACATTACTGCGGCTTGCCGACAAGCACCTGCGGCCAGGCTGGACAGCTCGGATGGCGTGAGGGAGAGTGCTGGTTCCGAGATGCGAGAGTGTAATTCTCACGCTCGGGGTCCCGATGCTGTTTGAGTTCGACGCCGAGCAGCGGCTGTGGCAGGACACCGTGCAGACCCGACACGGCAACGCCGTCGGCGGCTAGTGCCTCTCGACCAGGTTCTGGGTGCCGAGGACCGAGATCAGGCGCAGCTTCTCGGCCGCCTCGGTGCCCGGTTCGGCTGAGTAGACGAGAATGTGGAGGTCGTTCGCATCCACCCTGAGCAGATCGCAGTCCAGGGTCAGCAGACCCACCTCAGGATGGTCGATCGTCTTGTGGGAGGCGTCCAGCCTGCCCACCACCCCTGCGTCCCACAGCTCGGCGAACCGCTCACTCCGGCCACGCAACTCGGCGATCATCTGCCGCAGTTGACGGTCTGCCGGATAGCGCGCTGCGGTCGCCCGCAGTTCGGCGACCAGTCCGGTCTCGAAGGCGCGATGTTCTTCCGGGGTGTGCCGCACCCGGGTCGGCATGCCGGTGAAGGCGCGCCACACGCCATTGCGTTCGAAGCCGCGCAGGGCGGACTGATCGCCCATCAGCGCCGCGTACATCGGGTTGGCCACCAGCAGGTTCATCGCCGCGTCGGAAACGCCGACGGGGGTGTCCCCCAGCCGGTCCAGCAGACGTTGCACGCTCGGGGTGAGGAACGCCGGCACCACCTCCGGACCCGGCGGCACCAGCTCCGCCAGCCGGAACAGATACGCCCGCTCGTCCGCCGACAGCCTCAGCGCCCGGGCCAGCGCCTCGACGACCTGCGCGGAGGGACTGGTCGCACGGCCCTGTTCGAGACGCGTGATGTAGTCCGCCGAGATCCCGGCCAGCAGGGCCAACTCCTCGCGCCGCAGCCCGGCCGCGCGCCGGTGTCCGCCGGTGGGCAGCCCGGCCGCGTCCGGGGCGACCCGGTCACGCCAGCGCCTGAGCGCTTGTCCGAGTTCCGTCGCCGTCATGCCACCCAGTGAACACCGTCGGCCGTACATGTGCCTGGTACCGGCAGTCCCAGGAAGAAGGGTCTGCTGGCTGACCTCGCCGTGCTGCCGGAAGGTGGACGGCATGACGACAACACTCATCACCGGAGCGAACAAGGGTCTCGGCTTCGAGACCGCCCGTCGGCTCGTCGCGGCGGGCCACACCGTGTACGTCGGCGCCCGCGACCCCGAGCGCGGACGTCGGGCCGCCGAGCGGCTCGGCGCCCGGTTCGTCCGGCTCGACGTCACCGACGACGCCTCCGTGGACGCCGCCACCAAGACGATCGAGGCCGACGGCGGACTCGACGTGCTGATCAACAACGCCGGGATAGAGACCCGGACCGCGGACAACAGCGTGCCGGTCGCGGCGACCGTCACCGCCGACCACATGCGCACCACGTTCGAGACCAACGTCTTCGGCGTGGTCCGCGTCCTGCACGCGTTCCTTCCACTGCTGGAACGCTCGGCCGCGCCGGTCGTGGTCAACGTCAGCAGCGGACTGGCGTCGCTGACCCACCTCTCCGACCCGGAACACCCCGCCCACTTCTATCCCGGCATCGCCTACCCGACCTCCAAGACCGCGGTCAACATGCTCACCGTTCAGTTCGCGAAGGCGTATCCGAAGATGCGGATCAACGCCGTGGAACCGGGGTTCACCAAGACGGACCTGAACGGCAACACGGGCACGCAGACCGTCGAGGAGGGCGCCGAGATCATCGTGCGGATGGCGCAGATCGGCCCCGACGGCCCGACCGGCGGCTACTTCGACGTCAACGGGCGCCTGCCCTGGTGACTCACAGCTGAACCAGCCGGGGCGCCGCCCCCTTCACGCGCACATGCGCCCCGGCGTCACGGCTCAACTCCCGTGCGCTGCCCATGAGTCCGTCGGGGACGACGGCCCGGCGCACATGCCGGTGCAGTGGGTGCTCCGCGGTGAAGCCGATGCCGCCCAGCACCCGCTGGCAGTGGTGCGCCGACGCCGGCTTCCAGGCCGCGGACCGGGCCGTGCAGACACTGGGCGGCATGGGGTACGCCCGTGAGTGCCACGTGGAGCGGTACTTCCGGGAGTCACGGCTCCTGCGACTCGCGCAGATCAGCCGGGAGACGGTGCTGAACCACGGGTCCCGGAACGTGCTGGGGCTGCCCGGGTCGTATTGACGCCACCGGCCCGGGCAGCCCGTGAACGCGCTCAGCCCTTGCGGGTGTTGATCTCCTCGGTGAGCTGGGGGACGACGTCGAAGAGGTCGCCGACCACGCCGTAGTCGACCAGGTCGAAGATCGGGGCCTCGGCGTCCTTGTTGACCGCCACGATCGTCTTCGAGGTCTGCATGCCCGCCCGGTGCTGGATGGCACCGGAGATGCCGTTGGCGATGTACAGCTGCGGCGAGACACTCTTGCCGGTCTGGCCGACCTGGTTGGTGTGCGGGTACCAGCCCGCGTCCACCGCCGCCCTAGAGGCGCCCACCGCGGCCCCCAGGCTGTCGGCGAGGGCCTCGATGACCGCGAAGTTCTCGGCGCCGTTGACGCCCCGGCCGCCGGAGACCACGATCGCGGCCTCGGTCAGCTCCGGACGCCCCGTCGACTCCCGCGGGGTCCGGCCGGTGACCTTCGTCCCCCTCGCCTGCTCCGAGAAGGTGACGGCGAGGGTCTCGACCGTACCGGCGGCCGCGGCCGGCTCCACCGCGGCGGAGTTGGGCTTGACCGTGATCACCGGGGTGCCCTTCGAGACCCGGGAGGTGGTGGTGAAGGACGCGGCGAACACCGACTGGGTCGCCACCGGGCCCTCGTCACCGGCCTCCAGGTCGACGGCGTCGGTGATGATGCCCGAGCCGATGCGCAGCGCCAGACGGGCGGCGATCTCCTTGCCCTCGGCGGAGGAGGGCACCAGCACGGCGGCCGGGGACACGGCGGCCACGGCGGCCTGCAGCGCATCCACCTTCGGCACCACCAGATAGTCGGCGTACTCCGGCGCCTCGTGCGCAAGAACGCGGGTTGCGCCGTGCTCGGCCAGCACACCAGCCGTGTTTTCGGCACCGGCACCAAGGGCTACGGCGACGGGCTCGCCGATACGGCGGGCCAGCGTCAGCAGCTCCAGCGTGGGCTTGCGGACGGCACCGTCCACGTGATCGACGTAGACGAGAACTTCAGCCATGGGAAAGCAACTCCTGTGCAGTCAAAGACGGTTGGATCAGATGAACTTCTGGCACGCGAGGCTGCACTAGATGAATTTGCGCTCCGCGAGAAAGGCGGCCAGCTGCTTGCCGCCCTCGCCCTCGTCCTTGACGATCGTCCCGGCGGTGCGGGCCGGACGCGCCGCGGCAGCGTCCACGACCGTGTACGCCCCGCCCAGACCGACCGCGTCCGCGTCGATCTCCAGGTCCGACAGGTCCCAGGACTCCACCGGCTTCTTCTTCGCCGCCATGATGCCCTTGAAGGACGGGTAGCGCGCCTCACCCGACTGGTCGGTCACCGACACCACCGCCGGCAGCGACGCCTCCACCTGCTCGGACGCGGCATCGCCGTCACGGCGGCCCTTGACGGTTCCGTCCGCCACGCTCACCTCCGACAGCAGCGTCACCTGCGGCACCCCCAGCCGCTCCGCGACCAGCGCCGGCACAACCCCCATCGTGCCGTCGGTGGAGGCCATACCGGAGACCACCAGGTCGAAGCCGGCCTTCTCGATCGCCTTCGCCAGCACCAGCGAGGTGCCGATCGCGTCCGTGCCGTGCAGGTCGTCGTCCTCGACGTGGATCGCCTTGTCCGCGCCCATCGACAGCGCCTTGCGCAGCGCGTCCTTGGCGTCCTCCGGACCGACGGTCAGGACCGTGACCTCCACGTCGTCATCGGAGTTCTCGGCAATCTGCAGCGCCTGCTCGACCGCGTACTCGTCCAGCTCGGAGAGCAGACCGTCCACGTCGTCCCGGTCGACGGTCAGGTCATCGGCGAAGTGCCGGTCGCCAGTGGCGTCGGGCACGTACTTCACAGTGACAACGATCCTCAAGCTCAAGGTTCCTTCTCCTCAACAGGTTGGTACGGACTTCACTGGCCACTGCGCCGCAGCCGTACGCGATACGAGTAGTGCTCGGGCAGGAAGTGACTGATGGCCAGCTCGACGAGCTGTCCGGTCACGGTCTGGTAGACGCGGTCGATGCGCAGGAGCGCCCGGCCCGGTTCACAGCCCAGGTGCTTGGCGATCTCCGGTGTGGCCTCGGCGACGGTGATGCTCTGTTCGGCCTCGGCGATCGGTTCGGGCAGCCGCTGGTCGAGCAGCCCGATGACGGTGAAGGCGTTCGGGGTTCCGGGCAGCGTCAACTCGGTCACGTCGGACAGGAGTTGGCCGACGGCGGGGGGCAGCCAGACCGAGGTGTGGCAGAACGCCGTGTCCTCGTGCAGCCGCAGGAAGGACAGCTTGTGCACGCGGTCGGTGTGCAGACCGAGGCGGCCCGCCGCGTCCACGTCGACCCGCCGGTGCAGCGGTGTCACCACGTCCATGCGGGTGTCGATGGACAGCCCCATCAGGTCGTCCACCGACCCGAACTGCCGCAGATACTGCTCCTCCCGGGGCGTGGAGAAGGTGCCGCGCCCCGGCACCCGGTAGACCAGGCCCTCCGCGACGAGGTCCTGGAACGCCCGCCGCACGGTCTGCCGGCTGACCCCGTACGTCTGGGCCAACTCGGCCTCGGTGGGCAGCCGTACGCCGTCCGGATAGTCGTGGCGCAGGATCGCCGCCCGCAGTTCGCGCGCGAGGCGCAGATAGGTGCTCTCCCGCTGGGGCTGCTCAGCCATCGAGACCGCCCCTCGCCACCAACTGGGCCGCGATCACGTTGCGTTGGATCTCGTTCGTGCCCTCGCCGACGATCATCAGCGGGGCGTCACGGAAGTACCGCTCCACGTCGAACTCGGTCGAGTAGCCGTAACCGCCGTGGATCCGCACCGCGTTGAGCGCGATCTCCATCGCCGTCTCGGAGGCGAACAGCTTGGCCATGCCCGCCTCCATGTCGACCCGGTGCCCGGCCTCGGCCTCCCGGGCCGCGTGCAGGACGAGGTGGCGGGCGGCGGTGAGCTTGGTCGCCATGTCGGCGAGGTAGTTGCCGATCGACTGGTGACGCCAGATGGGCTTACCGAAGCTCTCCCGCTCCTGGGCGTAGCGCAACGAGTCCTCCAGCGCCGCGCGTCCCACACCCAGCGCGCGGGCGGCGACCTGGAGCCGGCCGGTCTCCAGTCCCTTCATCATCTGGCCGAAGCCCTGGCCCTCCGCGCCGCCGAGCAGCGCCTCGACGGGCAGCCGGTAGTCCTCGAAGGACAAC
The DNA here is from genome assembly GCF_017614965.1 of Streptomyces griseorubiginosus. Taxonomy (GTDB): domain Bacteria; phylum Actinomycetota; class Actinomycetes; order Streptomycetales; family Streptomycetaceae; genus Streptomyces; species Streptomyces griseorubiginosus_B. Next base: position 5,014 of record NZ_WVUG01000253.1, on the reverse strand, counting down.
TCGCAGCTCTCCACGCCCTTGTAGCCCAGCTTGGGCAGATCACGGGAGACGACGAGGCCCGGTCCGTGCTCGGCCAGCAGGATCGAGATGCCCCGGTGGCGCGGCTCGGCGGCCGGGTCGGTCTTGCACAGCAGCGCGATCAGGCCGGCGCGGCGGGAGTTGGTGATCCAGGTCTTGGCGCCGTTGACGACGTACTCGCCGCCCTCCCGGCGCGCGACCGTCGTCATCGCCTGGAGGTCGGAGCCGCCGCCCGGCTCGGTGAGCGCCATCGTCGCGCGCACCTCACCGGTCGCCAGCCGCGGCAGATGGCGCCGCTTCTGCTCCTCGGTGCCGTACAGCAGCAGGAGCCTGGCCACGACCGTGTGTCCGCCCATCGCCCCGGCCAGGCTCATCCAGCCCCGGGCCAGTTCCTCGGTGACCAGTACGAAGCAGGGCATGGAGACGGGGTTGCCGCCGTACTCCTCGGGGACCGCCAGGCCGTAGACGCCGAGTTCCTTCATCCGCTCGATGAGGTGCTCGGGGTAGCTGTCGGAGTGCTCCAGCTCCTTGACGACGGGCTTGACGTACTTGTCGACGAATTCGCGCACGGTTCGTACGACGAGCTGTTCGTCGTCGGGCAGGAGGTCCAGGACGCTCATCGGGGCAGTCTCCACACTCGTCAGATGACGGCGTCGGCGCGCAGGGCGTCGATGTCGTCGCGGGTACGGCCGAGTCCGGCGAGGATCGCGTCGGTGTGCTCGCCGACGTCCGGTACGGGATCCATGCGTGCGGGAACGCCCGCGAGGTCGGCGGGCGGCAGCAGGGCCTGGACCGTCGCGCCCGGCACGGCCACCTCCTGCCAGCGTCCGCGGGCGGCCAGCACGGGGTGGTCGAGGAACGCGGCGACGTCGTTGACCCCCGCGCAGGCGATGCCGATCCGCTCCAGGTCCGCGAGGACGTCGTCGGCGTCGGAGCGGGCGATGCGCTCGGCGACGATCGCGTTCAACTCGTCGCGGTGCGCCACGCGTTGGGACCCGGTGGCGAACCGCGGATCGTCCGTCAGAACCGGCCGGCCCAGGAACTCCGCGCACAGGACGGCCCATTCGCGCTCGTTCTGGATGGAGAACAGCACCTGCCGGCCGTCGGCGGTCGGGAAGGCGCCGTAGGGGGCGATGGTCGCGTGCTGGGTGCCGAGGCGGGCCGGCTGGGTGCCGCCGTAGCGGGTGTAGTAGGCGGGCTGGCCCATCCACTCGGCGAGCGCCTCGAACAACGACACCTCGACGGGGTGCGTGCGGCCGGTCGTGGCTCGCGTGTACAGCGCGGTCAGGATGCCGCTGTAGGCGTACATCCCGGCCGCGATGTCCGCGACCGAGATGCCGACGCGGGCGGCCTCCTCGGCGGTTCCGGTGAGGGAGACGAGCCCGGTCTGGCACTGCACCAGCAGGTCGTAGGACTTGCGGCCGGCCCAGGGGCCGGTCGTGCCGTACCCGGAGATCGTGCACGGGATGAGCCGGGGGTGGCGATCGGTCAGGGTACCGGTGTCGAGTCCCAGCCGGTCGGCGGCGCCCGGCGCCAGGTTCTGGACGAACACGTCGGCGTCGTCGAGGAGTTGGCGGAGGATCTCCAGACCGCGCGGGTCCTTCAGGTCCAGGGTGAGGGATTCCTTGGAGCGGTTGAGCCAGACGAAATAGCTGGAGTGACCGTGCACGGTCGTGTCGTAGCGGCGGGCGAAGTCGCCCTCTCCCGGCCGCTCCACCTTGATGACGCGGGCACCGAGGTCGGCGAGCTGGCGGGTGGCGTACGGGGCGGCGACGGCCTGCTCGAGGCTGACCACCGTGATGCCGGACAGGGGGAGTCGCTGCCGCACGTCACGCCTCCTCGTCGGGGAACTGCTCGCGGAGCACCTCGCGGGCTCCCGTCCACGTCAGCCCGTCCAGCAGCGCGGGCACATCCGTACCGCAGGCGGCGGCCTTGGCGCGCAACTCGGTTTCGGACACGGGCCGTTGCGGAGCCCCGGGCGGCAACTCCAGCTCGGCGTACACCTCACCGCCGTCCGTGAGGCCGACCCGCAGCTCCACGCGCCCGTCCAGCAGCGTCCTCGTCTCACCCGGAAGCAGCTCGACCCCGACGAGGCCGACGAGTTTCTGCGCCTCGGGCCGCGCGACGGCCGCGTCCGTGAAGCTGTCGAAGCCGGGATAGTCGTCCAGCAGCGCCGCCGCCACCGCGTACGGCAGCGAGAACTTGCCTTCCAGGCCGGTCACCGGACGGTCGTGGACGAGCGGCTGAACGGTGCCCGCCGGCGTGGTGACCGTGACCGCCGTGATGTCGCCGCGGATCCGGTCGCGCACCTCCCGCAGCGCGGCGATGGGCCGCTGCATGGCGTAGCAGCAGGGGAAGAGCTTGACCGCGAGGCCGCCGGGGACGGCCGGGGTGGCGGGGAAGTCCGCCTCGGGCGTGCCGCCGACCCGCCTGATCCAGGCCTCCAGTGCGCGCGGATCCGCGGTTGCTCCCGCCCGCGCCAGCCGCGCGGCCCGTACGCCCGCCTCGGCCGCGAAACCGACCTGCAAGGACTTGCCGTGCGTACCGAAGGCCTCCTGCCCGCCGCCGGCGGCGGGAACGGCGAGGGCCATCGCGGTGGCCAGCTGCTCGACGTCCAGTCCGAGGGCGATCCCGGCCGCGACGGCGGCCGCCGGGGCGCCCGCCGTGCAGGTCGTGTGCCAGCCGGCCGCGTAGTGGCCCCAGCCGAGCATGGCGCCGAGCCGTGCCATGACTCCCGCACCGGCGAGGTAGGCGCGGGCGTCACCTCCCACGGCGAGCACGGCCGGGACGGTGACCACGGAGATGTGGGCGGTGGTGTCGGTGTGCAGGTCGTCGAAGTCGAGCACATGGGCCATCGCCGCCCAGCGGGCCGCCTCCGGCAGGGAGGCGGCGACGGATCGCAGCGGATGCGTCCGGGCGGCCAGCGCCACGGCGACGGTGTCCGCCAGCGATCGCTCCGCCAGCGCCAGGTCCTCCGGCGCCGGGCGGAGATCGCGGGCCCACTGGGCGAGCGCTCGGGCAACGGCCATGAAAAAGTTTGTACGGCCAAATCCAGAGCGCTGTCAACGCGGACTGACGTGGCCCGACGTGTGTCGTGCCGCACTCCCCGAGTGAGGCCCAGAACACATCCGTGCCCTGGGCCGCACTTTGTACGCACCAATGACGTCGTACGCATCAATGACGCTGTACGCAGCAGTGACGTTGTACGCACCGGTGTCTGCGGGAAGCTTTCCTCAGTTCTCCCGGCTCGGATCGCACAGCACCATCACCGCGCGGGCGACGAGTTCTCCGGCGCCGCCCAGTTCCCGGCGGTAGCGGCCCGTTATGCCCCGTACGGTCTCGGCGAAGGAGGGGTCGGCGGCGCGGGCACGGGCCGGGGGCGGGAGTTCCTGGGCCATCGCGCGACGGCGGGCCAAGAGCGCGATGATCTCGTCGTCCAGGCGCTCCAGCTGATCGAGTGACCGCTCGGCCGTCACACCGGCAGCGTGGTTGGTCGTCGTCACGAGAGATCTCCGTTCTCCTCCGGGATCCGGATCGCGGTCCCGTCCGTCCTCATCGCAGGTGGTCCTTCATCACTTTGCCCGTGGCGCCGAGCGGCAACTCCTCACGGAACTCCACCGATCTGGGAGCCGTGAACCCGCCGGAGCAGACCTGGTCGCCCTCAGCTGTCTGCCCGGCGAGATCGTCCAGATCGTCGTCGTCGAGGTCGGCCTCGGGGTAGATCACCACCTTCCTTCGAGTCCGTCAGTCACCTTCTCCTCACGGGAGAATGAAGTTTCCGGATCAGAGTACTTCGTCCGCGCGCAGCGGCGCCATCTCCGGGGCGGGCTCGAGGCGGTGGGGGAGGAGCAGCGGTGTGGCCAGGGCGAGGATGCCTGCGACCGCGATCGCCGTGCGGGGGCCGGTGAAGCCGGCCAGCACACCCCACAGGGCCGTCATCCCGGCGGTCGTGGCCTTGCTGGTGACCGACCACGCGGACAGCGTGCGCGCGGCCCGGCCGGAGTCCGTCTGCCGCAGCCGGAGCGTGGAGTACACCGGGTTGAAGACGGCGCACGACGTGATCACCCCGAGCTCCACGACCATGACGAGCACCAGTCCCGCCGTGCCGGGCCCGACGAAGGCCAGGCCGATCGGCCAGCACGCCCGCAGCCCGCCCGACGCGAGCAACACCCGCCTCTCCCCGAAACGCGGCACGAGCCTGCGGGCCAGCCGCGAGCCGATCAGGCCGCCCACGCTGGGCACGGAGAAGGCCAGGCCGTACTGCCAGGCCGTGAACCCCAGATCGCCGACCATCAGCACGGCCAGCAGCGGCAGCGACACCATGATCATGGCGTTGTACAGCACCGTGTTGCAGAACAGCGGCCGCAGCACCGGATGCGCCAGGATGTACCGCCAGCCTTCGAGGAGACCGCCTGCCCGCGCGGTGTCCCTCCGTACCGGATGCGTCTCCGTCCCGCCGATCGCCCGGATCCCGACGGCCGACAGCAGGAAGCTGACCGCGTTGACCAGGGTGGTCGTCACCGGTCCGAACACGCCCATGGCGGCCCCGCCCAGCGGCGGCCCCAGGATCGTCGCGGTCCACTGCGTCGCCTCGAACCGCGCGTTCGCGGCGAGCAGGTCCTCCGTCGGCAGCAGCGACTTGAGGAAGGCCCCACTGGCGGAGGTGAAGCCGATGTCGGCCGCACTGACCACGACCGAGACAACCAGGAGTTGTACGAAGGTGAGGGCGCCGAGCGCGAAAGCCGCCGGAATGGTCAGCAACGCCGCACAGCGGACCAGGTCCATGGCCATCATCACGGGCCGCTTGCGCCGGAACTCCATCCATGGCCCCAGCGGCGTCGCCACCACCGCCCCCACCGCGAGCCCGGCGGCCGACAGCACCGCCACCTCGGTCGCGCCGGCGTGCAGCACGATCACCGCGATCAGCGAGAACGCGTCGAAGGCGAGCCACGTACCGAGCGCGCTGACGGCGTACGCCCCCCACAGCCACTCGAAC
>NZ_WVUG01000252.1 GCF_017614965.1 Streptomyces griseorubiginosus | reverse complement strand
GCCGGGAGTTCCTCGGTGATTGCCGCTGTCACTGTCCCGGTGCCCGCCGCGGTCGCCGCCACCTCCCTTCGCACCGCCCGCGCCGGCTCGCCGCCCGCCGCCCGTCCTTTCTCCACGGCCGCCCGGATCGCGGCCAGCTCCCCCTCCAGCACTCCCGGCTCGGGGAAGTTCTCGTCCCGCTCCAGCAGCACGCCCGGCGGGCGCACCCGGGACGCGAGGTCGGTCAGGACCTCCAGGACCGCCTCCGGCACCGGGTGGGCGTGGCTGTCGTGCCAGACCCCGTCGCGTTCGAAGCCGCCCGCGACATGGACGTAGGCGATGGCCTCCACGGGGAGCTCGGCGAGGGCCTTGGCCGGGTCCTCGCCGCGGTTGACGTGGTTGGTGTGCAGATTGGCCACGTCGACGAGCAGCCGCACCCCGGTCCGGTCGACGAGGTCGTACAGGAACTGCCCCTCCGTCATCTCCTCGCCCGGCCAGCAGATCAGAGCGGCGATGTTCTCCACGGCGAGCGGCACGGGCAGCGCGTCCTGCGCGATGCGGACGTTCTCGCACAGCACGTCCAGGGCGTCCCGAGTGCGCGGGACGGGCAGCAGATGACCGGCCTCCAGCGGCGGTGACGCCGTCAGCGGTCCGCCCGCCCGGACGAAGGCGATGTGCTCCGTGACCAGCGGCGACCCCAGCGCCTCCGCACGCTCGGCGAGCGCGGTCAGCCGGCCCGCGTCGGGACGGTCGGCCCCGCCCAGGCCCAGGGAGACACCGTGCGGGACCACCGTCACCCCGCGCTCCCGCAGCCGCTGGAGCGCGTCGGGAAGGTGCCCCGGGCACACGTTCTCGGCCACGACCTCGACCCAGTCGATGCCCGGCATCAGCTCCACGGCGTCGGCGATCTCCGGCCGCCACCCGATGCCCGTGCCCAGTCGCTCCATGGTCGTCCCCTCCCTGCCGTCTCCCCGAAGAACGTGACGGGGGTATGGCCCCGGCACCCCGCCCCGAACCGCGCGTCCCGCACCTTCAGAGCAACATTTGAGGTTCCTCGCGTCCCGCCCGGCTCACCCGAGGACGCCCGCCGTGTCCACCGGATCCGGCCGCCCGGTGTTGACCGTGCCGGGTGCGCCCGGCGAGGGGCGGGACGTCGTCGGCAGGTTCGCGCTGGGCACGGCGGCGGGCGCCGAGGGCGCGACCTGGCCGGGCACGGGGGCCGCGGGTCCGGTCGGGCTGGCGGTCGTCCCGGCCACCGCGTCGTTGGCGATGGCGTCGAAGTCGACCTTGCCGGTCTTCTCCAGGATCGTGATGTGGTCGAGCACGGTCTGGTTGGCGTCCGAGGCCAGTTGCCGTACGAGGGTGTTGCGGGTGGTGTTCCGGACCGTGCCGATCGCCGGGAAGATCTTGCCGTGCGCGGACCGCAGCAGGTTCACGAACTTGTACTCGTACTCCGCGCCGCTCGCCGCCGACATCTCCTGCAGCCAGCCCTGCTGCTGTTCGTTCGGCTGGTTCGGCAGGGCGACGCCCAGCTGGGCCGCGACGATCCGGACCCGTTTGTCGAGGTCGGTGTGGCCGACGATGAGATGGTCGCCGGCCTCCTTGATCGCCTGGCTCGGCGCGCGCTCCAGGGCCTGCTGCCCGGCCGGCAGCTCCCACAGTCCGGCCAGCCGCACCCGCACGATCAGATCGCGGTCGGCGGCGGTGAGCGGGCCCCACTGGGTGTTCACGGTCCCCGCCGCCACGTTCGCCTGACCGGTGCCCGACCGGTCGGCGTACGACCACACGGGGAACGCGATCGCTCCGACGGTGGCGACGAGGGCCGCGACGAGGAAGGCCGTGCCATTGATCCGCATGCGCTGCAAAGGTCCCTCCCGGATGAAACCAACTGGTCCACGGCGCGGGGAAGTTGACCAGGCGCCGGTGACAGGAGGTACGCGGGGGTGGCCCCGGTTGTTCAAGCGACGGCCAAATAACTAAACGACTGGTAAAGCGATATGCCCGCTCGGTCCCGTTCCGTCCAGCCGTGTCATCGCAAGGCCGGATGATCGGCGACGACGGTGCACGAGCCGGGCGCGATCTCGGTGAACCCGGCGTCCCGCACCAACGGCAGCCCGGCGCCGGTCAGTTCGGCCCAGCGCTCGCGCTCGGCGGTCCGTACGGCCAGGGGGAACCCGGCGTCCCGCCATGCGGCGCGTTCCTCGTCCGACAGCTCCCACCAGGCGAGTTGGGCGCCGTGGCCCGCCTGGGCCATCGCCTTGCCGGCGGACATGTCCAGCTCCGGGTTCAGCCACAGCACGGGCTGCGAGGTGTCGGCCTCCCCCGGTGCCTCGGGATCGTCGAGGTCGGTGCCGGACACCTGCAGCCGGGCCAGGTCCTTCGGCCACCCGTCGAGCGGTACCGGCGGGAAGACCCGCACCTCGGCGGACTTCCCGGTGACGGTGATCCCGTCCAGCCCCTCGGCCCGCCGCCACTCGGCCCCGCGGGCCCGCCGAACGACCTTGCGGATCCGTGCGTCCTGCCACTCCCGCACGGCCTGGGCCCACGCACCGTCCCCCAGGGCCCGCTCATCGCTGAGCATGACCAGCACGGCCCGGGCGGCGGTCTCCAGGGCGTCGGTACGGGCAGGCGGCGCCGCCTTCTCCATCCGCACGACGAGCGGCAGCACGAACTGCGGGGCCTCGTCGCGGGCGGTGCGCTCGGACCGGAAGGGACTGTCACCGGTTGCTGTCGAATCAGGGCTCACACCAGGCAACTCTAAAGGGCCGCTCACCCCGAGCAGGCGCCGCGCTGGGCCTCCTGCCACTCGCACCGGGGGCACATCGTGATGCCCTGGTACGACTCCGGGTACTCCGTCGTCTCCCGGCACAGCACACAGTCGGCGTACGGCGGACCGTCCGCCGTCGGCGGCTTGGTGGCGTCGGCGATCGTGCAGTACTCGTCGCTCATGACTCCAGCGTAGATCGCTCGCGGACGTCGCTCACCGGCGTCCCTTCGCGTCCCCGACGAGCTCCGACACCTTCACGAACCGGTATCCCCGCGTACGCAGTTCCGGCACGATCGTCCGGACCGCGCGCTCGGTCACCGGGGCCGCGCTGCGGGTGCAGTGCATGACCACCACCGAGCCGGGGCGCACGCCGTCCAGGACCTGCCGGGCCACGGCGTCCGCGTCCGTCGCGAACGCGTCGCCGCTCACCACGTCCCACTGCACGGCGGTGACGCCGACGGGCGCCAGCGCCTTGAGGGCCCGCTGGTCGTAACAGCCGCCGGGGAAGCGGAAGTACGGCATCGCGTCCCTCACCCCGGCCCGGCGGAACGCCGTGTACGCCCGCTCCACGTCCGTCCGCATCCGGTCCGCGGTGACGGTCGGCAGGCCGTAGCAGTCGCCGGTGAAGGCGTAGTGGCTGTAGGAGTGGTTGGCGATCTCGAAGAGCGGGTCGCGGTCGATGGACCGCGCCTGCACCGGGTACTCGTCGGCCCACCGCCCGGTCATGAAGACGGTCGCCGGCACCTTCAGCGCCCGGAGCGTCGCGATGAGCTGCGGGTTGTCGAACCGCTCGCCCGCCGCGGCCCGTTTGCCCTCGTCGGCCGTCATGTCGGCGTCGAAGGTGAGCGCGACGACCTTCCCGTCGGTGCGGGGGCCGTTCTTGAAGACCGGCGTCAGGCCGCCCGGCCCTGGGGCCAGGGTCGGCGGCCGGGAGGGCGCGGCGGAGGTGGCGAACGGGGCCGGGTGGGCGGCGTGCGGTGCCTTGACGGTGCCGCAGGCGGTCAGGGCGGTGCCGAGGGCGCAGAGGGCAGCGGCACGTCGTACGGGAGCGATCACCGTACGAACGTAGAGCTGATTGTCTTATTTACGCGGTTATGGGGGTGGTGTTCGGGGTCGGCGTCACTCGGTCAGGTCAGTCGGTCAGGGCACTCGGTCAGGTCAGTCGGTCAGGGCACTCGGTCAGGTCAGTCGGTCAGGTCACCCGGTCAGATGTCCCGGCGCTCCAGCGGCCTGGTCGCCGGGCCCTGGATCACCTTGCCGTCCTTGTCGAAGCGGGAGCCGTGGCAGGGGCACTCCCAGGCGCGTTCCGCGGAGTTGAAGGAGACCAGGCAGCCGAGGTGGGTGCAGCGCGGGGAGACCGCGTGCAGGCTGCCGTCGTCGTCCCGGTACACCGCGACCCGGTCGTGTCCGGCGCGGACCACGGCGCCCTCGCCCGGCGGCAGCGACTCCAGCGGCGGCACCGGACGCAGCCGGTCGCCGACGAAGTGCCGGGCCACCTCGGCCTGCGTCTTGAGGAACGTCGGCGCCTCGCGCACCGCCGTCCGCAGCCGCCGCGGGTCGTACAGCTCGCTCCACGCGCACGGCTCGCCCAGGATCTGCGCGCTCAGCAGCCGGCCCGCCATGATGCCGCCGCTCAGGCCCCAGCCGCCGAAGCCGGTGGCGACGTAGGCGTGCCGGGCGCCCGGGTGCAGCAGGCCCACCATGGGCACCGTGTCCGTGGGGTCGTTGTCCTGGGTGGCCCAGCGGTGGGTGAGGTCGGCGTCCGGGAAGTGGTCGCGGGCCCAGGCCGTCAGGCGATCGAAGCGGGTCCGGGTGTCTCCGGTGCCGGGCGTGAAGTGCTCGCCGGTCACGACCAGGAACCGCCGCCCGTCCTCGCCGTAGGGGGCCGTCCGCACGGATCGGGTGCCCTCGTCCGGCGTGATGTACATGCCCTCCGGGTCCCGGTCGGCGGGGAGCGGCCCGGCGACGACCAGTTCGCGGCGCGGGGAGAGACGGGTGAAGAGCAGGGCCCGGTCGAAGATCGGGTAGTGCGTGGCGACCACGACGTCCCGGGCGGTCACCGTCGCGCCGGACGCGGTCGCCACCCGGCACGGCGCGCCCTCGTCGAGGCCGGTGACCGTGGTGTGCTCGTGGATGCGCCCGCCCCGGCGGACCATGTCCTCGGCGAGCGCCAGCAGGTACTTGCGCGGATGGAACTGCGCCTGTCCGGTCACCTTCACCGCGCCCGCCACCGGGAACGGCAGCCCGGTGTCCGTCGTGAACGAGGCCGGCAGCCCCGCCTCGCTCGCGGCGGCCGCCTCGGCCCGCAGCTCCTCCACCCGGGCCGCGTCGCAGACATAGGTGTAGGCGTCTCGGCGCTCCCACTCGCAGTCCACGCCGAGTTCCCCGGCGACCTCCGCGGCGTGTTCGACGGCCTCGCTCTGCGAGCGGGCGTAGAGGCGGGCGCCGTCGGGGCCGCGGGTGCGGCGCAGCTTGTCGTAGATCAGCGTGTGCAGCGCGGTGAGCTTGGCGGTGGTGTGGCCGGTGACGCCCGCCGCGACCCGGTCGGCCTCCAGCAGCGCCACCGACCTGCCGGCCCGCGCCAGCTCCCACGCGGTGCTCAGTCCGGCGATCCCGGCGCCGATCACGGCCACGTCGACCGTGAGATCCTCGGTGAGCGGCGGATGGTCGGGGCCCGGGGCGGTCTCGAGCCAGTACGAGCCGTTGACGTGCTGGTCCTCGTTCATGGCGGCCGGGTACCCAGCCCGGGCCGGCTCAGTGTTCGAGGAGCCGTTTCCGGCACTCGGCCAGGTCGAACCCCGGCTCCGGGTACCGCGGGTCCAGCGCCTGGAGATGCTCCAGGAGCAGCCCTGCCACGGCCCAGTCGCGGTACCACTTGCGGTCGGCCGGGATCACGTACCAGGGGGCGTGCGGGGCGGAGCAGCGGTGCAGGGCGATCTCGTACGCCTCCTGGTAGGCGGGCCACAGGGCGCGGTCGTCGATGTCGCCGGGGCTGAACTTCCAGCGCTTGTCGGGTCGGTCCAGGCGCCTGAGGAGACGGCGGCGCTGCTCCTCGAAGGAGATGTGCAGGAAGCACTTGACGAGGGTGACCCGGTCGTCGGCCAGGCGCTGCTCGAAGCGGTTGATCTCGTCGTAGCGGCGCTCGATCTCGTCGCGCGGGGCGAGGGCGCGGACGCGGGGGACCAGGACGTCCTCGTAGTGCGAGCGGTCGAAGGCGCCGATCTCGCCGGGGCGGGGGAGTTCCCTCTCGATGCGCCAGAGGAAGCCGTGCTCGCGTTCCTCGGCGGTGGGTGCCTTGAAGCCCATGGTCCGGCAGCCGGCCGGGTTGAACAGCCCGACGACGTGCTTGATCGTGCCGCCCTTGCCGCTGGTGTCCATGCCCTGCAGTACCAGCAGCACCCGGCGCCGGCCGCCCGCGGTGCCGGCCGCCCAGAGCCGCTCCTGGAGCTTGGCCAGCCGCTTGCCGGTGCGGGCGGTCTCCGCGCGCCCCGCGGCCTTGTCCTTCGGGCCCGCCGGCCCGTGCCGGGTGTCGTACTCGGCCAGGTCGAGATGTTCACCGCCGGGCACGCGCAGCAGCGTGCGCAGATCCTGGTTCCTTCCGTCCTTGGCCACGGGAGTGTCCCTTCCGTTCAGCGGCCGTAACGGCCGGTCAGGGTGCCCGAGGCCAGCGTGTGGCCGGCGAGTGCGCGCCCCAGGTCGTCGGGCGAGGCGTCGGAGGGCAGCTGGAGGGTGCGGTCGGCGGCGTAGACCGTGAAGACGTAGTGGTGCGGCTGGTCTCCCCTGGGCGGGCAGGGTCCGCCGTAACCGGTCCGCTTGAAGCCGTTGCGGCCCTGGACCGTGCCTCGCGGGACCTGGCCGGCGGGCCAGCCGGTCCGGTCCGGGGGCGCGTTCCACAGCAGCCAGTGGGTGAAGGTGCCGTGCGGGGCGTCGGGGTCCTGGACCAGGAGGGCCAGGGTGACGGTGGCCGGGGGCAGACCGGAGAAGGCGAGCGGCGGTGAGACGTCCTCGCCGTCACAGGTGTGGCGCCGCGGGATCGTGCCGCCCTCGGCGAAGGCGGGGCTGGAGACGGTGAGGCGCCGCCCGGCAGCGGGCGAGGGCGCGGAGGAACCCCCCGCGCCGTCCCCGCAGCCCTGGACGAGCCCCACCGCCATCACCACACCGACGATCACCACCGTGCGCCGCATGCACGGAACGCTAGCCCCGCGATCCGCGGCCCGCCAGCGGCGTGGTCACTTCTCCAGGTGGTGGTCCTGTGGGTGTTCCTGGGCCCTCTCCAGGAAGCGGAGCAGCTCCACCGGGAAGGGGAGCACCAGGGTCGAGTTCTTCTCGGCGGCGACCGCGACGACGGTCTGCAGCAGCCGCAGCTGGAGCGCGGACGGGGTGTCCGCCATCTGCTGCGCGGCCTCGGCCAGCTTCTTGGAGGCCTGCAGTTCGGCGTCGGCGTTGATGATGCGGGCGCGGCGCTCACGGTCGGCCTCCGCCTGGCGGGCCATGGAACGCTTCATCGACTCCGGCAGCGAGACGTCCTTGATCTCCACCCGGTCGATCTGCACGCCCCATCCGACGGCCGGGCTGTCGATCATCAGCTCCAGGCCCTGGTTGAGCTTCTCGCGGTTGGAGAGCAGGTCGTCGAGGTCGCTCTTGCCGATGATCGAACGCAGGGAGGTCTGCGCCATCTGGGAGACGGCGAACTTGTAGTCCTCGACGTTGACCAGCGCGGCCGCCGCGTCGACCACCTTGAAATAGACGACGGCGTCGACCCGCACCGTCACGTTGTCCCGCGTGATGCCCTCCTGGGCCGGGATCGGCAGCGTGACGATCTGCATGTTGACCTTCGCCAGCCGGTCCACGAACGGGACGATCATCGTGAACCCGGGACTGCGCACCTCACCGCCGAGCCGCCCGAGCCGGAAGAGCACCCCGCGCTCGTACTGCTTGACGACGCGTGCCGCCGCGGCGGCGTAGACGAGCGCGGCCGCTCCGGCCGCGACGACGGCTGTCACCAGCTCAGGGACCATCACGACCCCCTCGGGGAGAGGTCTTTCTGTCTGCTTCTGCAACGATATGCCCGGTGGCCGGTCCCGGGCCACGAGGGTCCGGGACCGGCCACCGGGGTGCTCATGCGGCCGTCGTCACCCGCACCGGTTCGGAGCCGACCGCGCTGTGCCGCTCGGCCCAGTTCTCCAGTGCCGTACGGCAGGCGTGGTCCAGGTGGTGCAGTCCGGACAGGTCCAGCTCCACCGGGCGGTCCTGGGGCAGCGCCTCCAGGCTGTCGAGGATCTTCGGGAGCCTGAGGAAGGTCGCGTTGCCCGTCAGATGGACCTGGACGGGACCGGCGCCCTTGTCGACGATCTCGGTCCTGAGGTGCGAGGCCTCCCAGGCGGTCTTGACCACGGACAGGGCCAGACCGATGAGCACGCCCTCGAACATGTTGACCGCGACGATGGCCACGGCCGTGACCACGAGGATCAGCGCCTCGCCGCGGTGGCTGCGCCACAGCGCCGAGATCTGCCGGAACGGGATCAGCTTCCAGCCCGCGTGGACCAGGATGCCGGCCAGGGCGGGGATCGGGACCAGCGCCAGGGCGGACGGCAGCGCGGCGGCGAACAGCAGCAGCCAGGCGCCGTGCAGCACCCGTGAGGCCTTGGTCCGCGCACCCGCGCCGACATTGGCGGAGCTGCGCACGATCACAGCGGTCATCGGCAGCGCGCCGAGCAGACCGCACACCGTGTTGCCCACGCCCTGGGCGACCATCTCCTTGTCGTACTCGGTGCGCGGACCGTCGTGCAGCCGGTCCACGGCCGCCGCGCTGAACAGGCTCTCCGCCGAGGCGATCAGCGCGAACGCCACGATCGTGCCCCAGATGGCCGGGGTGGCCAGCTCACCGAAGGCGTCGCCCCCCGGCACCTGGACGACGCCGAACAGGCCCTCCACCGTGACGGTGGCGACCGGCAGGCCGAAGGCGAGGGTGGCGACCGTGGCCAGGACCACCGCGGCGAGGGCGCCCGGCACCGACCGCAGCGCCTTCGGCATCCTCTTCCACAGCACGATGACGGCGATGGTGCCCGCGCCGATCGCGAGCGAGGCCAGCGCCTCGGTGCTGCCGAGCGCGTCGGCGAAGGCCCCGGGCAGGCCCGCGATCTTGCCGAGGCCGGTCTCCGGCGCCTTCAGGCCCGCCGCCGCGTAGATCTGCCCGGCGATGATCACCAGGCCGATGCCGCAGAGCATGCCCTCGACCACGGAGACGGATATCGCCCGGAACCAGCGGCCTATCTTGAAAAAGCCCATCGCGAGCTGCAGCAGACCGGCCATCAGCACGATCACACCGAGCGTGCCCACGCCGAACTCGCTGACGGCCTCGAAGACCAGCACGGTCAGACCGGCGGCCGGTCCCGAGACCTGCAGGCTGCTGCCGGGCAGGAACCCGGTGACGAGGCCGCCCACGATGCCGGTGACCAGGCCCAGTTCCGCCGGGACGCCGGAGGCGACGGCCACGCCGACGCACAGCGGCACCGCGACCAGGAAGACGACTATGGAGGCGAGGAAGTCCTGCCGCAGATGGGGGAACTTCGAGGTCAGGGTCGTCATCGCCGCGCTCACAGGGCCTTGAAGACGTCGGCGGCCGGGTCGTGCGCCTGCACGGCGCCGGTGTGGACCTCGTAGAACCAGGCGTGCAGGGTCAGTTGACCGTCCTTCAGCTTCTTGTCGATGTACGGGTACGAGCGCAGCCTGAGCAGCTGCGTCAGGACGTGGCTCTGCACGCCCTCGGCCACGGTCGGGTCCTCGACCGTCCCCGTCGGGCGCGGGGTGGCGTGCGCGAGCCAGTCGCGCACGGCCGGTACGGCGTCCAGGTCGTCGCCGCGCACCAGGGCGCCGACGGCACCGCAGTGCGAGTGCCCGCAGACCACGATGTCGGAGACGCCGAGCACCTCCACGGCGTACTCGATGGTGCAGGCCTCGCTGGTGGGGTGCTCGGAGGCGTACGGCGGCACGATGTTGCCCGCGGTGCGCAGCTCGAAGAGCTCGCCCGGGCGGGCGCCGGTGATCAGGGCCGGCACGACCCTGGAGTCGGAGCAGGTGATGAACAGCACCTGCGGGGACTGGCCTTCGGCGAGTTTGGCGAACTCCTCAGGGCGCTGTCCGAACGTACGGGCGTTGTCGATGAGGGGCTGCATGATGTGGTGACTCCTCCTGACGTGCCGTGGGGGGCACGTCGGTGTGGGCAAGGAACAGGGTGGGGGAACTGCTCTGTTCTGCTCGGCTCTCTCAGCAGCGGAAGACCTGAAGTGCCGCCGGGGAGCGGGATGTCGAGGGTCTCGACGGATGCGGGACGCGGGGCGCCGCCGGTTCGCGGGCGGACGCCGGGTCCTCGCCCGGCAGGGGGCGCTCGGGGTCCTCGGGCGTGCATCCGGTGTTCACATGGCGGTCGCGGGTGCGCAGGGGGCCGGTCGGGTCCTTGGCGGGACCGCAGTCGCCGTGCGTCGCGGACTCGTCACGCAGCGCCTTGCCGGAGGGTTTCGTTCCGGGCAGGTCCTTGACCACGGCGTGACGGGCCGTGTGCGCGGCTGCGAAGGTTGCGTTCGGAGCGAAGAGCTGGAGGGCGAGCAGGGCGGCGGCGAGGAGGGCCAGGAGGGTCCTGGCCGTCGTACCTCGGAACATGCGCCCCCCTCCGTGCTCTTCGTGTCTCTCGTCCCGACCAAAGGATGGTCAACGGCTGGTCAAGAGACACGGTAACCCGGTGATCCCGTTTGCAGGGTTAACTTCACGTTTCGAGTTGAAGAGGGCCTGAATGGCGCCGGTGGGTTGGCGTGATCTAGTCGACGGCGACGAGCGACTTGCCGTCCCGGGCCAGCGCGGTGAGCCGGGATATCGCCCGGAAGTACTTCTTGCGGTAGCCGCCGTTCAGCATCTCCTCGCTGAACAGCATGTCGAAGGGCAACCCCGAGGCCACGACCGGGACTTCACGGTCGTAGAGCCGGTCCGCGAGCACCACCAGACGCAGCGCCGTCGCCTGGTCCGGCACCGGCTGGACGTCGGTGAGGCAGACCGCCCGCACGCCGTCGGTGAGCGCGCCGTAGCGGCTGGGGTGCACCTTGGCGAGATGGTCGAGGAGGGACGGGAAGCCGTCGAGCGAGGCGCCCTCCGTGGTGTGCGCCGCCCTGGTCACCTGCTCGTCCGAGAACGGCGCCGGCGCCTCGGGCAGACCCCGGTGGCGGTAGTCCTCGCCGTCGATGCGCAGCGGCCGGAAGTGGGCGGACAGGCCCTGGATCTCGCGCAGGAAGTCGGCCGCCGCGAAGCGGCCCTCGCCCAGCTTGCCGGGCAGGGTGTTGGAGGTGGCGGCGAGCGCGACCCCCGCCTCGACCAGCCGGCCGAGCAGGGTCGACACCAGGACGGTGTCGCCGGGGTCGTCCAGCTCGAACTCGTCGATGCACAGCAGACGGTGGCCGGAGAGCGTGCTCACCGTCTGCTGGAAGCCCAGGGCGCCGACCAGGTTGGTCAGCTCCACGAAGGTGCCGAACGCCTTCAGCGCGGGTTCCGCCGGGGTGGCGTGCCACAGGGAGGCGAGCAGATGGGTCTTGCCGACGCCGTATCCGCCGTCGAGATAGACCCCGCGAGGACCGGCCGGGGTCTTCGGTGCCCTGGCCCTCCCGAAGCCGAGGAAGCCGCGCTTGCCGCCGCCCGCCTGGTGGGCACCGCCGAGACCGGCGGCGAAGCCCTCCAGGACCCGTACCGCATCGGTCTGGCTGGGCTGGTTCGGGTCCGGTATGTAGGTGCTGAAGCGGACCGAGTCGAAGCGTGGCGGTGGGACCATCTCGGCCACCAGCCGTTCCGCGGGGACGTGCGGCGCGCGGGCGCACAGGGACAGCGGGGCCGCGTCGGTCGAGGGACGCAGGCCGGGAGCGGAAGGCGAGGACGACACGGTTACCCATGCTAAGCGTCGTGGAACACTGCACGGCATGCGACGCCTGTTCCCTGTGACCGACCAGACAGTGCCGACCGCCTCCGGTGAGGGGCCCGACGAGCCGGACGGCCGTGAGTGGAGCCTCGCCGAGCTCGCCGCCGCCTACGCCTACCCGGAGCCCGCCGCCGGGGGCCGGCCGGTGCCCTGGCTGCGGGCCAACATGGTCGCCACGCTGGACGGGGCCGCACAGCACGACGGGAAGTCGCAGCCCATCTCCAACGCCACCGACATGCGGATCTTCGGCACCCTGCGGGCGCTGGCGGACGTGGTGGTGGTCGGTGCCGAAACGGTACGGCAGGAGGGGTACCGGCCCGCCCGGGTGCGGGCGGAGTTCGCGGCGGCGCGGGCGGCGGCCGGGCAGACGCCGGTGCCGGCGATCGCGGTCGTCACCGCCGGTCTCGAGCTGGACTTCTCCCTGCCGCTGTTCGCCTCGCCCGAGGTGCAGACGCTGATCCTCACCGGCGCGGCGGCGGCCCCGGACCGGGTGCTGGCCGCGGAGAAGGCGGGCGCCCGGGTGGTGGTCGCCGGGGACGGCGTCGGCGTGGAGCCCGCCCGCGCCGTACAGGCCCTCGGTGAGCTCGGTCACACACGGCTGCTGACCGAGGGTGGCCCGCGGCTGCTGGGGCAGTTGGTGGCGGCGGGGGTGCTGGACGAGCTGTGTCTGACCGTCGCCCCGATGCTCACCGCCGGGGACGCCCAGCGGATCGCCGGGGGGCCGTCGGTCGCGGTTCCGAGGCGGTTCGCGCTGGCGTCCCTGCTGGAGGAGGAGGGGTTTCTGTTCAGCCGCTACCAGCGGACCTGACAATCGTTCAGCGGTACCGCCGGTCCCGAAAACGGCGGAATCTACCGTTCCGCTTGCCTTGCGGCGGGCACACTGAATCTCGCAGTCCCCGTGAGATCACGGGGCAGGATGGTTTCCGCAGAAGGGGCGCCCGGTGTTCACAAGCGTACTGATGATCGAGAAGGCCCTGACGTCCGCAGACGTGGAGTTCGTCACCGGCCTGCACGGGGAGGAGGAGGTCTCCTTCCACGTACTGCTCCAGCCCCGCGGCGACCAGGCCGACCGCCTGCTGCGGGCCATCGACGACGTCGCCCTCGGCGAGCTCGACGAGGCCACGCGCGAGGGGCTGACCCCGGAGGGGGAGGAGGCGAAGAGCTTCGGCGAGCGGGCGCTGGCGGTGTCCCTGCAGGCGCTGACGGCGGCCGGCAGCGCGGCGGAGGGCAGACTGATCGAGGACCATCCGCTGGACGCGCTGAAGTCCCTCGTGGAGGAGATCGGCGCGGACGAGGTGATCGTGCTGACCGACCCCCACTACGTGGAGGAGTTCTTCCACCGGGACTGGGCGTCCCGGGCCCGCCACAAGGTGGGCGTCCCGGTCCTGAAGCTGTTCTCCCACAGCAAGGCGTAGCGGCTGTCGCCGGGCCGGATCGGGCCGGGTTGGGTTG
>NZ_WVUG01000251.1 GCF_017614965.1 Streptomyces griseorubiginosus | reverse complement strand
GGGGTGTGAGGGCGAGGGTGGGCGATCACGACCGGGAACCGTACGGCCGCCAACCGTGTGGGGCGGTCAGCCCGACCGCGCAGCCCACCCCCACAGCCCACACGCAAAGACCCCCTCCGCTCTGCGTCTCCGCAGAATGGAGGGGGTCTCTTTCTCAGCGTGGCGGCGCCAGGATTCGAACCTGGGAAGGCTGAGCCGGCAGATTTACAGTCTGCTCCCTTTGGCCGCTCGGGCACACCGCCGGGGTTGCTGCCGTTCGAACCGCTTTTCGGCGGTGCTCCCTGGCAACGACGTAAACAATACCCGATGCCGAGGGGTGCTTCGCCACCCGATTGATCTGCGCTCGGAGGACCGTGGGTGGCTAGGCTTGAGCGGATGCGGCCCGGGCAACACGCCGGGCTCGGCGGTCACCCCCACGCCCGCCGATCCGCACCCCACACGCACCCCGATACAAGGAGCCACAGGACATGGCCGACTCCAGTTTCGACATCGTCTCGAAGGTCGAGCGGCAGGAGGTCGACAACGCCCTCAACCAGGCCGCCAAGGAGATCTCGCAGCGCTACGACTTCAAGGGCGTGGGAGCCTCGATCTCGTGGTCCGGTGACAAGATCCTCATGGAGGCGAACTCCGAGGACCGGGTCAAGGCCGTCCTCGACGTCTTCCAGTCCAAGCTGATCAAGCGCGGGATCTCCCTGAAGGCGCTGGACGCGGGCGAGCCCCAGCTCTCGGGCAAGGAGTACAAGATCTTCGCGTCGATCGAGGAGGGCATCTCCCAGGAGAACGCGAAGAAGGTGGCGAAGATCATCCGCGATGAGGGTCCGAAGGGTGTGAAGGCCCAGGTCCAGGGTGACGAACTGCGCGTCAGCTCCAAGAGCCGGGATGATCTGCAGGCCGTCATCGCCCTCCTGAAGGGCAAGGACTTCGACTTCGCGCTCCAGTTCGTGAACTACCGGTGACACCGGCGGAACCGGTGACATCGGCGGCATCGGCAGCATCGGCGGCATCAGGCAGTCGCTGACTCCTCCGGTGTACGAGAAGGGTGGGCACCCGTCGGTGCCCACCCTTCTCCCCTGCTGGCTGCGGTCCGGGGGTGTACTCGGTGGTGCTCAGTCGCGCGAGTTGCCGAACAGGATGCGGTAGACGATCAGCAGGACCAGCGAGCCGCCGATCGCCGCTGCCCACGTGGCGCCGTCGTAGAAGTTCTTGGAGATCGGATGGTCCAGCCAGCGGGCCGAGATCCAGCCGCCGATGAACGCGCCGGCGATACCGATGAGCGTCGTTCCGATGAAGCCGCCCGGGTCGCGGCCCGGCAGCAGGAACTTGGCGATGGCCCCGGCCAACAGCCCCAGAATGATCCAGCTGATGATCGTCATGCCGTGAACCTGCCCTTCCGCACTGTGCTTGCACTGTCCGTACGGTGTGATTTCGGTGCGGACATGCTGTGCGCCGCGCGTCGTGCGTCCGTGGTGCGCGGGCCGGGGGCCGGTCGGTCGGTACGACCGGCTCGTCGCGCGCCTGTTCGTTCTCTGTTGGGATAGAGGACGTCACGGCGGCACTTCTCGGTTGCGGCGATCAGTAGGGTGCCGGACATGACGCATTCCGGCGCCGCGTCCGAGCTACGGCGCACCCTGGGGGTCGGGGACGCCGTGGTCATCGGGCTCGGCTCGATGGTCGGGGCGGGCATCTTCGCCGCCCTCGGGCCGGCGGCACGTGCCGCCGGTTCGGCGCTGCTGGTCGGTCTGGCGGTCGCCGCCGTGGTCGCGTACTGCAACGCCACGTCGTCAGCGCGGCTGGCCGCGCTGTATCCGGCCTCCGGCGGCACCTACGTGTACGGGCGCGAGCGGCTAGGTGCGTTCTGGGGTTATCTCGCGGGCTGGTCGTTCGTCGTCGGGAAAACGGCCTCCTGTGCGGCGATGGCGCTGACTGTGGGCGCGTACGTCTGGCCGGAGCAGACGCATGCCGTGGCGGTCGCCGCCGTGGTGGCGCTGACGGCGGTGAACTACGGCGGCATCCAGAAGTCCGCCTGGCTGACGCGGGCCATCGTGGCGGTGGTGCTGGCTGTCCTCGCTTCCGTGGTGGTCGTGTGCCTGGGGTCCGGGGCGTCCGAGGCCGGGCAGTTGAGCGTCGGGACGTCGGGCGGTGCGGGTGGGGTGCTGCAGGCGGCCGGTCTGCTGTTCTTCGCGTTCGCGGGGTACGCCCGCATCGCGACCCTCGGTGAGGAGGTGCGGGATCCCGCGCGCACCATCCCCCGTGCCATCCCGCTGGCTCTGGGCATCGCGCTCGCGGTGTACGTGTGTGTGGCCGTGGCCGTGCTTTCGGTGCTCGGTGCCGATGGTCTCGGGCGGGCGGGGGCCCCGCTGGCCGACGCGGTGCGGGCTGCCGGGGCGCCTGGGATGGTGCCGGTCGTGCGGGTGGGTGCCGCGGTGGCCGCGCTGGGCTCGCTGCTCGCCCTGATCCTGGGTGTCTCACGGACGACGCTGGCCATGGCTCGGGACCGGTATCTGCCCGGCGCGCTGTCGGCCGTGCATCCGCGCTTCCAGGTGCCGCACCGTGCCGAACTGGCTGTCGGCGCGGTCGTCGCCGTCCTGGCCGCCACGGTGGACGTCCGGGGCGCGATCGGGTTCTCCTCCTTCGGTGTGCTGGCGTACTACGCCGTGGCCAACGCATCCGCCTGGACCCTCGATCCGGCTCCGAAGGCGCGACTGTTGCCGACGGTGGGACTCGTCGGCTGCGTGGTGCTGGCGTTCTCGCTGCCGGGCGTCTCGACGGTGGTGGGCGCGGCAGTGTTGGCGGTGGGTGTGGTGGCGTACGGCGTACGGCGCCGGGTCGTGGGGCGGCGCCAGGTGTAGGCGGTCATTGAGCGCCCGGGCGGTGTGTTGAGTGCCGGGGCGGTGTGTTGAGTGCCGGGGCGGTGTGTTGAGTGCCGGGGCGGTGTCAGGAAGCGGACGCCTGCGCCGTGCGTATACGGAAGTCGGTCCAGGCAGGCATCTGGAACTCGTCGTCCATCACGTCGTACCAGCCTGTGCCGTCGACCCAGGCCCGCAGCCAGTCCGCGAGGTCCGGGGTGTCCACGAACCAGGCTCGGTCGGGGTCGCCCGGGTTGGGTTCGAACAGCAGGACCGTGGCTTGCGGGGAGCGGCAGTCCACGCATGCGTACATGGCGCATCCCCAGTGGGATATCGGCAGAACGCCTTCGGGCCAGGGCCAGTCGGGGTCCTTGCGGCCGCTGTCGCGGTTGGCGAGGTACTGCACCACGGCAGCGGGCTCACCGGCAGGCGGGCTGTCGAGCAGGGGCAACAGGCCGTATTCCGGGCCGAATCCGCCGTCCCCTATCCGCAGGTACAGGTCGGAGAGCAGCGACGGCAGGGTGAAGCCCAGGGCGGCCTCGGCGCGGGCCAGGGTCGCCTCGTCGACGGGCTCGGGGAGGGAAGGCCAGCCCCAGGGGCGGGTGTTGCGTGCCTTGGCGGCCCCCCGTGCCAGCAACTGCTCGTTCTCGGTCATGGGTTCATGATGCAAGCCACCACTGACAACCGGGCCGGCCTGTGGACAACCGTGGGATTGGGGACAACGTCGGCTGTGGAAAACCTCGGCTGAGGGAAAGCGCCGGCTGTGGAAAACGCGGCGGCCCGGGCCGGGGTCCGGCGAAATCGCCAGTCTTCCGGTCGGGCCGCGTGTAGGTGGAGCAGGGGCGTGCCGTTTTGTTGAAACGGCCGGGAGGTCAGCGGGCCGCGAAGGGCTCGTCCGTGCGTACGATCTCGCGGCCGAGCGGCAGCAGGGAGACCGGGATCAGCTTGAAATTGGCGATGCCGAACGGGATACCGATGATCGTGATGCACAGCGCGATGCCGGTGACGATGTGCGTGAGCGCCAGCCACCAGCCCGCGAGGACCAGCCACAGGACGTTGCCCACGCATGAGGGCGCACCGGCGTCACGTCGCTCGACCGTGGTGTATCCGAAGGGCCACAGGGCGTAGACGCCGATACGGAACGCGGCGATTCCGAAGGGAATGCCGATGATCGTGATGCAGAGCAGGAGTCCCGCGGCCACGTATCCGAGGAACAGCCAGAAGCCGCTGAGGACCAGCCAGATGACGTTCAGGATGGTTTTCACTGGGGGCGACCTGCCATCTTCTCGAGGCGGGCGATGCGGTCCGCCATCGGCGGATGCGTCGAGAACATCTTGGAGAGTCCCTGACCAGGACGGAAGGGGTTCGCGATCATCATATGACTCGCGGTCTCGATGCGCGGCTCGGGAGGCAGCGGCAGCTGCTGGGTGCCCGTCTCCAGCTTGCGCAGCGCGCTGGCGAGGGCGAGTGGGTCGCCGGTGAGCTGGGCGCCGGACGCGTCGGCCTCGTACTCACGCGAGCGGCTGATGGCCAGCTGGATGAGGGTGGCCGCGAGCGGGCCCAGGATCATGATGAGCAGCATGCCGAGGATGCCGGGACCGTCGTCGTCGTCCGAACGGCCGATCGGGATCAGCCACGCGAAGTTGACCAGGAACATGATCACCGAGGCGAGGGCTCCGGCGACCGACGAGATGAGGATGTCGCGGTTGTAGACGTGGCTGAGCTCGTGGCCGATGACTCCGCGCAGTTCACGCTCGTCCAGGATGCGCATGATGCCTTCCGTGCAGCACACGGCGGCGTTGCGCGGGTTGCGGCCCGTGGCGAAGGCGTTCGGGGCCTCCGTCGGCGAGATGTACAGGCGCGGCATGGGCTGGCGGGCCTGGGTGGAGAGGTCGCGGACCATGCGGTAGAGGGCCGGGGCCTCGAACTCGCTCACCGGGCGCGCGCGCATCGCGCGTAGCGCCAGTTTGTCGCTGTTCCAGTACGCGTACGCGTTCGTGCCCAGCGCGACGAGAACCGCTACGACGAGCCCCATGCGGCCGAAGAAGCTGCCGATGACGATGATGAGGGCGGACAGTCCTCCGAGGAGTACTGCGGTCCTTAGCCCGTTGTGCCGGCGGTGCACGGTACGCCCTCCAAGTCGTGCAGCAGGGGAACCCTTTGCTTGCGGATGGTGCTTGCTGTCTCCGATGCCACTGGCCCGTGGTGACACGTCCAGTGGACCCTCCCGCCCAGCTCAACGCCAGGCGAAGGTCACTAGTTCCCTTGTGCGTACGGCGGCATGCCTCGGCCGTGCGGGTGACGGGCCCGGCGGAGGTTCAGAAGAGGCCGGTGTCGGCGAACCGCAGGACCAGTTGGGGGGCTCCGGAGAGGGCGACGCCGAGGACCCCGGTGAGGGTGATCGCGGCGGTGAGGGGTGCCGGGAGGCGGTGTCTGACGGGCTCCCCCTCGGGGGCTCGGAACAGCAGCGCCGTCCACTGCAGGTAGTAGAAGAGGGCGATCACGACGTTGGCGGCCATGACGACGGCCAGCCAGCCCAGGCCCGCGTTCACGGCGGCGGAGAAGACGGTGACCTTGGCGAACAGGCCGATGATGCCCGGTGGCAGTCCCGCCAGGCAGAGCAGGAAGAAGGCGAGGAGGAGGGCGGCGAGCGGGTTCGTGGCGTAGAGGCCGCGGTAGTCGGTGATGCGGTTCGCGGTCCTGGTGCGGCCCACGACCGCGGCCACGGCGAAGGCGCCGAGGTTCACGGCCGCGTACATGAGGGCGTAGGCGACCGTGGAGCCGATGGAGCGTTCGGCGTCGTTCGAGTAGGCGGCCGCAGCGATCGGTACGAGGAGGTAGCCGGCCTGGCCGACGGAGGACCAGGCGAGGAGGCGTACGGCGCTGTACGCGCGCGTGGCCTGCTGGCGCAGGGCGCCGACGTTGCCGACGGTCATGGTGAGGGCGGCCAGGGCGGCGAGTGCGGGGCCCCAGACGTCGGCGTACGAGGGGAATCCGACGACCGTGACGAGGATCAGGCCGGTGAAGCCGACCGCTTTGCCCACGACCGACAGGTAGGCGGCGATCGGGAGTGGGGCTCCTACGTAGGTGTCGGGGACCCAGAAGTGGAAGGGCACGGCGGCGGTCTTGAAGGCGAAGCCGACGAGGGTGAGGACGACGCCGGTCTGGGCGAGGGTGTGGAACTGGCCCTCGACGTGCTGGATGCGGTCGGCGACCTGGGTGAGGTAGAGGGTGCCGGTGGACGCGTACACGAAGCTGATGCCCATGAGGCTGACGGCGGTCGCGGTGACCGACGACAGGAAGAACTTCAGTGCGGCTTCCGAGGACTTCTTGTCGCCGTGCCGGATGCCGACGAGGGCGAAAACGGGGAGGGAGGCGACCTCCAGGGCGACGATGAGGGTCGCGAGGTCGCGGGAGGCCGGCAGGAGGGCGGCGCCGGCGGCGGAGGACAGCAGGAGGAACCAGTACTCCCCTTCGGGGAGTCGTCTGTCCGCGTCCCTCAGGGTGGTGACCGACAGCAGGGCAGCCAGAAGAGCTCCGCCGAGGACCAGGAACTGGATGACCAGGGTGAAGCGGTCGGCGGTGTAGCTGCACGCGTGTGTGCCGTTCACGCAGAAGGTGGCACGGTCGCCGTCCAGGAGCGGCAGGAGCATCAGTGCGGCTGCGGCGAGACCTGCTACGGACAGCCGGCCGAGGAGCGGTTTGCGGGGCTCGGGCACGAACAGGTCGGCGACGAGGACGACGAGTCCGACGGCTGCCGCGATGGTGGGGGGCGCGATGGCGAGCCAGTCGACGGACTGGACGAGGTTCGCGGCCAGGGCGCTCATCGGGTGCCTCCTGCGAGGAGCTGTTGCACGGCCGGGTCGGTCAGGCCGAGAAGGGCCCTGGGCCACAGCCCGGCGACGACGGTGAGGGCGACGAGCGGGGTCCAGGCCGCGAACTCGTACGTGTGGACGTCGGCGAGTTTCGGCGCTTCCTGCGGTACGGCGCCCATGCAGACGCGGCGGACGACGACGAGCATGTACGCGGCGGTGAGGAGGGTGCCGAAGGCCGCGATCGCCATGAAGGTGAGGAAGGCGGGGCGGCTGAGGTCCGTGGCCGGCTTGAAGGCGCCGAACAGGGCCAGCATCTCGCCCCAGAACCCGGCCAGTCCCGGCAGTCCGAGCGAGGCGACCGCGGCGAACGCGAGGAGGCCGCCGAGGCGCGGGGCCTTGCCGTAGAGCGCGGCGCCGGTCTCCTCGGCGAGGGTGTCGAGGTCGGTCGTGCCGGTGCGGTCCTTGAGCGCTCCGACCAGGAAGAACAGCAGGCCGGTGATGAGGCCGTGGGCGATGTTGGCGAACAGGGCGCCGTTGACGCCGGTCGGGGTCATGGTCGCGATGCCGAGCAGGACGAAGCCCATGTGGCCGACGGAGGAGTAGGCGATGAGCCGCTTGAGGTCGCCCTTCGCACCCTGCTTGGCGAGGGACAGGCAGGCCAGGGATCCATAGATGATCCCGACGACGGCGAAGGCGGCGAGGTAGGGGGCGAAGGTGCGGAAACCGTCCGGCGCGATCGGGAGGAGGATGCGGACGAACCCGTACGTACCCATCTTCAGCAGGACACCGGCCAGCAGGACCGAACCGACGGTCGGGGCGGCGGTGTGGGCGTCGGGCAGCCAGCTGTGCAGCGGCCACATCGGCGTCTTGACCGCGAGCCCGATCCCGATCGCCAGAACGGCGATGACCTGGACGGATGCGGTGAGTGACCGGCCGTTGTCAGTGGCGAGTGCCACCATGTCGAATGTGCCGGCCTTGATCCCGATCAGGAGCAGGCCGAGCAGCATGACGACCGAACCGAGCAGTGTGTAGAGGATGAACCGCCAGGCGGCCCGGGTCCTGCCCTCGCCGCCCCAGCGGGCGATGAGGAAGTACATCGGGACGAGCACCATCTCGAACGCCAGGAAGAACAGCAGCAGATCGAGGACGGCGAAGGTCGCGAGGGTGCCGGACTCGAGGACGAGCAGCAGCGCGACGAAGGCCTTCGGGGTCGGGCCCGCAGGCATCTTGAAGTACGAGTAGAGCGCGCAGAGGAAGGTCAGCAGCGCGGTCAGGACCAGAAGGGGGAGGGAGATGCCGTCGATGCCGAGGTGGATGCGCACATCGAGTGCTGGGATCCAGCTGATGTCGGTCGTGGCCTGCATCTTCGACGGATGGTCGTGGTCGAAGCCGACCGCGAGGACGATCGTTGCGATGAGGACCGCGCCGGTCACGGTGACGCCGTGCCGGAGCACGGCCTGCCCGGGCGACTTCCCCTTCAGCCCGGGCGGTGCGGGCAGAAGAGCCGCGACCGCGCCGAGGAGCGGGGCGAGGACGACGAACGCCAGAAGGAACTGCATCACGGACTCGTTGATATCGATCACGCCTGCTCACGCTCCCGTGGCGACGAGGAGGACGGCGACCGCGAGGACGACGGTGCCGGCGAGCAGCGCGCTCACGTAGGTCTGCACATTGCCGGTCTGGGCGCGGCGTACGGCGGCTCCGAGCAGTCGGGGCAGGGCGCCCGCACCGCGTACGTAGGTCTCGACGACCTCCCGGTCCAAGAACCTCACAAGGCTCGCTCCGGCCTGGACCGGGCGGACGAAGAGGGTCGCGTAGACGGCGTCGAGGTGGAAGCCGACGGCCGCGTGCCGGTGCAGCGGACCGAGCAGCAGCCGTCCTGGGTCGGCGGGATCGGGCGCGTAGGCCACTCCTCCGTACACGGGGGCGTGGCTGGCGATCGCCTCGGCCTCGACGAGCCCGGCGTCGCCCTCGGGGTGGGCCGCGACCGCTCCCAGCGGGACCCGGGCCGCGAGGGCGGTGGTGTGGCGCCAGGCCGCGTAGGTGACGATGACGCCGGCCAGGGCCAGGCCCGTTCCGACGACGGAGGTGATCAGGGTCGGGGTGAGGTCGTGGCCGTCGAACCAGTCCGGCAGCAGGCGGAAGGTGAACGCGCCCAGCGCGAGAGACGGGACGGCGAGCACCCACAGCACGACGGTCATGGTCAGGGGTTGCCTGCCGTGGTCGGGAGCTTCGGCGCCTCGGCCGTGGAAGGCCAGCAGCCACAGGCGGGTCGCGTACGCGGCGGTGAGCAGGGCCGTGACCAGACCGGCGACGAGAGTGATCCAGCCCGAGGCTTCGGGGATCTGCTCGGCGTGGCCGGTGACGACGTGCTCGGCGGCGCCCAGGACGGACTCCTTGGAGAAGAAGCCGCTGAAGGGCGGGATCGCGGCGAGGGCGAGCAGCGCCACGGTCATCGTCCAGAAGGCGTCCGGGACGCGGTCGCGCAGGTTGGTCATGCGGGACATGGCGGCCAGCGAGTTGGTGCCGGCGGCATGGATGACGACGCCGGCGGCGAGGAACAGCAGTGCCTTGAAGGCGCCGTGTGTGAGGAGGTGGAAGACGGCGGCCCCGCGCTCGCCGACGGCGAGGGCGCCGGTCATATAGCCGAGCTGCCCGATGGTCGAGTAGGCGAGGACCCGCTTGATGTCGTCCTGGGCGAGCGCGGCGAGGCCGGAGCCGAGCATCGTGACGGCTGCCATGACGGCGAGGACGACCATCGCGGCCCGGCTGGCCTCGAACACGGGGAGGAGACGGGCGACGAAGTAGACGCCGGCGGCCACCATCGTCGCCGCGTGGATCAGCGCGGAGACGGGCGTCGGACCCGCCATCGCGTCGGGAAGCCAGGTGTGCAGCGGGAACTGCGCCGACTTGCCCGCCACGCCTGCCAGGAGCAGCAGGGCGATGACGGTCGGGTGGTCGAGTCCGCCGTGCGCGACGGCACCGAGGACGGTGGTGATGCGGAAGGAGCCGGTCTCGGTGGCGAGCGCGAACAGGCCGATCAGGAAGGGGACGTCACCGAGCTTGGTCACCAGGAAGGCCTTGATGGAGGCGGCACGGGCCTCGGGGGTCTCCCAGTAGTGGCCGACGAGGAAGTAGGAGCAGATGCCCATGATCTCCCAGCCGACCAGCAGCACGATCAGGTCGCCGGAGTAGACGACGAGCAGCATCGCGGAGGTGAACAGGGAGACGAGAGCGGCGTACGAGGGGTAGCGCGGATCGTCGCGGAGGTACCCCGTGGAGTAGACCTGCACGCAGGTCGCGACCACGCCGACCAGGACGGCGACGAGGGCGGCGAAGCCGTCGATGTGCACGGAGAGCTCGATCGGGACGGAGCCGGTGGGGGTGAGCTCGGTGGTCGCGTCGAGAGCCTGTCCGCCCCCTTGGTCCGCCGCGACGAGGACGGCGAGGACGAGGGCCGCGAGGATCGGCACAACGGCCAGCGGCCGGACGAAGCCGGGAGCCGTACGGCCCAGCAGCAGGCCTGCGGCCGCCCCCAGGAAGGGCAGGAGGGGGACGAGGACGGCGAGGGTGGTCGTGGTCACGCGGTGGCCTCGGTCTTCCCGGCCCGGCCGGCCTGCTCGGCCGTGAGGGCGTCGCTGTCGGGGCCGTCGGTCTCGTGGCCCTCGGCGGTGTCCCGGAGCTTGTCGATGTCCGAGGTGCCGCGGTTGCGGTAGACGGCGAGGACGATCGCCAGGCCGATGCCGATCTCAGCGGCGGCGATGGCGATGGTGAACAGGGTCAGGGCCTGACCGGAGTGCAGGGTCTCCCGGGTGGTCCGGCTGAGCCAGACGTCGAAGGCGACCAGGTTCAGGTTGACGGCGTTGAGCATCAGCTCGACCGACATCAGCACGAGGATCGCGTTGCGGCGGGCGAGGACTCCGTACAGGCCCGTGCAGAAGAGGAGGGCGGCCAGCACGGCGGGATAGGCGAGGTGCATCAGCGGGCGCCTTCCTGCTCGGCCGGGCCTTGCTCTACGGCGGACTTCGACTGCCCGACGGGGGCCTGTCCCCCTATCGGGTGATTCCGGGAATCCGGGACGGATGGGGAACCACCGGTCGTGGCTCGGGAGTTCACAGGGGGAGAGTTCGACTCGGCCTTCGCCTTGCGGGACAGGACGATGGCGCCGACCAGTGCGGCGAGGAGGAGGACGGAGAGGGCCTCGAAGGGAAGGACCCAGTTCTGGAACAGGCTGGCGCCGGTCACGGCGGTGGTTCCGGAGGCCGGGCCGTCCAGGTCGACCCAGGTCGTGCGGAAGGCGTCGACGACGACCCAGACCAGGGCGGCAGCCGCGGCGACGGCCACGGTGAGGGCGGCCCACCGGTTTCCGGAGTCGGCGTCCGGGGATCGGCCGATGGGGGCCTTGGTGAGCATGAGACCGAAAAGGAGGAGCACGACGACGGAACCGACGTAGATGAGGACCTGCACCCAGGCGATGAACTCGGCGGTGAGCAGGAGGTATTCGACGGCCAGGCCACCGAGGGTGACCACCAGCCAGAGGGCGGCGTGCACCAGTTGTCGGGTGGTGACGGTGACGAGCGCGGCGCCGAAGGTGACCAGGCCGACGAGGAGGAAGGCGATCTCGACGCCGGTCGGGGAGAGGAAGCCGTGTTCCGCGGCGGAGAGGGTCACGGCTGTTCTCCCTGCGGCTCGGTCGGCCCCGTCTGTGCCGCCGCCAGCTTCTCGGCGGTCTTGCGGGCGGCGGCGATCTCCTTCGGCTCCTCCGCGCCGGGGTCGAGAGCGGGTGGGGCCGGCACCGTCCACATCCATTCGCGGAGCTTGTCGCGTTCGTGGGTGAGTTCGCGGATGTCGGTCTCGGCGTACTCGAACTCCGGGGACCAGAACAGGGCGTCGAAAGGACAGACCTCGATGCAGATACCGCAGTACATGCACAGGGAGAAGTCGATGGCGAAGCGGTCCAGGACGTTGCGGCTGCGCTCACGTCCGCCGGGGGCGGCCGGCGGGACGGTCTCCTTGTGGGAGTCGATGTAGATGCACCAGTCCGGGCACTCCCGGGCGCACAGCATGCAGACCGTGCAGTTCTCCTCGAACAGGCCGATCACGCCTCGGGTGCGGGGCGGAAGGTCGGGCTGGACGTCCGGGTACTGCTCGGTGACGGTCTTCTTCGTCATCGTGCGGAGGGTGACGGCCAGGCCCTTGGCCAGGCCGGAGCCGGGGATGCGGGGCCTGGTGGGCGGGGCAGCGCCGCGCCGGGTGGACGGGACGGGCTCGGCCATGGCTACTGGATCACCACCTTGACGATGCCGGTGAGGGCGATCTGAGCGAGGGAGAGGGGGACGAGGAGGGTCCAGGAGAGTTTCTGGAGCTGGTCCTCGCGCAGGCGGGGATAGGTGACGCGGAGCCAGATCACGACGAAGGCGAGGAGGGCCGTCTTCAGCAGGGTCCACACCCAGCCGAGGCCGTCGGCGCCCCAGGGGCCGTGCCAGCCGCCGAGGAAAAGCACGGTGGTCAGGCCGCACAGGACGATGATCCCGGCGTACTCGGCGAGGAGGAACAGGGCGAAGCGCAGGCCGGTGTACTCGGTGTAGGCGCCGAAGATGATCTCCGAGTCGGCGACGGGCATGTCGAAGGGCGGGCGCTGGAGTTCGGCGAGGCCGGCGACGAAGAAGACGACGGCGCCGACGATCTGCCAGGGCAGCCACCACCAGTGGAACGCGTCGAGGATGCCGGGGAGGGAGACGGTGCCGGCCGCCATCGCGACGGAGGCGGCGGCCAGGAGCATGGGGAGTTCGTAGGCGAGGAGTTGGGCGGCGGTGCGGAGGCCGCCGAGGAGGGAGAACTTGTTGGCGGAGGCCCAGCCGGCCATGAGGGAGCCGAGGACGCCGATGCCCATCACCGCGAGGACGAAGAAGATGCCGGCGTCCAGGACCTGGCCGACGGCGCCCTCTCCCGGGCCGATGGGGATGGCGAGGAGGACAACGAGGTACGGCAGGAGGGCGACGGCGGGGGCGAGCTGGAACACGCGGCGGTCGGCGCCGGCGGGTACGACGTCTTCTTTCTGGGCGAACTTCACGCCGTCGGCGACGAGTTGGGCCCAGCCGTGGAATCCGCCCGCGTACATCGGGCCGAGGCGGCCCTGCATGTGGGCCATCACCTTGTGCTCGGTCTGACCGACGATCAGGGGGAAGGTGAGAAAGACGACGAAGACGACCAGGAGTCGAAGAGCGACGTCGAGAGCGTCGTTCACTGCGGGCCTCCTGGGGGGTCTTCGGGGCTGATGTCCTCGGGCGCGGGTTCTGCGGACGCCGGGGCGTCGGGCGCAGGGTCTGCGGACGCCGGGGCGTCGGGCGCACGGTCTGCGGACGCCGGGGCGTCGGGCGCACGGTCTGCGGACGCCGGGGCGTCGGGCGCACGGTCTGCGGACGCCGGGGCGTCGGGTGCGGGAGTCCGGGGCGCGGAGGCTTCCGGCGTCGGGTCTTCGGACGCGGGGGCCTTGCGTGCGGAGTCTTCAGGCGCTGATGCGTCCGAGGCGGGGGTTTGGGG
>NZ_WVUG01000250.1 GCF_017614965.1 Streptomyces griseorubiginosus | reverse complement strand
GGCGGCGCGCTGTGGGTGAGCGGGCGCGGGGGCGGGAGAGTGAGGCAGGCCCACACGGCCGTGCCCCCTTCGGCGGGCTGTGCTCCGTGCCGGTCGGCCAGAGCCTCAACGAGGAACAGCCCGCGGCCGTGCTCATCCTCCGCCTCGGCAACGTGCGCAGCCAGCGGGCGGCGCGGGCCCTGGTCGATGACGGCCACCCCCACATCAGTGGCGGTGAGCACCACCGCCACCGTGACGTGCTCGCCCGGCGCGTGCACCACGGCATTCGTCACCAGCTCAGAAACGATCACAAGGAGGTCGTCCACGACCCGGCGCGCCACACGCCACCGCCGGCAGATACCGCCGACCAGCGTGCGAGCCTGACGCGGTGTGTGCTCGCTGCGGCCCGGCAACTGCCACACCTGCCGCAGACACGGCCGCACCGCCCCGGCCGCCGGCGCCCGCACGCAGAGGCCGGGCGCGATGTCGTGCGCCGCCACCGGCTGCAGTTCACTCCACACGACGGCCAGAGCCTCGACCTCGGGCTCGATGTGGCTGCCGCGTTCACGACGGGCACTCACGACTGCCGCCCCTCCCCCACCCCGTGACGCGGCATCACTCCACCGGTGCACACCGCCCCGCCACCCGCCATCCGGCCGGTGGGAAAAACGGCGAACGCCGGGAGGGCCAGCAGCCACGCCCGCAGCGCGGCGCGGTCACCGGGATGCCAGGCAATCTCCTGCTCGGCAGGCGCAAGCAGGCCAGCCGCCCGCCCCTGGAGCAGGAGACGCTCGACACTCAGCCATCCCACACGGCGGCGCCGCGCAACATCCAGCGGCGCGAGGTCATACACCTCATCCACCACCACAAAGCCCGCACGCTCAGCGAACTCCCCCACCGCCGACAGTCCCCCGACCGCGGCCCGCGAGGAGAAACTGCAGGCATAGAGCACGACCGACGGACCGTCCGGGACGGCACCGACAGCCTCGTACGAAAGGGCCTCCAGCCGTGAACCCAGCGCCCTCGAGGAAGACTTCACCGGTCCCCCGATCGACCGGCACAACCCCACACCCTCACCAGGCAACCGAGCTGCGGGAGATCTCCCGACGACGGCCACCCCACACGGGACCTCCACCCACACCGTCTTACCGTGCCGAAGATGCGCGGGATAACAGGTCCTGTCTGTGACTGCGGCTACGACGTCTTGTGCAAGCACATCGATGAGCATCCGGGGCCCTCCCGGTCGGCGTGTCATGGCCGCCCCAATGACCCAGGCTCACCGTAGGTCGCAGAGCGTGCACTGTCTGCTGACCAACCACGATGCCAGCAGAACCACTGTCACGGAAACCACTTAAACAGAATTCTGTTGAGAGATTTCTGTGACGAACTCCTATACACGGTCGATGTACTGACGGACACTCACGGCCTGGCAGAATTTTTCGCGAGGCTGCAGAAGATTCCTTGCCCCAGCAGAACCACCAACGTCAGACTGGGGCCAGGGCAGGGAGGGGACGGATGATCGAGGATGTCGGGGCGGCCGCGCCCGCGTTGTGCCGCCTTCAGCTCGCCGTGGAACTCCGGCGCCTCCGCATCGCCCGAGGAGTGACCGCGTCCGAGGTCGCCAAGCGCCTCGTCGTCAGCCCTTCGAAAATCAACCGGCTGGAAGCCGGCGAGAACGGCGTCGTCGAGCCGGCCGACGTCATCGCGCTCTGCGAGATCTACGCAGCCGAACCCGAACTGCGCGCCACGCTCGTGGGATACGCCACCGTCACCAAGACCAAGAAGGACTGGTGGCAGGAGCGCGAGTACGCACCGGTGATCCCTCCAGGCTTCAAGGCATACCTGGGCCAGGAAGCCACCGCCTCCGCCCTGCACAACTACGAGGCCGAGTACGTCCCCGGACTCCTGCAGACCGAGCCGTACATCCGCGCCCTGCACCGCCGCGCGCACGAGGGACTGAGCCAAGAGGAGATCGACCGGCTCGTCGCCGTCCGCACGACCCGCCAGGAAGTTCTCCACCGCAAGGACTCACCGCTACGGCTCATCGCCATCCTCAACGAGGCAGTCCTGCGACGTCGGGTCGGCAGCGCCGACGTGATGCGCGAGCAGCTGCAGCACATCGCGGACATCGCCTCGAGCCTGCCCAACGTCCGCGTCCAGGTCGTGCCGTTCGAGGCCGGAGAGCACCCCGGCATGAACGGAGCGTTCACCATCCTGCAGTTCCGCGAGCGCGACACCTTCGCCCCGATCGTCTACCTGGAAAATCTCTCGGACGCCTGGGTCGTCCGCAAGCAGGCCGACGTCGACCGCTACGAAGAAGCCTTCACGGATCTGCAGGCATTCGCTCCGGGGCACCCAGAGTCACTGAGTATGATCAAGAAGGCAATCGAGGAGTTCTGATTCTCATGACCAACCGGGACGACGCCCTGCGCAATACGACGTGGTTCACCTCGAGCCACAGCAACGACCAGGGCGGCCAGTGCGTCCAGGCAGCGCGCATCACCGGCGCCATGGCCGTACGCGACTCCAAAAACCCCCACGGCCCCGCCTTCATCTTCACCACCCCCGCCTGGACACACTTCATCAACTCCCTCACCCAGAACTGACCCCCTGACACCCGCGCTCGGCATCGAGTGGTCGGTGCAGGCGCCGGCACGGGACACAGGGCTGACCGTGACCCGTGCGTACACCCCCACGCACGGACATTTCCCGCCTGTCTCGGCAGCGCGCGAAGGCATGACGATCAGGACCTGGGCAAAAAACATGCGCACAACGGCCCGCACGACTCGCACAAGCAACGCACAGCGCGCGGCCGAAAAGACGGGCGCTCCACGTCCGCATCAGAGGTTGCGGTACATGACGCGACTGTCGGAGACCGTGATGTCGTCGGCACAGCATCACATACCCGCGCCAGGGCTGTAGGTTCGGCCGCTTCATTAGCAGGAGGTCCTGCTGAGACTGCGGATTCCGCGTCGCGTTAGCAATGTGTCGATCGGCTGATCTTCAGCAATCGCGTGGCCCGCCGAGAAACATCGTCGGAGTGGAGCCCGGTCCGGCTGAGGCTGTTCAGTCGGCAGTCTCGATCCGCTCCGGGGCGATGCCCAGGATGAGCTTCTCCAGCGCGTCCTGGGCATCGCCGAACGTAGCCAGCCAGGTCTCGACCAGGTAGATCTCGCTGTTCTCGTCGATGCCGAGGAAGAATCTGCCCTCATCGAGTTCGCCGAGGGGGAAGATGGCGCGCCCGATGGTGTGACTCCAGTCGGCGAAGCGGCCTTCCTCGCCGATGAGGTTGTCCGGGTCGAAGTTGAAGGGGGTCTTGGCGCAGGTGATCCCGGGGCCGCTGATCTGGACGTCCAGGCCACCGAACTCCGCCAAGAAGGCTTCAGCGGCATCGTGCATGCGGACCAGGCCGGTCTTCTCGAGCGTCTTGCGCCAGTGGTCCGTCGAGACGTGCCGTCCCGGCCGCCAGCCTGCTGAGCGCAGTGTCTCCTCGATCACGCCAGTTCCCCGTAGAGTCGTCGCCGCCGCATCGACCCATGCCTTGTCCACCGGAACGTCTTCTGGCCAGCCGGGCCGCCGGTCCGCCTGCCAGTGGGCGAAGTCGTCACGCAGGAACTGCGGGTCAACTGGCTTGAGTCGCACTTGCTGTCGCTGATCGGCCCACCAGATCTCGAATTCGGCCTCGGTTCCTTGGTCTGGCCAGCGCTCTGCGACCGCCGGCAGAAGCAGAACATCGACGAACCCTCCGACCGGAAGACCGATGTCGACGAATATCCCGGTCGCGCCCGGCCTCGGGACTGCCGTCACCGTCCCTCGGAACCGTTGTCCAAACCGCAGGCCGCGACGGATCCGAATCCACTCTTCAGCGCTGACCACCCGGACATCCTGGCATCCCGCTCTCCGAAGCAGGGCCCGTTGGGCAAGGAAATCGGTGGGTCAGGGTGCACTGGGGCGTCAGGATGGGACCGTGGCTGATCTGCTGTGGGACGACGTCCGGTGGTTCTTCGACCCCAAGGTGATGGGGTCGCTGCCGGACGTGTGGGTGCCCAATGCCTCGGAGAGAGACTGGCAGGCGGTCCTCGACCTCATGGTGGAGCAGGGCTGGACCTTTCAGTACTCCGAGGGCTCGACAGCGCTGCCGCTGCCCCCGGCAGAGGTCGTGCTGTCGCGTCCCGCCGACGCCGAGCAGCCTCATCTGGAGATTCGGCCGGTGCAAGACATGTTGGCGATCTTTCGGTTCTATGCAGCAGAGGAGATCGACTTCGACGTCGACCTGCGGGAGATTCAGGGGCAGGAGCCACTTGATGCCCTGTGCGGATTCCTCGCTGCGATCGGTCGCCGGTTGGGCAAGCCGGTGCTGATGGATGCCGAGGGCGGTGACGGGAGCCGTCCGGTCCTCGGATTCGACGTCGAGGCGGACCGCGTCGTGATGCTGGTCGAGCCGCCGGTCAGGTGACGGGGGATTGCGCTGCGTCCAGGAGGCTGAGCAGGTGCTCTGCTTCGTGGATGAGAGCGGTGCCGCGGGAGTGGCTGCGAGGGGGCTGGTCCGTTCGATCAGCTGAACGCCGGCGGCCTTCTCCAGGGCATTCAGTTGGTGCGTGAGCGTTGCCGGTAGCGTTCTGGGGCTTCTGGCGGCCGCGCAGAGGTTTCGTTGGCCGGGCAGTCGGACCAGGCGGCTGAGGCGTTCGACGCAGTTGCGGACGTTGCTGATGGCCGCCATCGACTCGGACAGGGCCGGTGCGTTCGACAGGAGCGCGAACGGGTTGCTGGTGGCGCTGTTCGGGCGGATCTCGATGCCCCACTTCTTGGCCAGCAGGTTGAGGCGGTGCCTGTCGAGACCGAACTGTTCGGCGATGTTGGGGATGCTGAGGCGTCGGTGCAGGTAGGCGTGCTCGAGTTCCTCGCGGGTGATGCGAAGGTTGAGCGGTTCGGAGCATGGTGTGGCGGGGGATCCCGGCTTCTTCCAGGGCGTTTTGGACGGTTGAGAGGCTGCAGCCGGCACTGCGGGCGATCAGGCTCTGGTTGAGAGTTCCGCTGGAGTGAGCGGTGCGGAGGAAGCCCGGGTCGAGCATCCCGCGTCGAGGTCGACGCCGGCCAAGTCCGGGAGATGCGGGAGGGGGCGGCGGTTGGGTGGTGCCGGTGGCGTCGCAGTAGAGCCGCACGTGCTCTGTGGTCAGTCCGAGGGCGGCGGCCGTCTCCTCGGCCGGGGTCCGGTCGGCGATCAAGGTGCCGAAGTCGCTGTCGGCGATCTCTTCGGGGGTAGTCCCAGGCCAGTCGGTCCAGTCGCACCATTCGGTGGGGGGCCTCCCAGAGCACGGGTTCGTCGATCCGGTGGGCAGCAAGGTTTGTGGCCGCCTGTTCCAGCAGGAACGCGCGCATCAGCGGCCGGACCTAGTAGCGGAACTCGTCACGGGCGTGGATGTTCCTCGGAGGGAGGTCCGCGTGTGTGCCGACGAGGAAACTCAGGAGCATCCACCTGAGCATGTGGATTCGCCCTGTTCCACCTTGGCGGCGGCCTCTTGTATGCGGCGGAACGGCGGAATACCCCGCGTCGGCGGGAGAGTACCCGGCCGCGGCTTCCCGCGGGGCGCTGACCCGGCGGAACACCCTCGCGTCGGCCTGCACCCCTGACGGGGGTCACGGCCCCGGCAGGGACGGGCCACCACCGCGGGCCGACCCGCCCCCTCCACGCCTTCCCAGGCCGCTACGACCCGACCACCTGCGTCGGGGTCGCGATGCCGGCCCTAGGGGCCCCTGGGTCAGCCGACCGCTTCGGCGTACACGCCAGATTGCCAGCGACGAGGCCATCCCGGACTCGTGGGCCGCCTGGCCGATGCCACATCTGTCGGGGTTCGCAGCACGGGACGCAGACCGCCGCGCGGGCCGAGAACCGCCCCCATCCGTCGCCGTCACCGACTCCTCCCCCTCATGCGGTGACCGGTGCGGCACAATCGCGGTCAATTGGGCGGGCAACGGCGGGGAGAAAACGTGGGGCGCTTTGGCTGGCGAAGCCGACGTAAGGGCATACCGAACGAGCCGGCGCTGCTGGCTGCGGCTGCAGAGAATCCCGGTGGCAGCGTCGCCGAGATCGACCCCACGTATATCGACGACCCGAACGGCTACGTACCTCCCGAAGCAATCCGCGGCGCCTGGTTGGTGGATGGCGCCGGGAAACTGACAGGTGAGTACCAGGAGAATCCCCGTCACGGGGTGCCACAGGACGACTTCAGCAAGCTCACTGATCCTGATCACTGGCTCGGCTGGCTCGGCGATGATCCCACGGCCGCCATCCGGCAGGGCATCGAAGAGTCCTTGCGCGCCCAGGTGGCAGACGCAGTGGTCGAGTGGGTCAAGATCCTTCAAGCGCCCCGGTTTCTCACGGGTGGGCGTCGACATTCTGAGGACGAACAACTCATGCTGGTCACCCGCGCGGCACTCGCCGCGCCGTTTGCGTTGTCCGTGCGTACCACGCAGCACGGGCGTTCCATCCTCCTGGGGGTGTTCTCGTGGGCAGCAGTGAACCTCTCACCGCCAGGAGTCCGAAAGGATCGGCACTGGTTCGACCTGGACGTCGGCTTGGACTGGGCCGGTGAACGGCTTCAAGAGCGGATCTACGAGATTGACGGCACGGACGGCACCGCCGAGCGGTAGAGCCGCGGTGCAACGCCGTACCGGCCTTCAGAGCGGGTACACGCCGCCGCAGGCGCCCTTGACCGGGCAGGAGCCAACCGAACCTTCAACCGAGGAGCGGGCAGCGGCTCAAGACACCTGAGCCTCCATACCGCCCCTGACACCCGCGCTCCGCATGGTGTGATCGGTGCAGGCGAGTGCACGGGACACAGGGCTGACCGCGGCCCGTGCGTACACCCCCACGCACGGACATTTCCCGCCGTCGGCCTCGGCAGCGCGGGGAAGGCATGACGATCAGGACCTGGGCAAAAAGCATGCGCGCAACGGCCCGCACGACTCGCGCAAGCAACGCGCGGCCGAAGAGCCGGGCGCTCCACATCCGCATCAGAGGTTGCTGTACATGACGCGGTGGTCGGAGACGGTGATGTCGTCGGCACGGCATCACGTACCAGCGCCGGGCGCGCGGGTAAATCCCTGCAGCCGCTTCCCGGATGGCATACGCTGAGTGCACCGACGCGGGGTGGAGCAGCTCGGTAGCTCGCTGGGCTCATAACCCAGAGGTCGCGTGGTTCAAATCCCGCCCCCGCTACCAAATCCGGCCCCCTCCCCCGGCATTCCGCCATCAGGGAGGGGGCCGGAACCATATCCGGCCTGGCGCGCCCCCTGCCAGCACGGCGGGCGGCCCTGCCATCGAAAGAAGCGCCAGGCAACGGCCCCGGAGAGGGGCGACCCCCACGCCACCCAGACCGACCTCGACTGGTTCAAGTCGTCCTACTCCAGCGGGGACCAGAGCCGCGTCGACGTAGCAAGGACCCCCGGCATAGCGTCCGTCCGCGACAGCAAGAAGCCCCACGGCCCGGCACCGCATGGCCTTCATCTGGAACTGGAAGGTCTTCGGAACACCCCCGCGTCGGCCAGGAGGACGCCCGCTGGGTCTTCAAGCACTTCCCGGAGCGAGGAACACCCCCGCATCGGCGGAGAGGACGGATGCAGTTCGGCCCGCTGCGCTACGTGCTGAGGAACACCCCGCATCGGCGGGGAGGACCAGTCGAAGCCGAAGTGCGGGAACTGCCGTGACGGAACACCCCCGCATCGGCGAGGAGGACACCGGCTACCGCGCTCGCCGCGCCATCTGCCGCGGAACACCCCCGCGAACGCGGGAGCGTTCCGGTAACCGCCATGACGCTGTCGACCCCGAGCCCGTCCTCCCCACCGACGCAGGGGTGTTCCGACGCCGATCTCGCCGGGCACGGCGGCCATGGCGTTCTCCCCGCCGACGCCGGGGGGTAGGTGATGCTGGCCCGCACGCCCTCCTCGATGTCGCGGGGTGCCCAGCCGGTCCTGACCTACGCAGTCAATTGACTGCCGTCCGTGGCCGAATGGGGCCACACTGTGAGGTACGGCTTCGCTGCGACTTGTCACCGGGGGACGGACGTATGCACGACAGCGCGTCGGCGAGAGGCCGCCCGGAACATCGGCGGGCGAGCGATGTGATGGAGGTGCTGCTCGCCATCGCACCTGATCCCGAGCTGGATCCGGAGGCGGCGGAACGGGTGATCCGCCGCCTGCGGAGCGAGATTTCCGATCTGGATGTCGAGTCGCTGCATGCTGGTTCCCATGCCCCCGCTCCCGACACCGCCAAGGGCGCCGATGCCGTCACCACCGGCGCCATCGTCGTGGCGCTGAGCGCGACCGGCGGCGTATTCACGGCGCTCATCGAGACCGTCCGTGACCACCTGGCCCGCTCTTCCGCGCGGCATCGGGTCTCGCTCACCATCGACGGCGACACGCTCGAACTGGAACGGGCCTCCGCCACCGAGCGGCGCGAGCTGATCGATGCGTACATCCGTCGGCACGCGGGCAGTTAGCCATGGGCCGCCGCCTGGCGATGCTCATCGCCACCTACGAGTACCAGGACAGCGCCCTGCGGCAGCTGACCGCGCCGGCGCACGACGCGGAGGCTCTAGCCACGGTGCTGCGGGATCCGGCCATCGCCGGGTTCGAGGTCACCACCCTGGTCAACCAGCCGCATCATCTCGTCGGTGAGGCCGTCGGTGACTTCTACCGCGACCGGCGGCGCGACGACCTGACCCTGTTGTACTTCACCGGCCACGGCCTCAAGGACGACGACGGCCGGCTGTACCTGGCGATGGCCAACACGCGCCGCGACGGCCTGCTGTTCACCGCGCTGTCCGCCGAGCAGATCGACCAGGCCATGGAGGGATGCGCCTCGCGGCAGAAGGTACTGATTCTCGACTGCTGCTACAGCGGCGCGTTCCCGGCCGGCCGGATCTCCAAGGGCGACACCGCGGTGCATGCACTGGAGCGCTTCCACGGCCGGGGCCGCACCGTGCTGACCGCATCGGACGCAACGCAGTACTCATTCGAGGGCAACCGGGCGCACGGCCAGGCCGTGCAGTCGGTGTTCACCCGCTACCTGGTGCAGGGGCTGCGCGATGGCAGCGCGGATCTGGACGGCGACGGCGACATCACCCTCGATGAACTGTACGGCTACGTCCACGACCGGGTCGTCGACGAAATGCCGCAACAGCGGCCCAAGAAACAGGACAACGTCGAGGGCCGCATCGTCATCGCCCGCAACATCAACTGGTCCCTGCCCGCCCACCTGCGTCACGCACTGGGCAGCCCCATCGCCATCGACCGGCTGGGGGCCGTGGACGGGCTCGCCCACCTGCACCGGATCGGCAACGACCTCGTACGGCGACGCGCCCTTGACGAGCTCCAGCGGCTGGCGGACGACGACAGCCGGCTCGTGTCCACCGCCGCAGCAACCCGCCTCCACACCCTTTCCCCACCCGAGCCCGAGCCTGCCCCCCGGCCCGAGCCGGCCACCGGGCCTGCACCGGCCCCCGCGCCCGCCGCGCCGAAGCCCTCGGCCCCGACTCCGGCCGCCAAGGCCGCGCCCGCCGCCGAGGCCGCCGCCCCGGAGGGCCCGGAGCTGGTGACGCTGCGCGGTCCCGCCGCCGCCGTCGCGAAGAACATGAACGCCTCCCTGGAGCTGCCGACCGCCACCTCGGTCCGCGCGGTCCCGGTGAAGCTGCTGTTCGACAACCGCATCGTCATCAACAACCACCTCAAGCGCGCCCGGGGCGGGAAGATCTCCTTCACGCACCTGATCGGCTACGCGATGGTGCAGGCCATCAAGGCCATGCCGTCGATGAACTGGTCGTTCGGCGAGAAGGACGGCAAGCCGACCCTGATCAAGCCGGCGCACGTCAACCTGGGCCTCGCCATCGACCTGGTGAAGCCCAACGGTGACCGCCAGCTCGTCGTGGCCGCCATCAAGAAGGCCGAGACGCTGAACTTCTTCGAGTTCTGGCAGGCCTACGAGGACATCGTCCGTCGCGCCCGCGACAACAAGCTGACGATGGACGACTTCACCGGTGTCACGGTCTCCCTCACCAACCCGGGCGGCCTCGGCACCGTCCACTCCGTGCCGCGTCTGATGCCCGGCCAGTCGGTGATCATGGGCGTCGGCTCCATGGACTACCCGGCGGAGTTCCAGGGCACCAGCCAGGACACCCTGAACAAGCTCGGCATCTCCAAGGTCATGACGCTCACGTCGACCTACGACCACCGGGTGATCCAGGGCGCCGCCTCCGGCGAGTTCCTGCGCGCCGTCGCGAACCTCCTGCTCGGCGAGAACGGCTTCTACGACGACATCTTCGAGGCCCTGCGCATCCCCTACGAGCCGGTCCGCTGGCTCAAGGACATCGACGCCAGCCACGACGACGACGTCACCAAGGCCGCCCGCGTCTTCGAGCTGATCCACTCCTACCGGGTCCGCGGCCATGTCATGGCCGACACCGACCCGCTGGAGTACCGCCAGCGCAAGCACCCCGACCTGGACATCACCGAGCACGGCCTCACCCTGTGGGACCTGGAGCGCGAGTTCGCCGTCGGCGGCTTCGCCGGCAAGTCGATGATGAAGCTGCGCGACATCCTCGGCGTGCTGCGCGACTCGTACTGCCGCACCACCGGCATCGAGTTCATGCACATCCAGGACCCCAAGCAGCGCAAGTGGATCCAGGACCGCGTGGAGCGCGGCCACACCAAGCCGGAGCGCGAGGAGCAGCTGCGCATCCTGCGCCGGCTGAACGCGGCGGAGGCCTTCGAGACCTTCCTGCAGACCAAGTACGTCGGCCAGAAGCGCTTCTCCCTGGAGGGCGGCGAGTCCGTCATCCCGCTGCTGGACGCGGTCCTCGACAGCGCGGCGGAGTCCCGCCTGGACGAGGTCGTCATCGGCATGGCCCACCGCGGCCGGCTGAACGTGCTGGCCAACATCGTCGGCAAGTCGTACGCCCAGATCTTCCGCGAGTTCGAGGGCAACCTCGACCCGAAGTCGATGCACGGCTCCGGCGACGTGAAGTACCACCTGGGCGCCGAGGGCACCTTCACCGGCCTGGACGGCGAGCAGATCAAGGTCTCGCTGGCCGCGAACCCCTCCCACCTGGAGACGGTCGACCCGGTCATCGAGGGCATCACCCGCGCCAAGCAGGACATCATCAACAAGGGCGGCACGGACTTCACCGTCCTGCCGGTCGCCCTGCACGGCGACGCGGCCTTCGCGGGCCAGGGCGTGGTGGCCGAGACCCTGAACATGTCGCAGCTGCGCGGCTACCGCACCGGCGGCACGGTCCACATCGTCATCAACAACCAGGTCGGCTTCACCGCGGCCCCCGAGTCCTCGCGCTCCTCGATGTACGCGACGGACGTGGCCCGCATGATCGAGGCCCCGATCTTCCACGTGAACGGCGACGACCCGGAGGCGGTCGTGCGCGTCGCGCGCCTGGCCTTCGAGTTCCGCCAGGCGTTCAACAAGGACGTGGTGATCGACCTCATCTGCTACCGCCGCCGCGGTCACAACGAGTCGGACAACCCGGCCTTCACCCAGCCGCTGATGTACGACCTGATCGACAAGAAGCGCTCGGTGCGCAAGCTCTACACCGAGTCCCTGATCGGTCGCGGCGACATCACCCTGGAAGAGGCCGAGCAGGCCCTGCAGGACTACCAGGGGCAGCTGGAGAAGGTCTTCACGGAGGTCCGCGAGGCCGTCACCTCCCAGCCGGCCTCCGGCCCGGTGTCGGACCCGCAGGCGGAGTTCCCGGTCGCCGTGAACACCGCGATCTCCACGGAGACCGTGAAGCGGATCGCCGAGTCCCAGGTCAACATCCCCGACAGCTTCCAGGTCCACCCGCGTCTGCTGCCGCAGCTGCAGCGCCGGGCGGCGATGGTCGAGGACGGCACGATCGACTGGGGCATGGGCGAGACGCTCGCGGTCGGCTCCCTGCTCCTGGAGGGCACCCCGGTCCGCCTCTCCGGCCAGGACTCCCAGCGCGGCACCTTCGGCCAGCGCCACGCGGTCCTCATCAACCGCGAGACGGGCGAGGAGTACACCCCGCTGCAGTACCTCGCCGAGGACCAGGCCCGCTACAACGTCTACAACTCCCTGCTCTCCGAGTACGCGGTCATGGGCTTCGAGTACGGCTACTCGCTGGCCCGGCCCGACGCGCTCGTGCTGTGGGAGGCCCAGTTCGGCGACTTCGTCAACGGCGCCCAGACGATCGTCGACGAGTACATCTCGGCGGCGGAGCAGAAGTGGGGCCAGACGTCCGGCGTCACCCTCCTGCTCCCGCACGGCTACGAGGGCCAGGGCCCGGACCACTCGTCCGCCCGCGTCGAGCGCTTCCTGCAACTCTGCGCCCAGAACAACATGACGGTCGCGATGCCGACCCTCCCGTCGAACTACTTCCACCTCCTGCGGTGGCAGGTGCACAACCCGCACCACAAGCCGCTGGTGGTCTTCACCCCGAAGTCGATGCTGCGTCTGAAGGCCGCCGCGTCGAAGACGGAGGAGTTCACCTCGGGTCAGTTCCGCCCGGTCATCGGCGACACCACGGTGGACGCGGCCGCGGTCCGCAAGGTCGTCTTCGTGGCGGGCAAGCTGTACTACGACCTGGAGGCCGAGCGCGCCAAGCGCGGCGTCACGGACACCGCGATCATCCGCATCGAGCGGCTGTACCCGCTGCCGGGTGCCGAGCTCCAGGCGGAGATCGCCAAGTACCCGAACGCCGAGAAGTACCTCTGGGCCCAGGAGGAGCCGGCCAACCAGGGCGCCTGGCCGTTCATCGCCCTGAACCTGATCGACCACCTGGACCTGGCGGTCGGCGCGGACATCCCGGCGGGCGAGCGCCTGCGCCGGATCTCCCGCCCGCACAGCTCCTCGCCCGCCGTCGGTTCCGCCAAGCGGCACCAGGCGGAGCAGGAGCAGCTGGTGCGCGAGGTGTTCGAGGCGTAGCCGCTCCCGCGGACAGCACGCGGCGGGGCCGCATCCCCTGGGGGGGGGGGCGGCCCCGCCGTTTGCGCACCCGCGCCCCTCTATCCTTGGCAGCATGTACT
This sequence comes from Streptomyces griseorubiginosus, assembly GCF_017614965.1. GTDB lineage: Bacteria > Actinomycetota > Actinomycetes > Streptomycetales > Streptomycetaceae > Streptomyces > Streptomyces griseorubiginosus_B. Next base: position 232 of record NZ_WVUG01000250.1, on the reverse strand, counting down.
TCACGGACCGAGGCATCGAAGAACTGGAGAAGCGGCGCGGCGAGGAGGAGGTCACCTTCGAGTGGCTCGCCGAGCAGCTGCGAACGTTCGTCGACCTGAACCCGGACTTCGAGGTACCGGTGGAACGCCTGGCCACATGGCTGGCCCGCCTCGACGACGAGGACGACGAGTAGCTGCGCCTACGAGCTACGGGTTCGCGGGGGGCGTTGATGGGGGTCGGCGTGTGTTCGAC
>NZ_WVUG01000024.1 GCF_017614965.1 Streptomyces griseorubiginosus | reverse complement strand
GTCGGGGTGGGGCGGGTGGTAGCCGCCTGGTCGCGGCCGGCGCGCCCGCCGTCGCCGAGACGGGACGGTGTCCTACCAGTCGCCGTCCTGAACCGGCTTGCCCGGTGCGTCACCCAACTGCTGCACCTGGTGCGGTGTCGGGGGCTGCCAGGGCTCGTGGTCGTCGCCGATCCAGTCGCCGACCGGCTTCACCGCCTCCAGCGTGTCCGTCGGAGCGAGATCGGCCGCGTCCTGGTCGTAGTAGTCGAACCAGGGCAGGCCCGCGCGGGTGTAGGCCGCGCGGTCCACCGGCGACGGCGGAGGCGCCTCGCCGGTGATACGGCGCCACTCCGGCGGCGTCACCAGGTGCACGAACACGCGCCCCGCCGGCTCCTCGGCCCAGTCCGACAGCGGCCGGTCGTCCTCGTAGACCTCCTGCCGCATCGAGCCACCGACGCCCAGCCCCATCGCCGCGGCGGCCGGGGCCGCGCCCGGGGCGGGAGGCGGCGCCGCCGCCATCGGCATCGCCGCACCGTAGCCTGCCAACGCCGTCTTCCTGTGCGACGCCCGCGCCCGGCGCCGCTCCGCATCCCGCCACTCGGCGAGCTTCGGCCCGCTCAGCGGGAAGGACTGCAGCTGTACGCCGCCCCACACCTCCTCGCCGGTGACCTGGCCCTCGACCGTCGCCCCGAGGCCCAGCGGCACGGCCACGAACTGCCGGACCGTGCCCTTGCCGGAGTTGATGCCGTCCAGCCAGGGCTGGCGCGGCAGCACGAGGTAGTTCTGCGGGTTCCGGGACAGCCGGTCGCTCCACGGCTCGCCCGAGACCGCGCACACCTTGCCCACCCCGACCTGCAGGGCGGCCGGCTCGGCGGTGCCGTAGAAGCTCAGCCACATCGCCTCGCGCAGATACACCGGCAGCATCACACCGCCCCGCGCGCGCCACTGCTCGGGCACCGTGTCGGGGTAGTCGGAGATCCGGCGCACCGGGAACTGACCGAGCCCCGGCGGCAGCGGATGGGTGCCCGTCTCGGGCAGCCGCAGTGTGCGCATGAACCGCACCGCCGCCCCGCCCGGCAGCCGCAGTACGTCCCCGTCGATCCGTACGGCCTCGCCGCTCATCCGCCCGCCCCCTCGTATCCGGTCATGTCACCTAGAACGACGGGCGTCCTCGCCGCGGTTCCGGCGCAGCACTTCCGGCACGCGCAGCCGCCCGCTGTCGCGCAGGCTCTCCCGCAGCCGGGTCAGCCGCGGCATACGCTCGCGCTGTTCACGGGAGGTGCGGTCCAGCTCCTCCAGCAGCCGGCGGGAGCGGTGCTCGGTGTCCATCTCGTCCAGGATCCGGTTGACCTCGGTCAGCACGGCGCCGTAGAGCTGCCAGGTGCGGGCGTCGCGCTGCACCTCCTCGAGGAGCAGCTGGGCGAGCTTGTCCCGGGTGGCCGCGGCCTGCCGCAGCTCGGCGGTCAGCCGGGCCTCGGCCGACTCGGCGCTGACGCTCACGCTGGTGGTGACCAGGACCGCGAAACTGACCACCGCGTCCGCGATCTCGGACAGCAGCCGTTCCACCGCGGCCCCCGTCTCCGGCGCGAACAGCGGCTCCGGATCGCGCTGCTTGGCGAGGTCGGTGAGCGTGCGCGCCAGCACCCGCAGGACGACCGTGCAGATCTCCAGCGTGTCCAGCCCCGTGCGCAGCACCACCCGGTGCAGCAGGCCCTCACGCACGCGTGGGTTGAGCCGCAGACTGTCCTCGGCCTGTCGGAGGGCCGCGTCCACCTCGACGATGTCGTGGTCGAGCCGGCGTGCCTCGTACAGTCGCTCGGTCGCGTGCTCGACCGGAGTACGGCCCGCGGCCTCCTCACCCATCCGCAGCATCAGGCGCCGCACCCTGCGGGCCAGCCCCTCGATCGACTCGCCGGCTTCGTCCACCCACACCGGCGGTGCCAGCAGCAGATTGCAGGCCATTCCGACGACCGCGCCGATCAGCGTCTCGACGATCCGGGCCCAGGCGGTGTCGCCGACGGTGGTGACGCCGAGCACCAGCATCGCGCTGATCGCGACCTCGGGGACGTACTCGTCGACGCGGACCAGTCGTCCGACCGCGAGCGAGGCCACGATCAGCAGCGCGAGACTCCACCACGTCAGGCCCACCAGCAGGCTGAACGCGATCGCTACCAGGACACCGGCCACGACGGCGTTGACCCGGCGGATGCCGTTGGTGAGGGTGGCGTACAGGGTGACCTGGACGACCAGCAGCGCGGTGAGCGGCGCGGTCAGCGGTGCGGCCTCGGGACTCAGGCGCAGGGCGACGACGTAGGCGACCGTCGCCGCGACGGCCGACCGCAGTGTCTGCACCACCACGGGGTCCCGTCGCCGCTTCACGAACTCGACGAGCGGCGCCGTCCACGCACGTACATCTGGCACCTGGCGCTGATCCTCTTCCTTGGCTTGCTTGGCTTGCTCGGCTTTCCTTGGCGCTCGTGCTCCTTGCGGACCGTAACTGTCCGCAAGGAAACCTAGATTGTTGGCAACGGTCGAAGGACGGCAAGAGGGGAGAACGGTGATGGCGGACACCCGGGGTTTCGAGGTTCTCACACGCGCGCACGCCTATCTCGGTGAGGTGGTCGCCGGGGTGCCGGTGTCGGCCTGGGGAGCGGCGACGCCGTGCGGCGAGTGGACCGTCCGGCAGGTCCTCAACCACGCGCGCATCGACCAGCAGGGTTACGGCCTGGCGATCACCGGCGGCCGGCCCGACTCGGACCCCTTCCACCCCGCGGACGCCCTCGACGGTGACCCGGCGGGCGAACTCGACAAGGCGTTGCGTCAGGTGGCCGACGCCTACGCCGGATTGCCGTACGACGCCGGCCAGGTGCCGACGCCCCTGGGCCCGCTGCCCCTTCCGCTCGCCGCCGGGGCGGCCGCCATGGACGCGGCTGTCCACGCCTGGGACATCGCCGTCGCCACCGGCCAGGACCGGCCGCTGAGCGCGGAACTGGCGGAGGGGATCCGGCCGGCCGCGGACCACCTCGTCGATCGGCTGCGCGACGCGTACCGGGTGTTCGCGCCCGCCCTCACGGTCGCGCCGGACTACGACAGGGCCGAGTCCCTGCTGGCCTTCCTCGGCCGCGATCCGCACTGGACGCCCGCTTCCTCCTGACGGCCGGCCTTCACCGCGCGGGGGCGGCCCGGCTGCGGGAGCGGTAGCCGGCCACCTTCGCGAGGTTGCCGCACCGCTCCATGGAGCACCAACGGCGTCGTCGCGCCTGGGAGTCGTCGAGGAAGAGCAGGGAACAGTCCGGGTTCTCGCACTTCTTGACCCGCTCCAGCAGGGGACCGCGCACCAGGAGTACGGCGTCCCGGGCCACCGTCGCCAGCGCCGCCCGGACCGGCTGCCGCGCCGACCAGGGCTGGGTGCCCAGCTGGGGCGCCAGGTCGGGGCGGGCCGCCGCCGCGTTGACCAGTTCGACGTCCGCGGCCTCGGGCCGCTGCCCGGCCATCGCGCCTCGTACGACCCGGTACAGCGCCTCGCGCAGGACGCGGGCGTCCGCCAGCTCCCGGGCGGTGACGCGAGCCGGCTCGTCATCCACGGCCAGCCCCGCCTCGGCGAACCAGCGGGCCAGCGCGGCCGGATCCGGGAGCCGCTCCAGCGGGGTGGCGTGCCGACGGCCCAGCGTCGCCACGAAGTCCAGGCAGGGGCGGCCGCCGATGAAGGGGAACGCGAGCGCCGGGTCGGCGGGCGAGATGCCGGTCATGAGCTGAGCGTACACCGGTTCATGAGGTGTCGGCATCACCGACTGAACCTCTTGACACCGGTTGAACGGGTGTCGGAGAGTGACACCACTTCAACCGGTGTCAGTCGGGTGTGCGGCTGCGACAGGAAGCAGGTGCGGTATGCGTGCGGTACGGATCGACGAGTTCGGCGGGCCCGAGGTGCTGGTGCCGGTCGAGGTGCCCGACCCGGTGGCGGGTCCCGGTGAGGTCCTGTTGCGGGTCGCGGCCGCGGGGGTGAACCGTGCGGACGCGCTGATCAGGGCGGGCAAGTACCACCGGGCCGGCCGGCCGCCGCTGATCCCGGGCGTTGAGGCGGCGGGTGTCGTCGCGGCGGTGGGCGAAGGGGCGACCGAACTCGCGGTGGGACAACGGGTCATGGCGCTGGACGGCGTCAACGCCCCCGGTTTCTACGCCGAGCTGGCCGTCGTGCCCGCCACCCAGGTCACCGCCCTGCCCGAGGGTGTGGGACTGGTCGAGGCGGCCGCGCTGCCCGTCGCCTGTCTGTCGGCCTGGTACTGCCTGCGGCGGCTCGCCCGGGCCGGCAAGGACGACACGGTGGTGGTGAAGGCCGCCGCGAGCGGGGTCGGCAGCGCGGCCGTGCAGATCGCCGCCGAGACCGGCGCGCGGGTCATCGCGCTCGCCGGGTCGGCCGAAAAGGCCGCCTGGGCGGGGGAGTTCGGCGCCCACGACGTCGTCGACACATCGGCCCACTCCGGGGAGGCGGAGGTCGAGGAGGTGCTGCGGCTGACCGACGGGCGCGGTGCCGACGTCGTCCTCGACACGGTCGGCGGCCCGGCGTTCGAGCGGAGTCTGCGCGAGGTCGGACACGGCGGCCGGGTCGTCGCGCTCGCCAACGTGGCCCTGGAGCCCAGCACCATCGACACCCGCGACTTCTACCCCAAGAACGTCTCCATCCTCGGCTTCCAGCTCACCAACCTTCAGATCCACGGCTACGATCCCCGCCCCGACCTACGCGAACTGGCCGAACGCGTGGCCTCCGGGGCGTTCCGGGTACCGGTCGAGACCGTCGTACCCCTCGAAGAGGCCCGCACGGCCCATAAATCGCTGGAGCGGCGCGACAACCGTGGGAAGATCGTGCTCGCCGTGGCCGACCTCTGAGCCGCGGCCGAAGACGGGCGGCCCGGGGGAGGAGCCGGCGGTGGAACTCACGAACGTCCTGTCCGAGCGGGCGCGGCAGGCGCTGCGTCATGTCGCCTCCCGCTCGACGGGCCCCGCCGTCGGTGCCGACGTGCGGATCACGCTGAACTTCCATCCCGACCGGCTGATCGGCGGACTGCCCATCCTCCGGGCGCTGGCCCAGGACGGCGCCTACCACTCGCAGTTCGTCACCGGCACCAGCAACGGCGGACTGACCGCGCACCCCGGCGGCGACCGCTGGCGCTGGGAGAGCCGCATCTTCGGCGGCGCCTACGACGCGGCCGACCCGCACGAGCGGCCCGTCTACGGTGCCCTGAACTTCCGCCGCCAGGTGGTCGGCGCCGCCCCACGGTTCGGGTCCTCGCACCTCCGGCTCACCGGCGACGCCCTGGCCCGCGCCACCTTCTGCTATCCCGACAGCGCGGCCGAGCCGACCGACTTCGGGGTGGCCGCCGGCATGTCCCTCGTCGCGCTCGCCGAGTCCGACGAGCAGGACGCCCTGAACGACTACATCGAGGCCCAGGTCCACGGCGGGGTCACCCTCGCCGGGCAGGTGGAGGCCCTGGTCCTGGACGCGAGCTACCGCGGCACGCCGGTCGAGGCCGCGGCCCGCCTGCTGCCCTGCCCCGTCGAGTGGCACCCCGGCTACCGGCTGACGGTGGCCGAGCTGCGCGAGCACGCGGACTACCGCGGACGGGAGTTCGTGGAGCTGGGTGCCCGGATCGCCCAGGACGGCGTGGTCGATCCACGGATCATCGGGGACGCCGCCCGCACCGGCCGCCACGAACCGCAGGACCTGAAGATGGTGTGGCACACCCTCGCCCGCTTCGGCGCACCGGAGGGAGCGGGGACGGCGCGCCGGGCGCCGGAGCGCAGGTGAAAGCGTCGGGCATGCCCGCGGGCTGCGTGGCCCGCGTGCGCGTCCCGATCACCCAGCGCTACACCGTCATGCGGCTGGCTCGGGGGTGTATGCGTCGGTGGCGAGCCAGACAGCCTGGTCGGGCGCCAGCACACCGTCCTCCACCGGGCCGCTGGCCAGCAGCACCGACGCGTGCCCGGGCAGCGGGCAGGGGGCGGCGGAGAGGTTGACCGCGCACACGAATCCGGGTTCCCGGCGGAAGACCAGCACTCCGGCGGGCGCGTCGAGCCACTCCAGGTCGCCGTCGCCGAGCGCGGGATGCTCGTGCCGCAGCCGCAGCGCCGCGCGGTACAGCGCCAGCATGGAGCGCTCGTCCCCCTTCTGCCTCTCCACGCTCAGCTCGGCCCACGCCTCCGGCTGCGGCAGCCACGGCTCGCCCTGCGCGCCGTCCGGGCTGAAACCGTACGGCGCGCTCCGGCCCGACCACGGAATCGGCACCCGGCAGCCGTCGCGGCCCCGGTCGGTGTGCCCGGACCGCTCCCAGACGGGGTCCTGCAACACCGCCTCCGGCAGGTCCTCCACCTCCGGCAGCCCCAGCTCCTCGCCCTGATAGACGTAGGCACCGCCGGGCAGCGCCAGCATCAGCAGGGCCGCCGCGCGGGCCCGCCGGGTGCCCAGCTCCAGGTCCAGAGGGCCCTCGGGCCGGTAGGGCTCGTTCACCGTCCACCGCCGTACGACCTTGCGGCCGTAGCGGCTGGGATGGCGAACGACGTCGTGGTTGGAGAGCACCCAGGTGGCCGGCGCGCCCACCGCCCCGAGCATCGCGAGGGAGTCGTCGATGACGGAGCGCAGGTCCTTCGCGTCCCAACTCGACATCAGGAAGTCGAAGTTGAACGCGGTGTGCAGACCGTCCCGGCGGACGTAGGCGGCCAGCCGCTCCGGTGTGTCCGCCCATGCCTCGGCGACGAAGGACCGGTCGCCGGGGAACTCGTCGGCCACCCGGCGCCAGGCCCGGTAGATGTCGTGCACCTCGTCGCGGTCCCAGTGCGGATGGTCGACGTGCTCCCGCGGCCCGTCGTCCGCCCGGCGCGGCGGCAGGTCGGGCAGTTCCGGATGCTTGATCAGCCCGTGGGCGACGTCGATACGGAAACCGTCCACGCCCCGGGAGAACCAGAAGCGCAGGATCGACTCGAACTCCGCGCGGACCTCCGGGTGCCGCCAGTTGAGGTCCGGCTGCTCCGGGGCGAACAGGTGCAGATACCACTCGCCGTCGGGCAGGCGGGTCCAGGCCGGGCCGCCGAAGGCGGAGACCCAGTCGTTGGGCGGCTCGGCACCGTCCGGTCCGCGGCCCGGCCGGAAGACGTAGCGCTCCCGCTCCGGGCTGCCCGGACCGGCCGCCAGCGCCGCCTGGAACCAGGCGTGCCGGTCCGAGGTGTGGTTGGGCACGATGTCCGGGATGACCCGGATCCCGTGCCGGTGAGCTTCCTCGATGAGCTGCTCCGCCTCGGCGACCGTGCCGAACAACGGGTCGATCTCACGGAAGTCCGCCACGTCGTAACCGTGGTCCGCCATCGGGGACCGGTACCACGGGTTGATCCAGACGGCGTCGACGCCGAGCCACTTCAGATACGGCAGCCGGGAGCGGATGCCGGCGATGTCGCCGACACCGTCGCCGTTCCCGTCGGCGAAGCTGCGGATGTAGACCTGGTAGATGACGGCGTCGCGCCACCAGGGTGCGGGATGGGTGGACATGGGGGTGCGCGCTCCTCGCCTGTGACAACGCTTGCAAGCTTGCGGTCTGAAGGGTGGCACCGTCAATGCGCTACGTGCCGGTAACGCCGTGACAGCGCTGCCACGGCTCCCGTACGCCTGTGCTAGCGTCCGCGCATGCCAGCCGATCGACGGCACCCCACCATGGCCGACGTCGCCGAACGGGCCGGGGTCTCCGTCTCCACCGTCTCCCGCACCCTGCGGGGCCTGGACAACGTGTCGCCGCCGGTCCGCGCCCGCGTCGAACGGGCCGCGCGGGAGCTGGAGTTCGCCGTCTCCCGGCACGCCTCCAGCCTCGTGACGGGCAGGACCGGAGTGGTCGCGGCGCTGGTGCCGACCCTCAACTCCTGGTTCATGGGCTCGGCCCTGTCCAGCCTGGGCCCGCTGCTGCGCGCGGCCGACATGGAGCTGACCGTCTACGTCATACCCGACCTCGCCGAACGGGCCGCGTTCTTCGAACGGTTGCCGGCCCGGCGCAACGCCGACGCGCTGCTGGTGTTCTCCTTCGACCTCACCGAGGAGGAGAGCACACGCCTGGACGACCTCGGGATGCCCGTGATCTACGTCAGCCAGCACGCCCAGGGACGCCCGAGCGTGTACGTCGACGACGTGGCCGGTGCCCGCAACGGCACCCGGCATCTGCTGAACCTGGGTCACCGCCGGATCGCCTTCATGCAGACCGTGGGCGCCACCGGGTTCGCCTTCAGCTCGCACGAACGGGTGCTCGGCTACCAGCAGGCGCTCACCGAGGCGGGTGTCCCGCTGGACGACTCCCTGGTGGTGGCGGCCCGGGTCGCCGACGGACGCGGCGTCGCCGAGGCGCTCGGCGAGCTGCTGAGCCTGCGCGAGCCGCCGACCGCCGTCTTCGCCGAGCAGGACGAACTCGCCGCCGCCCTGATCGCGACTCTGCGCAGGGCCCGGATCGCGGTGCCGGAGGGGATGTCCGTCCTCGGCTTCGACGACCAGCCGGTGGCCGACTGGCTCGACCTGACCACGGTGGCCCAGTCCCCGGCACGGATGGGCCGGCTGGCCGGTGAACTCGCCCTGGAGCTGATCGGCGAGGCCGACACCGACCACCGCCGGCACGTCGTCCTGCCGACCCGGCTCATCCCCCGGGCCACAACCACCGCCCCGCCCGAGCCGGAGAACGCGCCCTGACCCGCATCGCCGACCACGCCACCCCGGTGATCATGATTTGGGGTGCCGTCGCCGACCGCACCGCGGCGAGCGCCGGACTCGCTCCCTGTTCTCTGCTATTCCGGCCGTAACGACCCGACGTCGACTTCCTGCACGCCGACGAGGTGCGGGCGTTGCTCGCCGCCGGGGCCGGGGTGTGCGCCCGTGGCGACGGTTCGGGAATGGCGCCCGGTGTGCGGGAGGCGTTCCGTACCCTGTTCCGTGATCGCACGCCGGGCGCGGACACGGAGGCGGCCGAGGAGTGGATCGACGCACTCGTCGCGGACGGGCGTTACGTCGATGACGTGATCGGCAGGGGAGAGGTGGGCGCACGGTGGTGGACTCCTGGGAGCGGGCCCGAGGCATCCTGGCGGGCGCGGACATCCCGCCCGACCGACTCGCCCGGCTGCGGCCCCTGAGCGGCGGCACCTACAACACCGTCGAGGAGCTGCGGCTCACCGACGGTGTCCGCTATGTGCTCAAGGTCGCGCCGGACACCCCGGGCCTGCGCCACGAGCGAAGGTTGCTCGTCGCGGAGGCGGAGTTCTACCGGGGCGCCGAGCAGGCCGACGTGCCCGCACCGCGAGTGGTCGCGCTCGACGCCGAGCGTGAGGTCCTGCTGATGACCGCGTGCCCCGGCGATCCCTGGGACGACTCGCTGCCGCCGGCCGAACGGCCGCCGCTGCGGACCGAGTTGGGACGCCAGGTGGCGCGGCTGCACCGGGTGACCGGGCCGGGGTTCGGGTATCCGTCCGGGGCGCTCGGTCCGCTCGTCGCCGACTGGCGCACGGCGTTCGCCGGAATGCTGGACGCCGTCCTGGACGACGCCCGCGAGTACCGGGCCCGGCTGCCCCGCCCCGTCGACGAGGTGGCCCGGACCGTCCGCCCCGCCTACGGCGCGCTCGACGCGGTCACCGTCCCGCGCCTCGTCCACTTCGACCTGTGGCAGGGCAACATCCTGCTCGACCGCTCGGCGCGGGAGCCCCGTATCGGCGGGCTGATCGACGGCGAGCGCATGTTCTGGGGCGACCCGCTGGCCGACTTCGTCTCCCTGGCGCTGCTCGGCGACATCAGGAAGGACGAGGCGTTCCTGGCGGGCTACCGCGAGGCCGGCGGCCGCACGGAGTTCGACCGGGGGGCCCTGCTGCGGCTCGCCCTCTACCGGGCCTACCTCTACCTGATCATGCTGACGGAGGTCGTCCCGCGCGGACTGGAGCACGAGGAGTGGCGGCAGGAACGGGTCGCCCCCGAACTCGTCGCGGCCCTGGACGAGATCGAGGATCTGGCCTCCAGCTCCGCCGCATAGCCCGCCGCAGAGCACCGTCTCTTAGCTCACAGCGTGAACTAAGGGTTGGAGGAATGTCGCGCCGGGCCCGCCCGCGGAGGTATGTTGCAGCTCGGACAGGGTTCGGAAGGAGCCACATGGCAGGGCGGAACGGGCGTACGGTACGGGACCTCAGGCGGGCCAACCGCACGGCCGTGCTGCAGCGGCTCTACTTCGACGGACCGCTCAGCCGCTTCGAGCTCGGCCCGGTCACCGGACTGAGCTCCGGCTCGGTGAGCAACGTCGTCGCGGACCTGGTCGCCGACGGGCTGGTCGAGGAGGCCGGCAGCGTCGACTCCGACGGCGGCCGCCCCCGCACCCTGCTGCGCGTGGCACCCGGCGCCGGCCACATGATCGGCGTCGACGTCGGCGAGACCCGCGTCCGCGTCGAGCTGTTCGACCTCACCCTCACCGAACTCGCCCGCGCCGAGCGGCCCCTCACCCAGCAGCGGTACGAGGTCGAGGTCATCGTCGGCCACATCCGCGACGGAATCGCCGAGGTGCTCGCCGGCACCGGAGTCGACACCGGCCGGCTGCTGGGCGTCGGCATCGGCGTCCCCGGCATCGTCGAGCACACCTCCGACCGCGGCGCCGTCGTGCACGGGCAGACCATCGGCTGGGACGCGGTCCCGCTGGAGGCGCTGCTCCGCTCGACGTCCGGGCTCCCGGACACCGTCCGCTGCTTCATCGACAACGGCGCCAAGACCCTCGGCCAGGCCGAGATGTGGTTCGGCGCCGGACGCGGGGCCCACAACGCGATCGTCGTCCTGTTCGGCTCCGGCGTCGGCGCCTGTCTGGTCACCCCGGAGGTGGAGCACGGCCGGGCCGTCGAGTGGGGGCATCTGACGGTACGGGTCAGGGGGCGCCGCTGCCGGTGCGGCGCGCTCGGCTGCCTGGAGGCCTACGCCGGGGCGGAGTCCCTGCTGGAACGCTGGCGCGAGGAGGGCGGACGGCCCCCGGAGGGCACCGACGAGGAGACGGCGCTGACCGCGATGCTGGCCGCCGCGTACCCGGCCGAGGGTGGCACGGCCGACCCGGTCGCTCTGGCCGTACTGGAGGAGACGGCCGAGTACCTGGGCGCCGGACTGTCCGACCTGATCAACCTCTTCCAGCCCGAGCGGATCCTCATCGGCGGCTGGGCGGGGCTCCAGCTCGGTACGCGGTTCCTGCCCGCGGTACGCCGGCACGCGGCCTCGTACGCGCTGCGGCACCCGGCCGAGAAGGTCACGATCGACCTGGGCCGGCTCGGTCCGGACGCGGTCACCGTCGGTGCGGCGATCCTGCCGCTCGCCGACTTCTTCGCCCGTGGCGGGCGGCGCCTGGAACCCGCTCCCGAGGGGCCGGTCCCGGCCTGGCGGACGGCGCTGGAGGAGCGCGCTCCCCACTGAGGCGCAGCGACGCGCCGGTCACGGCAGTCATCCGCGCACACGGACGTTTCGCGCGTCGCGCCCGGAGGTACTCGCGTCTCGCCCGACGAGGTGAAGGGAGTACGCCGTGGCCGATCGGCGTGACACAGGCCAGGGCGGCGAGCCCGTGCCGAGGGATCTGCCGGACCAGCAGGTGCGTGAGGGTGAGGATCCCCTGGACATTCCGCTGCCGGCCGACGCGGAGAACGAGTCGGACACGCCCGACACCGACGAGGCCGGGACGGGACGCCAGGACGGCCCCCGCTCGGCCACCGTCCACCCCGAACATCCCGCGCCGGACGAGTCCTCCGCCTGACCGTGACAGGGAGCCATCATGGGTATGGGCGACCGGGTCCGCTCCTGGCCCGTCTACCGACAGCTCACCGGCACCGACCGCACGGGTCGGGGTGCCGCCGCGAAATCGCCGTACACCGAGAGCCTGCGCCCGCGCACCGACCGCGCGGACCGGGTCGTGCAGTCCGTCTGCCCCTACTGCGCGGTCGGCTGCGGCCAGCAGGTCTACGTGAAGGACGAGAAGGTCGTCCAGATCGAGGGCGACCCCGACTCCCCGGTCAGCCGCGGCCGTCTGTGCCCCAAAGGCTCGGCCACGCTCCAGCTGACCACCGGACCGGCTCGTGAGCACCAGGTGCTGTACCGCCGTCCGTACTCCGGCGACTGGGAGACCCTCGACCTGGACACGGCGATGGACATGGTCGCCGAGCGGGTCATCCGCACCCGGCGCGAGACCTGGGAGTGGGAGCGCGAGGGGATGCGCACCGCCCGCACCATGGGCATCGCCAGCCTCGGCGGCGCGACGCTGGACAACGAGGAGAACTACCTCATCAAGAAGCTGCTGACCGGCCTCGGCGTGGTCCAGGTGGAGAACCAGGCCCGGGTCTGTCACAGCGCGACGGTCGCCGGACTCGGCACCAGCTTCGGCCGCGGCGGCGCCACCACCTTCATGCAGGACCTGCAGCACTCCGACTGCATCGTCATCGAGGGCTCCAACTTCGCCGAGTGCCACCCGGTCGGCTTCCAGTGGGTGATGGAGGCCAAGAAGCGCGGCGCCCGCATCATCGACGTCGACCCCCGCTACAACCGCACCAGCGCCCTCGCCGACCTCTACGTCCCGATCCGCGCCGGCACCGACATCGCCTTCCTCGGCGGGATCATCAACCACGTCCTGACCGAGGAGAAGGACTTCCGCGAGTACGTCCTGAAGTACACCAACGCCGCCACCCTGGTCAGCGAGGACTTCCAGGACACCGAGGACCTCGACGGCGTGTTCTCCGGACTCGACGCGGAGAAGGCCCACTACGACCCCACCACCTGGCAGTACGAGGGCGTGGAGATCCAGCAGCCCGCGGGCGAGGCCGACGAGCTGTACGAGGAGCGCACCCGCAAGGCCGCCGGCGCCGAGGCGCACGGCTCCGGCGGCGCCCGCACCGGGCACCGCGCCCCCACCGACGAGACCCTCCAGCACCCGCGCTGCGTCTACCAGGTCCTCAAGCGCCACTACGCCCGCTACACCCCCGAGATGGTCGAGGACGTCTGCGGCATCCCCCGCGAGACCTTCCTGCGCGTGTGCGACGAGCTGACCCGCAACTCCGGACCCGAGCGCACCAGCGCCTTCTGCTACGCCGTCGGCTGGACCCAGCACACCACCGGCTCCCAGTTCATCCGCGCCGCGTGCGTCCTGCAGCTGCTGCTCGGCAACATCGGCCGCCCCGGCGGGGGCATCCAGGCGCTGCGCGGCCACGCCTCCATCCAGGGCTCCAGCGACATCCCGACCCTGTTCAACCTGCTGCCCGGCTACATCCCGATGCCGCACGCGCACGAGGACATGAACCTCGACAACTTCATCGAGACGACCCGCACGCTGAAGGGCTTCTGGTCGGAGATCCGGGCCTACCTCGTCAGCCTGCTCAAGGCCTACTACGGCGACGCCGCCACCCCGGAGAACGACTTCTGCTTCGACCACCTGCCGCGCCTGACCGGCTCGCACTCCACCTACGACACGGTGATGGCCCAGCTCGACGGCGACTGCAAGGGCTACTTCCTGCTCGGCGAGAACCCGGCCGTCGGCTCCGCCAACACCCGGCTGCAACGCCTGGGCATGGCCAACCTGGAGTGGCTGGTCGTGCGCGACTTCTCCCTCATCGAGTCGGCGACCTGGTGGAAGGACGGTCCCGAGATCGAGAGCGGCGAGCTGCGCACCGAGGACATCGGCACCGAGGTGTTCTTCTTCCCGGCCGCCGCCCACACCGAGAAGTCCGGCTCCTTCACCAACACCAACCGCTGGGTGCAGTGGCACTACGCGGCAGTCGAACCGGAGGGCGACGCGCGCAGCGACCTGTGGTTCATGTACCACCTGGGGCGCCGCATCAAGGAACGGCTGGCCGGCTCCACCGACCCCATGGACCGCCCGATCCAGGACCTCGCCTGGGACTACCCGGTCACCGGCGAGCTGGAGGAACCGGTCGCCGACGCCGTCCTCGCCGAGATCAGCGGCCACGGTCCCGACAACAGCCCGCTCAGCGCCTACACCGAGCTGAAGGACGACGGCTCCACCCGCTGCGGCTGCTGGATCTACTGCGGTGTCTACGCCGACGGCGTCAACCAGTCCGCGCGCAAGAAGCCCGGCTCGGAGCAGGACTGGGTGGCCGCCGAATGGGCCTGGGCCTGGCCCGCCAACCGGCGCATCCTCTACAACCGCGCCTCCGCCGCCCCCGACGGCACCCCGTGGAGCGAACGCAAGAAGTACGTCTGGTGGGACGCGGAGGCCGGGAAGTGGACCGGCCACGACGTCCCGGACTTCGTGCCCGACCGCGCCCCCGACCACATCCCCGACGAGGACGCCGAGGGCCCCGACGCGCTGCGCGGCGACGACCCGTTCATCATGCAGGCCGACGGCAAGGGCTGGCTCTACACCCCGGCGGGCCTCGAGGACGGTCCGCTGCCGACCCACTACGAGCCCCAGGACTCGCCCTTCCCCAACGCCCTGTACCCGACGACCCCGCGCAGCCCCGTGCGCCAGCTGATGCCCCGCGAGGGCAACCGCTACCACCCCAGCGGCGACGAGAAGGGCGCCGACGTCTTCCCGTACGTCGTCACCACGCACCGGCTGACCGAGCACTTCACGGCGGGCGGCATGAGCCGCTGGTCCGAGTACCTGTCCGAACTTCAGCCGGAGTTCTTCTGCGAGGTCTCGCCCCAACTGGCCCGCGAGCGCGGCCTGGAGAACGGCGGCTGGGCCACCGTCGTCACCGCCCGCAACGCCGTGGAGGCGCGGGTGCTGGTGACGGAGCGGATCCGCCCGCTGCGGGTGCAGGGCCGCACGGTCCACCAGATCGGCCTGCCCTTCCACTGGGGACCCAACGGTGTCTCCCCGGGCGACGCGGCCAACGAGCTGACCTCCATCTCCCTCGACCCCAACGCCCACATCCAGGAGGACAAGGCGCTGTCCGCCGACATCCTCCCCGGCCGCCGCCCGCGCGGACCGGACCTGCCGAAGCTGGTGGCCGAGTACCGGCGGCGGGCCAGCATCACCGGGACCACCGGGACGGAGGTGCGCAAGTGAGCGAGGAACGCGTCGGGTTCTTCACCGACACCTCCGTCTGCATCGGCTGCAAGGCCTGCGAGGTGGCCTGCAAGGAGTGGAACGCCATCCCCGAGGACGGCCTGTCCCTGACCGGCATGTCCTACGACAACACTCAGGCGCTCGGCGCCTCCACCTGGCGGCACGTCGCCTTCATCGAGCAGCCGCGCCCCGACGGCCGTACCGAACTGCCCGTCGTCGAGGGCGGGGCGAGTGCCCAGGAGACGGCCGTCGACGGCTCGGACGAACTGCGCTGGCTGATGTCCTCCGACGTGTGCAAGCACTGCACCCACGCCGCCTGCCTCGACGTGTGCCCCACGGGCTCGCTGTTCCGCACCGAGTTCGGCACCGTCGTCGTGCAGGAGGACATCTGCAACGGCTGCGGCTACTGCGTGCCGGCCTGCCCGTACGGCGTCATCGAGCAACGCCCGCACGACGGCCGGGCGTTCAAGTGCACGATGTGCTACGACCGCCTTGGCGCGGGACAGGAACCGGCCTGCGCCAAGGCCTGCCCCACCGAGTCCATCCAGTTCGGCCCGCTGGACGAACTGCGCGAGCGGGCCGCGCTGCGCGTCGACCAGCTGCACGAGGCCGGCGTCACCGAGGCCCGGCTCTACGGCGACGACCCCGACGACGGCGTGGGCGGCGACGGCGCGTTCTTCCTGCTGCTGGACCAGCCGGAGGTGTACGGGCTGCCGCCGGACCCGGTCGTCACCACCCGGGACCTGCCGGCCATGTGGAAGCACGCGGGCGCGGCCGCCCTGTCCCTGCTGGGCGGGGTCGCGGCCTGCTTCGCGCTCGCGGGAAGGGGCCGGCGATGACCGTTTCGCAACGCCCGCAGCGCTCGGGGCGCAGGCGCCGGCGGGGCGAGCAGGCGATGGTGCCACCCGCGGAATTCCAGTCGTACTACGGCCGTCCCGTCATCAAGGCGCCGTCCTGGGCCGCCCCCGACATCGCCGGGTACTTCTTCCTGGGCGGGCTCGCGGGCGCCGGGTCGGTGCTCGCGGCGGGCGCGCACCTGACCGGCCGTACGACGACCGCCACGGCGCTGAAGGTGTCCTCGCTCGGCGCGATCTCGCTGTCCGCGGCCGCGCTGATCCATGACCTGGGCCGGCCCGGCCGGTTCGCGAACATGCTGCGGGTGTTCAAGCCGACCTCGCCCATGAGCGTGGGGTCCTGGCTGCTGTCGGTCTACGGACCGGCGGCGGGCGCGGCGGCGGCGAGCGCCGTGACCGGCCGGCTGCCGCGGCTCGGGGGCGCGGCAACCGGAGTCGCGGCACTGCTGGGGCCCGCCGTGGCCACGTACACCGGGGTGCTGGCTGCGGACACCGCCGTACCGGCCTGGCACGGGGCCCATCGTGAGCTGCCGTACCTCTTCGGTGCCTCCGCGACGGCCGCGGCGGCCGGGATGGCTATGGCGGTCGGTCCCACCGGCGAGAACGCGCCGGCGCGCTGCGCCGCGGGGCTGGCCGCGCTGGCCGACGCGGCGGTGGAGACGGCCGCGGAGCGGCGGCTGGGGATGGTCGCGGAGACCTGGAAGGAGGGCCGGGCCGGAAACCTGCTGCGGGCGGCCCGGGTGCTGACGGCGGCAGGCGGGCTGGGCGCGGTGGCCCTGGGCGGCCGCCGCGGTCCGGCGATCGCCTCGGGTCTGGCCCTCCTCGCCGGCTCGGCCTGCACCCGCTTCGGCGTGTTCGCGGCGGGCGTGGCCTCGGCGAAGGACCCCAAGTACACGGTGGTGCCCCAGCGGGAGAGGCTGGACGAAGACGGGGTGTGAGCCCTCGGCTCACACCCCTTGGGCTGTGGATCCTGGGCCTCATCCGACCTTGCGTCCGCGCAGCGGCTCCGTGTCGGCTCCCGACCCGTGCTGCAGGCCCTGCAGGAACTCCTCCAGGACCTCCGTCGCCGTGTGCTCGGGCTGCCAGCCCAGCTCAGTGTGGGCGCGGGTGCAGTCCATCAGCGGCAGCCGCAGGACCGCGTCGAAGAGGTGGGGCGAGGCGGGCAGCAGGTGAAGTCCCCAGGCGGCGGCGATCGCCCTGCGGGCCGCGGCGCGGGGGAGCCGCACCGGGCGTGAGCCCAGCATCTCGCCCAGCATCTCCGCGTCGACCGGCGGCTCGGCGGCCAGGTTGAAGGCGCCGCGGACCTCCCCGGCGAGCGCGAGGAGGTACGCCCGGGCCGCGTCGTCGGTGTGCAGTGCCTGCACCCGCAGCCCCGGGATGTCCGGGAGGAACGGCAGCATCTCCGGACGCGCCAGCGGCCCCGGCAGGAACCGTCCGCCGAAGATCCGGCGTTGCTCGCTCGCCGACTCCCGCTTGAACAGGAACGCCGGCCGCATCCGCACCACCCGCACCTCGGGATGCTCCCGCTCGAAGGTGTCCAGGGCGCGCTCCAGATACGCCTTCTCCCGGCAGTACGCCGCATCCGGCCAGCCGTGCGTCGGCCATGACTCGTCCACCGCGCGTCCCTTCGGCCCCGGCGAGTACGCCCCGACCGACGAGGCGTGCACCAGCGTCGGCACCCCCGCCCTCGCCACCGCCTCGAACACCCGGATACTGCCGAGGACATTGGTCCGCCACGTCACGGCCGGATCATGCGTGGGCTGGAAGGCCCAGGCCAGATGCACCACCGCGTCGGCGTCCGCGAACACGTTGGCCAGATCCGTGCGCTCCGACGCCAGGTCGACCGGGGACCAGTCCGTCCGCGGCGGGGACCACTCGGGTATCCGCCGGGCCAGCCCCAGCAAGGAGCCGACGTCCGATTCCTCGGCCAGGGCGCGCACCACGCTGGTACCGACGTTGCCGGTGGCGCCCGTGACCACGATCCTGCTGCCCGTCGTGCCGCTCACGATCGACTCCCTTCCCGGGGGAGGGACCGAGTACCCGGCCCGTGCGGGGTTCATGACGTCGGAGGTAATCGACCCGCTCGGTGCCGCGCGGAAGCATGAGGGACGTACCCACCGCACCGGATCCCAGGAGGACGTCCCATGCCGTACTTCGCCAGCCCCGCCGACGGTACGCGGCTGCACTACGTCGACTACGGACCGGCCGACGGTCCCGTGGCCGTCTTCGTCAACAGCGCCTACCTGGGCTCGGAGATGTGGGAGTTCCAGATGCCCCGGCTCGCCGAGGAGGGCCTGCGCTGCGTGGGCCTGGACCGCCGGGGGCACGGCCGCTCCGACGACGTGTGGGGCGGGTTCGACCTCGACACCCTCGCCGACGACCTGCACGGGCTCCTGGACCACCTGGACCTGCGGGAGGCGGTCCTGATCGGTCACTCGATGGGCAGCGTCGAGATCACCCGCTGCCTCACCCGGCACGGCACCGAGCGGGTGGCCCGGGTCGCCTTCGTCGCCGGGATCGCGCCGGGCGTGGTGCGCACCGCCGACAACCCGGACGGCGTGGACCAGGACGTGGTGCTGGCCGCGAACGAGGTCTGCCGGCGCGACCGGGCGGCGTTCTTCCGTGACGGCGTCGACGCCTTCTTCGCCGTCGACCGCCCCGGCAACGACGTGTCCCCGGCGTACCGGGACCACATCGTCGACCGCGCCCTGATCTCCACGCCTCGCTCCACGGCCGCGGTCCAGGCGCTGATCGCCGTCGTCGACGTCACCGCCGAACTCCCCAAGCTCGACCTGCCGGCCCTGGTGATCCACGGCACCCACGACACCTCGGCCCCCCTGGAGACGACGGCCCACCGAGCCGCCGGCCTCCTTCCCGAGGCCACCCTCAAGGTCTACGAGAACGCCGGCCACGGCCTCTTCGCCACCCACGCCGACCAACTCACCACGGATCTGCGGGAGTTCATCACGGACTGAGTCCGGCCCCGGCCACCGGCGCCGCTTCTTCCGCTAGGCGGGGAAGGCGTTCACGCCTGTCAGCTGTGCCGACAGGTCCCACAGACGGGCTGCCTGGTCCGGGTCGATCGCCCACTCCTTGACGCCGTCGGTGGTCGACTCGTCCGGCGGGGCGATCTCGGCGATCTCGCAGTCCTCCAGGTAGACGCCGCCCAGGCCGTCCAGTTGGGGGGAGGTCGCCGCCCACACCTGGGTGGCGGCGCCCTGTTCCGGGGTCTTGAAGCCCTGCGGGTTCAGGACGTTGCCGTCCGCGTCGATCCAGCCGCGTTCGATCATCTCCTCCTTCGGGATGTGCCGTTGGAGGGGCGTGAGGATGCCGCCGGGGTGCAGGGAGAAGGCGCGGACACCGGCGTCACGGGCCAGCCGGTCGAGGTGGACGGCGAAGAGGACGTTCGCGGTCTTGGCCTGGCCGTAGGCCGCCCACTTGTCGTAGCCGCTCGTCCACTGCACGTCGTCCCAGCGCATGCCGGAGAAGTGGTGGGCGCGGGAGGAGACGGAGACGACGCGGGCGCCGCCCGCCGCGATCGCCGGCCACAGCCGGTTGACGAGGGCGAAGTGACCGAGGTGGTTGGTGGCGAACTGCGCCTCCCAGCCCGGCCCCACCCGTGTCTCCGGGCACGCCATGATCCCGGCGCTGTTGATCACGATGTCGACGGGCCGTCCGGAGGCCAGGAAACGGTCGGCGAAGGCACCCACGCTCTCCAGGTCCCCGAGGTCCAGCTCGTCCACCTCGACGCCGGTCACACCGGCCAGCGCCTCCTCGGCGGTCGCCCGGCGCCGCGCCGGGACGACGACATGGGCGCCCGCCCTGGTCAGCGCCCGGGTCGTCTCCAGGCCGAGCCCCGAGTAGCCGCCGGTGACCAGCGCGAGCCTCCCCGTGAGATCGATGCCCCGCAGGACGTCGTCGGCGGTGCTGGTCGCGCCGAAACCGGATCCGATCTTGTGCTGTGCAGTGGTCATGCCGTGAACGCTACGAAGTGAAGTGCGCTCGAAGTCAAGCCGGGACCGGGGCCGGACGCGGAAGGGCCCCGACCGGACGGGGGAATCTCGGTCGGGGCCGTCGAAGGGTGGGCGCGGATGGCGGTCGCCTCTCGGCGAAGGGCTCCACAGGGCTTCAGCCGAACGATCGTCCCTGTGGGCGAATGGTGAGGCCCGGGGACACTGTCCCATCCGCACCCACGGCTTGTTCAACGGCGAACTACCGTGTGGTGTTCCGCCGTTGGGATCCTTTCGCGGTGATCTGCGTCACCCGCGCGCGGCGGCCGGAACGGTGTCCGCCCACAGGTTCTCCGCCTGCAGCAGCAGCGACCCGAGGACCGTCGTACGGTCCGCCCCGAATCCGGCCTGCTCCCGCAGCCCCTCCTGCAACCGCCGGTGCAGTTCGCGCCGGGTGTCCTCGACCCGCTCGTCGACCTCCTCCTCGCCGGGCCCGTCGAGCAGCCGGCGCCCCTGCGCGTGGCAGGCCCGCGCGATCAGCTCCAGCAGCCGCCCGTAGGTGTGCAGCACCGGGGCGTCGGGCGCCGTGGGCGTCCGTTCGTCCTCGGCGGCGACCGCGAGGGTGCGGGTGAGTGTCGCCACGTGTCCGGTGATCCGGCTCCAGCGCTCGTCCTCGCTGTCGGGCGGTATGTCCGAGGGCAGTCGGCGCAGCCTGCGCAGCGGCCTGCTGGTCAGGCGCAGGCTCTCCCGGCTCCAGCGGCGGGCCGAGCGCACCGCCTCCAGCCGGTGTTCGAGCCGGGCGGCGCCGTGCTTCCAGCCGGCCACGGTCGCCGCGTCCCAGCGCTCGTGCCGCATGTCGTCGGCGACCGTCCGCAGCACGTCCCCCGCCTCCTCGGCGAGGGCCGCGAGGTTCTCCCGGACGTCCCGGAGATGGATCGGCGGCAGCACCAGCGCGTTGACGGCGATCCCGATCACCGCGCCGAGCGCCGCCTGCCCCACCCGGTGCCCGACCGTGGCCGCGGTGACGCTGCCGGCGGCGAGTGTGAACACCGCGGTGGTGGCGCCGTAGATGCCCTGGTCGCCGAAGCGGGACCAGTTGGACAGCAGCATGAGCACCGGCAGGCACAGCGCCAGCGCGCCCAGCGTGTTCCCGGTGACCGCCTGGGCGAGCGAGGCGAAGACCGTGCCGGTGCAGATCGCCGCGAACTGCTGCGCCGCGCGCCGCAGGGAGCTGTACACGGTGGCCTGCACCAGGACCAGCGCCACCCAGGGAGCCATCAGGGCCATCGGGTCGTCCATGCCGTCGCTCGCCACGAACCACGCCAGCACCGCCGCCCCCGCGGCCTTCAGCGACTGCACGACCAGATCCCGCTCCCGGCCCGGCGAGCGCCAGGCCGCCCGCACGTTCCGTCCGACGCCGGTCCACTGCCCGCCCTGTGCTGATCGTCGTACCGCTTCGGTCACTCGCGTCATCCGGTGCGGGTAACCGAAGATCGGCGGACCACAGCAGGCCGGGCGCGGTGACGTGCCGCACGCGGAGCGGGAGCGGGACCGCGGGCCGCACTCAGGCCAGCGGGCTGCCGTCCAGGTCGGCCAGGAGGTGCGCGGGATCGTCGTACACCGCCTCGGCGCCCGCCTCCTCCAGGTCGTGGCGCGGGATTCCGCCGCACAGCACGCCGACGCGGCGCACGCCGGCCCGGCAGGCCGCGCGCATGTCCCACACGGTGTCGCCGACGAAGACCGCCCGTTCGGCGGGCACCCCGGCGAGCTCCAGGGCGTGTTCGACGGGCTCGGGGGCCGGCTTGCCCTCCTCGACGTCGTCGGCGCTGGCCGTGGCGTGGATCGCCTCGTCGGCGGAGAGCGCGCGCCGCAGCGCGGACAGTTCCGGACCGCTCGCGGAGGTGGCCAGCACCACCCGCCAGCCGTCGTGATGGAGCCGTCGCAGCAGCCGGCCGGCGTCCTCCAGCGCGGGCAGCCGGTCGAAATACTGCGCGTACAGCGTCTTGTGCGCGGCGCTCAGCTCGCCGTCCCGGTCCTTGTCCCGCTCGTCGCCCAGCACCCGGGCGATCAGATCCGCCGAGGGCAGGCCCACGGACCGGTGGATGGCGTGCATGGGCACCTGGTGGCCCGCCTGCCGGAACGCCTCCCACCAGGTCGTCACGTGCAGGTGGTTGGTGTCCACGAGGGTTCCGTCGACGTCGAACACGGCCGCCCGTTCCATGCGCTCTCCCTTGCTCGCTCTCCGCTCGGGTACCACGTCACGGGCCCGACACGCCCGCCGGCGTGCGCCGCCCGCGGGTCCAGGCGAGCAGGTCGCCGAGCGCCCAGGTGTTCACCACCCGCTCGGGCGGCACCCCGCACTCCTCGGCGCGGGCGCAGCCGAGGATCTGCCAGTCCAGCTGGCCGGGCGCGTGCGCGTCGGTGTCGATCGAGAAGAGCACGCCCGCCTGAACCGCGCGGCGCAGCAGCCGCCGGGGCGGGTCCAGCCGCTCGGGCCGGCTGTTGATCTCCAGGGCGGTGCCCGTCTCGGCGCACGCGGCGAACACCTCGTCCGCGTCGAACTCCGACTCGGGTCGCCCCCGCCCGGTCACCAGCCTGCCGGTGCAGTGCCCGAGCACGTCGGAGTGCTCGTCGTGGACGGCGGCCACCATGCGCCGGGTCATCGAGCGGGCGTCCATGCGCAGCTTGGAGTGCACCGACACCACGACCACGTCCAGCCGCTCGAGGAGTTCGGGTTCCTGGTCCAGCGAGCCGTCCTCGAGGATGTCGCACTCGATGCCGGTCAGCAGCCGGAAGGGCGCCCAGGTCTCGTTCAGCCGCGCCACCACGTCCAGTTGCTCCCTCAGCCGCTGCGGCGACAGCCCGCGCGCCACCGTCAGCCGCGGCGAATGGTCGGTCAGGGCCGCCCACTCGTGCCCGAGCGCCGCGGCGGCCCGTCCCATCTCCTCGATCGGGCTGCCGCCGTCCGACCAGTCCGAGTGCAGATGGCAGTCCCCGCGCAGCCGCGCCCGCAGCTCCGCGCCCGCCCGGTCCTCGTCCGCCGCCCCGGCCTCGTCCTCCAGCTTGCGCAGATAGCCGGGCACCTGCCCGGCCAGTGCCTCCTGGACGACCTGGGCCGTCTTCGGTCCGACCCCCTTCAGTGACTCCAGCGAGCCGGCGGCGGCCCGGTCGCGCACCTCGTCCGCGGGCAGCTTCGCCAGCACGCGGGAGGCCGTACGGAAGGCGCGGACACGGTAGGTCGGCGCCAGGGACCGCTCCAGCAGGAAGGCGATCCGGTCCAGTGCCTCGACGGGGTCCATGGCTCCAGGGTTCCCCGGCCGCACGGATCCCGCACGGTTTGTGCCCGCTCACCCGGGGTACTGCGATGCCCCACCCTCGGCGACGCTCAGGAGGTCGGCGATGTCCCCATCAGCTTCCGGCAAGGTGGCCGTGGTCACCGGCTCCGACTCGGGGATCGGCCGCGCCACGGCCGTCCGGCTGGCCGAGGCGGGCATGGACGTCGGCATCACCTGGAACACCGACCGCAAGGGCGCCGAGGAGACGGCCGACGAGGTGCGCGCCCACGGGCGGCGGGCCGAGGTGGCCCACCTGGACCTGACCGGCCTGCCCGAGGCCGCCGACACGGTCGACGAGCTGTGCGAACGGCTCGGCCGCCTCGACGTCCTGGTCAACAACTCCGGTACGGGCACCATGACCCCGTTCCTCGATCTGGACCTCGACACCGTGCGCGAGGTCCTCGACGTCGATCTGGTCGGCCCGTTCCTGTGCGGGCAGCGGGCGGCTCGGCACATGATCCGGCAGGGCGACGGCGGCCGCATCGTCAACGTCACCTCCGTCCACGAGCACCAGCCGAGGGTCGGCGCGGCCCCGTACTGCGCGGCCAAGGGCGGTCTCGGACTGCTCACCCAGGTGATGGCCCTGGAACTCGCCGAGTACGGCATCACCGTCAACGCCGTCGCGCCGGGTGAGATCGCCACACCGATGACCGGCCAGGAGGACGGCGACGTGCACACCGAGCCCCGTCCGGGCATACCGCTCGGCCGGCCCGGTGACGCCCGCGAGGTGGCCGCCGTCATCGCCTTCCTCGCGAGCCCCGACGCCGCATACGTCACCGGCGCGTCCTGGAGCGTGGACGGCGGCATGCTGCGGATGGGCCCGCAGGCGGGCTCGCATCTCGGCAGTGACGACTGGCGGCGGCCCTGAGCGGGCGGCCGTGAGACTGCGCACCAGCCACTGCGACCGTCCCGGCTTCAGCCGCGTCCGCTGCGGGCGCGGCTTCCGCTACCGGGACGAGACCGGCGCGCCCCTGAAGGACCCCGCCCATCTCGACCGCATCCGCGGCCTGGTCATCCCGCCGGCCTGGCGGGACGTGTGGATCTGCCCCTGGCCCAACGGGCATCTGCAGGCCGTCGGCACCGACGACGCCGGACGCCGCCAGTACCTCTACCACGAGCGGTTCCGCGCGCAGCAGGAGCAGGCCAAGCACGAACACGTCCGCGAGGTCGCCCGTACCCTGCCCGAACTGCGCGCCAAGGTGGCGATCGACCTCGCCGGACGCGGACTGAACAGGGCCCGGGTCACCGCCTGCGCCGTGCGCCTGCTGGACCTGGGCTTCTTCCGCATCGGCAGCGACCGGCACACCAGGCAGAGCGAGACCTACGGCCTGACGACCATGCTGCGCGAGCACGTCACCTGCCGTCGTGGTGAGATCGAGTTCAGTTACCCGGCCAAGGGGGGCGTCGAGCTCGTACGGGCGCTCGTCGACGAGCAGGCGCACGCCGTCGTACGGTCCCTGGCGCGGCGCCGGCGTCCTGAGGAGCGGCTGTTCGTGTACCGGGACCGGGGCGCCTGGCACGAGCTGCACGGCGACGACCTGAACGAGGCGCTGCGGCGGCTGTCCGGGACGGAGATCACCGCGAAGGACTTCCGCACCTGGCACGCCACGGTCCTCGCCGCCGTCGCGCTGTCCGTCCCCACCGCGCGGGCCCGTGCCACGCCCGCGGCCCGGCGCCGGCAGATCGCCCGCGCGGTCCGCGAGGTCAGCCACTACCTGGGCAACACGCCCGCCGTGTGCCGGGCCTCCTACATCGACCCAAAGGTGTTCGAGCTGTTCGAGCAGGACGTCACGATCGCCGCCGTGCTCACCCGGCTGGGCGAGCACGGCGAATTCGGCCGTCCGGCCACGCAGGGCGCCGTCGAGCGGGCGGTGCTGGATCTGCTGGAGAGCGGGCGTTGACGGGTCGCCGTCCTCCTCGCGTTCTACGCTCTATGGCATGACCGAACAAGGAGTTCCGCACATACCCCATCCACGGGTTCTGGTGCTCGGGGTGTGCCCGGGCAGGCCGGGCGAGGCCCCCTTCCGGATCGTGGAGATCGACGGTCAGGTCATCGGCGAGGCCCGGGCCGTCACGGACGTACTGGAGGCCGCCGCCTCGTACGGCATCCCCATCCACGACCTCGACGACCCGGACCTGATCCGCTGGGTGGGAGGCGACAAGTACACCTGGACGAAGCACTGAGCGGACGGCTCAGCCGACCGTCCACTTCTGGTTGGCGCCGCCCGTGCACGTCCAGATCTGCAGTCGAGTGCCGTTGGCGGAGTCGTTGCCGGTCACGTCCAGGCACTTGTTCGCCTGCGGGTTGACGATGTCGTGCGCCCCGGTGACGGTCCACTTCTGGTTGGGGCCGCCGGTGCAGTCCCACAGCTGGACGGTCGAGCCGTCCGCGGTTCCGTTGCCGGTGATGTCCAGGCACTTGCCGAGCGCGCGGACGGTGCCGTCGGAGCCGACGGTCCACTGCTGCGCGGCGGTGCCGTTGCAGTCGTAGAGCTGAACGGGTGTGCCGTTGGCGGGGTTCGCGCCGGCGACGTCCACGCACTTGCCGGCCAGTCCCCGGATCGCCGTCCCCGTCGGGGTGTCGCCGGTCGTGACCGACACCGAGTCGACCACCAGCGCTTGCGGGAAGGAGGTCGAGCCGTCCGGGTCGCCCGGCCAGTAGCCGCCCACGGCCAGGTTCAGGATCAGGAAGAACGGCTTGTTGAACACCCAGGTCCTGCCGCCGAGATCGGCGGGAGTGCGCCGCTGGTAGACGGTGCCGTCCACGGACCAGGTGATCGAGTCGGGTGCCCAGTCGACGGCGAAGGTGTGGAAGGCGTCCGCGAAGGCCTGCCCGCCCGGCAGGGAGTAGGCGGCGCCGATGCCGCCCGAGCCGGAATAGCCGGGACCGTGGATGGTGCCGTGCACGGTGGAGGGCTCGAAGCCGACGTTCTCCATGACGTCGATCTCGCCCGAGTCCGGCCAGTTCACCGGCGTGCCCAGCATCCAGAACGCGGGCCACATGCCCTGCCCGCGCGGAATCTTCATCCGTGCCTCGACGTGCCCGTACTGGGCGGTGAAGCTGCCGGAGGTGTTGAGCCGGGCCGAGGTGTACTGGCAGGTGCCGTACCAGCACTGGTAGTTGGCCGGGTTCTCGCGCCGGGCGGTGATCACCAGATGGCCCTGGCCGTCCAGGGCGGCGTTGCGGGTGCCGGGGGTGTAGTACTGCCGCTCGTGGTTGTTGACGTTGTCGCCGGTCTCGGTCTGCCACTTGGAGGGGTCGACGGCGGCCCCGGCGGGCCCGTCGAAGGTGTCGGAAAAGGCCACGGCGGCGGCGGCCCTGGGCGGATCCGCGTGCGCCGCACCGGTCGCGGCGGACGCGACCAGCACGGCGGACAGGGCGGCGAACAGACATGTGCGCAGCAGTCGTGGGGAGGCCACGGCACTTCCTTCCATACGGCGGCCAGGCGCAGGGATGCGCCCGGCCGAGGTGGGGGGTGAAGGCGTCGCCTCTTGATTTAAGGAGTGAGATAAGGGGAGCGTCAATACCTTGGTACGGACCAGGGGTTGAGGTGCCCGGCTAAGCGCTCTTTGTCCCCTTGGCGGACCGGCGCGGGACCCGTTCCCGTGCGTGCACCCTGCCCATCCGCCGCCCCAGGACGATCCAGCCGATCAGCGCGCCGCTCGTGTTGAGGATGACGTCGTCGATGTCGAAGGCGCGTCCGTCGACCAGCGCGCCCT
Source organism: Streptomyces griseorubiginosus (assembly GCF_017614965.1). GTDB lineage: Bacteria > Actinomycetota > Actinomycetes > Streptomycetales > Streptomycetaceae > Streptomyces > Streptomyces griseorubiginosus_B. The sequence goes on along the minus strand of NZ_WVUG01000024.1, from coordinate 25,728 downwards.
GGGCGAACTCCACGAGCAGCATGACCATGGCGGTCAGCAGCAGCACGCGCAGCAGCCCGCGCGCTCGCGGCGCGACGACGGGGATGAGAACCCCGAACGGGATGCCCAGCAGAACGTTGCCGCCGATCTGCTTCACGGCGTCGCGCAGCGCCGGCTGTTCGACGTAGGCCCGGATCGAGCGGCCCGGATGCAGATTGGTGTGCACCAGCGAGGCCGAGGCGGGCGAGGGCTCCAGCGTCAGCTTGGCCAGCACCACGGCGAACGCCACCATGAACCCGAAGGCGACCAGCATCGCCAGCAGCCGGATCGGCAGGGGCAGGACATGCCGTTCGCGCGGCTCAGGACGGGAGGCCGGCTCGGCCCTCGCCCTCCTCCAGAATGTGCCGCCCTTGGCCGGTGCACCGTTCTTCGCGGGCTTCGCGGCCTTCTCCGCTCTGCCGTTCTTCGCGGGCTTCGCGGCCTTGTCGGATTTGGCGACACCCAGGCGCCATGCGGAACGTGGGCGCAAGGCTGCACGGGCCATCCGGTCCTCCAGTCTTCAACTTCCCTGTGTCGAAAGGCGGTTACCCCCACATCCGCCGACGATGCCGCCGTGCCCGGTTCGGGCGTGGTGCGCCCGCGCGGTTTTTCTTCCCGCTGTCGGGGCAACCGGGCGGTGAGCCGAGCGCGCCGCCCCCCGCGGCGCCCGCCGCGATGCTTGGATGCCGCGGAAGGACGGACCGGACCTCTCGCCGCGACGGCGTGCGAGCGGAGCCCGAGGAGGTGGCGCATGACCCCGCGGACCGCGCTCCTCGCGGCGGCCGAACTGATGGGCTGGTGGGTCGCGCTCGCCCTGCTGTGGCTGGTCCTCATCAGCACCGTCGACACCCTCGAACTCGCGGTCGGCGCGGCCTCGGCCCTCGTCGGCGCCCTCGCCGCACGGGCCGCGCGACGGGCGGTGACCGGATCGTGAACGGCTGGCTGCTCGCCGCCACCGTCTCTCTCGCCGGCGGCCTGGGCGCGGCCCTGTGGGGCGTCGCCACCGGCCCGCTGCGCCGCCGCGTCGTGGCGCAGAACCTGTCCACCGCCCTCGCCTGCCCGGGCCTGCTGCTGCTGTCCCAGGCCTACGGCCGGCCGTCGTACGTCGACCTCGGTCTGGTCCTCGCCCTGCTCGGCCCGGTCGGCACCCTGGTCTTCGCTCGGCTGCTCGCCGACGAGCTGGCCGAGGACCCGCCGCGCGCCTGGGGCCTGACCTGGACGGTCGCCGGCCTCGGCGCGGCCGCGGTGACCGCCCTGTGCGTGGCGACCGGACCCAGCCGGGCGATGGTCAAACTGCTGGTCGTCGGCGCCCTGCTGATCAGCGGTAACGTCATCGCCTCGCGTGCCCTGTCCGGCGGCTTCCGGGGGGTCCGCGGTGGCTGACGCGGTGATCGTCGTCGCGCTGCTGCTCGTCGCGGCGTCCGCCACGGTGGCCGTGGCGACCCGCGACCCGATGCGCCAGGCCCTCGTCCTGGCCGTCCTCGGCGTCGTCCTCGCCGTGCTGTTCACCGTCCTGCAGGCACCGGACGTCGGCCTGTCCCAGCTCGCCGTGGGTTCCGCCCTCACCCCGCTGCTGCTGATGCTCGCCGTCCGCAAGATCAGACGGCGCGGCCGGGAGAAGGAGGGCGAGCGGTGACCCGGCGCGCCCGACTGTGGGTCCTGCTGACCGGCGGCGCGGGCCTGGCCGTCCTGCTGGTCGCCGCCTGTCTGAGACTGCCGCACTTCGGCGGCGACCGGCACCCCTATGGCGACCGCGCGGTCCACGCCTCCCTGGCCCGGCGCACCGCCAACACCATCTCCTCCGTCAACTTCGACCAGCGCGCCTTCGACACCCTCGGCGAGATGACCATCCTCTTCGCGGCCGTCCTGGGCTGCGTGGTCCTGCTGCGCCAGACCCAGGACGAGCGGCGCGCCCGCCCCGAACCCGCCGACGTGGCCCGGCCGGTGCGCCGCTACGCCCTCCTCGTCCTGCCCGTCGCCCTGCTGACCGGCCTCTACATCGTCGCCCACGGCCAGCTCAGCCCCGGCGGCGGCTTCCAGGGCGGGGTCGTCGCCGCGACCGCCCTGCACCTGCTCTACCTCGGCGCCGACTACGCCGCCCTGGAACGCGTCCGCCCCGTCGGCAGATACGAGGTCGGCGACGCGCTGGCCTCCTCCGCCTACGTCGTCACCGGCATCGCGGGCCTCATCGGCGGCACGGCCTTCCTGGCCAACACCCTGCTGCCGTACGGCACCTTCAACACCCTCTCATCCGGCGGCACCGTGCCGCTGCTGAACGCGGCCATCGGCATGGAGGTCGCCTGCGCGGTCGTCGTCCTGCTCGCCCGCTTCCTGGACCAGGCCGTCGAGATCGAGGAGGAGAGCGGGAGATGAGCTCCGTGATGGACGTACTGCCGTACCTGGTGGCCGCGTGGGTCTTCCTGGCCGGCTGCTACGGCCTGGCCACCAGCCGCAACCTCGTCCACGCCGTGGGCTGTCTGTCCGTATGCCAGGCCGGCACCTATGTCCTGCTGCTGGCCGTCGGCTACCGGGACAAGGCCACCGCCCCCGTCTTCTCCGACATCAAGCCCGGCTCCCGCCCGGTCGTCGACCCGGTCGTCCAGGCGCTGACCCTCACCGACGTCGTCGTCGGCGCCACCGTCACCGCCCTGCTCCTCGCGCTGGTCGTCCAGATCGCCAAACGCCACGGCACCGTCGACCCCGACGAACTCTCCGAGCTGCGCGGCTGATGAACGACCTGCTGCCGCTCCTGGTCGCCGTCCCCGTCCTCGGGGCCGCCCTGCTCGTCGCCGTCGGACGCCGGCTGCCCCGGGTCGCCGCCGAGTCCGCGGGCTGCGCGGTGTCGGCCGCCACGGCCGCACTCGCCGTCGTGCTGCTGCTCGGCTCCTCGCCGCCGATGACCGAATGGGTGGGCGGCTGGACGCCCGTCGAAGGCCACAGCGTCGGCATCGTCCTGACCGGCGACGGACCCGGCCTCGGCATGGCCGCGCTCGCCTCGCTGCTGACCCTGGCGGCGCTGGTCTACTCCTGGCACTACTTCGACGAACCGCCCCGCCGCCACGCGGGCTCCTTCCCGGCGCTGATGCTGCTGTTCCAGGGCGGCATGTGCGGGTTCGCGATCGCCGGCGACCTGTTCAACATGTTCGTCTGGTTCGAGCTGATGAGCGTCGTCGCCTACGCGCTGACCGGTACCCGGGTCGAGGAGGCCAGGCCCGTGCAGGGCGCGCTGAGTTTCGCCGTCGTCAACTCCCTCGGCGCGTACGCCATGCTGATGGGCATCGGGCTGCTGTACGCGCGCACCGGCGAACTGGCCCTGACGCAGATCGGGCGCGGTCTCGACGCGCACGGCGCGCCGGACGCGCTCACCCTCGCGGGCTTCGTCCTCGTCCTGACCGGTCTGCTGGTCAAGGCGGCCGCCGTCCCCTTCCACTTCTGGCTGCCGGACGCGCACGCCGTCGCCCCCACCCCCGTGTGCATGCTGCTGTCCGGTGTCATGGTCGAACTCGGCGCCTACGGCGTCTGGCGTGTGTACGGCACCGTCTTCGCCGGCCCCGGCGGCGTCCCGCCCCACGACCTGCGGCGCGCTCTGGTGGCGCTCGGCGTGCTCACGGTGGTGATCGGCACGGTGATGTGCTGGTACCAGCGGCACATCAAACGGCTGCTCGCCTACTCGACGGTCGCCCACACCGGGCTCTTCCTCATCGGCATCGGTGTGCTGACCCCCGAGGCGGACGACGGGGTCGCGCTGTACGTCCTCGGACACGCCGGCGTGAAGGCCGCCCTGTTCGCCCTCACCGGCATCCTCCTCGACCGCTACGGCAGCGTCGACGAGCACGCCCTGCACGGGCGCGCCCGCTCGTTGCGCGGGGTGGCCGCGATGTACGCCCTCGGGGGCCTCGCCCTCGCGGGGCTGCCGCCGTTCGGCACCGCGCTCGGCAAGTCGGTCGCCGAGGAGGCGGGGGGCGGCCCGCTGACCGTGCTGTACGTCGCGGGGAGCGCGGTGACCGCCGCGGCCGTACTGCGCGTCGCCGCCGGGGTGTTCCTCGGCCTCGGCCCCACGCCGCCGGACCAGGGCGACTTCGAGACGACCGGCTCGGGCGAACAACCGGAGACGGGACACCGCATCCGGCGGATCCCGGACACGATGACGGCGGTGCCGGCCGTGCTGCTGGCCGCGGCGCTCGCCGTGGGCGTGGGCCCCGGATTCGGCGACGTCGTGGCGCGCTCGGTGAACGAGGCCGGGTCCGGCGGGGTGATCGGCTCCGTGGAATGGACGGGACCGGGTGTGCTGCTCGGTCTGCTGTCGACCGGGCTCGCGGTGGGCCTCGCCGCCCTCGCCGCCGTCCGCCCGACACTGCTGACGTGCCCGGACTGGGCGCTGCCGCTGCGGCGCCTGCAGTCCGGGCACGTCGGGGACTACGTGGCATGGGTGCTGGTCGGGGCCGCACTGCTCGGCGCGCTGGCGCTGCCGGGAGTGCTGGGCGGCTGATCAGCTCTGGTAGGAGACGTGCACCTCCTTGAAGCCGAGCGAGTGCAGCAGCCCCTGGAGCATGTCGACGGTGTTGGTCTCGGCACGCTTGGTCAGCCCGCTGTCCTTGGCGGCCTCGCCGATGTGCTTCACCGCGAGCTTCTGCACCGCCTGCTCACCGTTGGGGTTGTCCGAGAAGAAGTCGCCGAGGCGGTCCAGCAGACCGCGCTGCTTGGAGACGGCGTAGGAGCGGTCGGGGTCGAGGGCCGGCTTGCCGAGCGCCGCGTGCGGCAACCGGATGGTGGCGGACGTACGGTCGCCGTTGACCGTCACGTCGTCCTTGCCGACCTTGCCCAGGTCGACATAGGCGTCGACGGTGCCCGCCCCGACGTACAGGGTGCGGCTGCCGCGGATCGCGTCGGGCAGGTACTTGGTGTCCTTCTCCAGGTCCACCACGACCTGGAAGTTGCCGGAGGCGGCGTCGTAACGGCTCATGTCCTGAATGGACTGCAGCAGCGCGGGACCGGTGCGGTCGTGCGTCTGCGTCCCGAACAGGTCCTTGAGACCGGGCAGCACACTCAGCCGGATCCCGGCGAAGAACACCACGAGCACCAGCACGACGGCGCTCACCGCCTTCGCCCAGCCGGGCATGCGCCTGGACACGCGCCTGATGGGAGTCGTCATGGCCGCGGTCCTCCTTCCTGACTACTTCCACGGATGCCCGCCAAATCCCTTGGCAGACCGTGTCGTTGGCCGATCGATATCTGGTGGGGGGCGGACAGGGCGCACTAGCGTGGGAGAACTGTCCGTACCGGCACCCCTGGAGTCCCGGATGAGTACAGACAGCACATCCCTCTCCCGCTGCCCCATGCACCGCATCGACCTCCCCGAGGCCGGTCCGCCCCGGCGCACCGCGCTGGCCACCGGTACCCCGGTCTGGCTCGTGACCCGCTACGCCGACGTCCGCCAGGTCCTCATGGACCACCGCTTCGACAGGCGTTCGCTGCACGCCGACGACGCGCCGCCGCTGCTCGTCGTGCCGAACCTGCTGGGGGACCCGGACGGGATGGTCAACCTCGACGGCGAACCGCACCAGCGGCTGCGCGGCACCGTGCAGCGGGCGTTCACGCCCCGCGCGATCGCCCGCTGGCGGCCCTGGGTGGCCTCGGTCGTCGACACCCTCCTCGACGATTTCGCCGCCGGGGAGCGGCCGGCCGACATCGTCGAGGGGTTCACCCGTCCGCTGCCCGTCTCGGTGATCTGCCGGCTGATGGGCCTCGACCACCTCGACCGCGAGCGCATCCGGCACTGGGCCGACCACGCCCTCTCCGGGGGCGCGCACACGCGGGAGGAGGTCGTGGCCGCCATGTCGGAGTTCGCGGAGTTCGGCGCCCAACTGATCGCCGAACGGCGCAAGGCACCCGGCGACGACCTGGTCAGCGGTGTCGTGGCGGCGGGCGACGCCCTCGGCATCGACGAACGGCAGCTCGTGCGGCTGGTCTGCGGTCTGGTGGTGGCCGGGCACGAGACGACCATGACGGCACTCGGCAACCTCGTCGTCTACCTCCTCACCGACGGACGGGACGCCTACGCCGGTCTCGCCGCAGGCGAGGAGACGGCCGCCACAGCCGCCGAGCAGTTGCTGCGCGCCGTCCCGCTCAGCGAGGGCCGCGTCCTGCCCGGGCTGCTCCGGCGGGCCGTCGAGGACACCGAGGTCGGCGGTGTCCGCATCCCGGCGGGCAGCGTGGTCGCCGTACAGACCAACTCCGCCAGCCGCGACACCGCCGTGTTCCCGCCCGGCCCGCCGGATCCCTTCACCCCGCTGCCCGCGCCCACCGTCGTCTTCGGCGCCGGCCCCCACCACTGCCTCGGCGCCTGGCTCGCCCGCCTGGAACTCGGCCTCGCCCTGCACCGCCTCGCCTCCCGCTTCCCCGGCCTGCGCGCCGAGTTCACCCCGGAGACGATCGACTGGCGCGAGGGCCAGATGACCCGGAGCCCACGCACCCTGCCGGTGTCGTGGTGAAGCGGCTCGGGGGAGTGATCCGGCGCGACCGCCCCGGCCCTGACCGCTCCGGCCAGGCCCCCGGCCACCGCGCCGCCCCGGTTCCGTAAGCCGGCCGGGCAGCACATCCGCCGTCGTCACCATGTCCGCTCAGGTGGCCGGTGCCTGGCGGCATGCCCTCTCCGGGGCCGAAGTCCGCGGCGGTTCGGTAACGCCCCCGAAGGGGCGCGGGGAACTGCGCGACCGGCCACGACGGCGCCGCGGACGACCGACGGCACAGCGCGGCACATCCAGCGGAGCGCTTGGGCGGCCCCCCACCGGGCGGACGACGGGCGCGGCCGAAAGGGGCTAGTGCGGCCGCAGCTCCCTGTCGCTCGACGGGCGGGACCACCACACGCCCTCGCCGTGGGTGAGGCCGGGCAGGCGCAGCTCGATCTCGCGTACCCGGCGGGCCGGCAGCTCGCCGGTGATCAGCCAGGACGACGAGCCGGGCGTGGTCCCGGTGAACTCCGCGCCGCGTGAGGCGAGTTCGGCGGTCACCGGGGCCAGGGCGTCGAGCGGAATCTCCGTCTCGAACGCGTGGTACGGCTCGTACAGCCGCGTCCGCGCCTGCTGAAGCGCGCGGCGCAGCACCACCGGGGTGAGACCCCGGAAATCGGCCGCCGTGCTGATCGGCGAGCAGTAGCCGGAGCGGATCAGCGTGACGCGGTAGTCGGTGACCGGGGCGCCCGACAGCCCGGTCAGCATGCCGGCGTGCACCGCGTCCTCGATGGCCTGGTGGAAGGCGCGGGGGAGTGCGCCCAGTTCCGTCTCGTACGTGAACACCCCGCCGGAGTCCCGCGCTCCCGGCGCCACCCGCAGCCCGATCGTCGCCCAGTAACGGGTGCCCAGATGCCACGGCATCTCCGCGCAGGCCTCGCCCACGCCCCGCGGCCGCTCCAGGAACCGCACCCGGCCCGGCTCGAAGTCCGCCTCGACGCCGAAGTCCTGGGCCAGTGTCGCCGCGATCACCTCCATCTGGACCTCGCCGTACAGCAGCAGCGCGGTGACTCCCCCGGGCGCCGGCCGGGCGTGGATCAGCGGGTCCTGGTCGGCGAGGGCCAGGAGCGCCTCACGGAGCCGCGCCGCCTGCTCCGGGCGGCGGGCACGGGCCACGGTCTCCAGTGTCGGGGGCGCGAACTGCGGCGCGCGGTCGCTGCGTTCACCGAGGCGGTCACCCACCCGCACGCCACCCAGCCCGCCGATCGCCGCGATGTTCCCGGCGGTCAGGGGCCCCTCCCGGCCGACGACGCCCAGGCGGTGGGCCCGAGCGGCGACCTCGGTGGTCCGGCCGTCGGCCTCGCGCCGCAGGAACGTCAGCCGCTGGCGCCGAGCCACCTCACCGTCGTACAACCGCAGGTACGCCGTCCGCTCGCCGCCCGGTCCGGGCCGTACGGCGAACACCGTGCCGCGTGGTCCGGCGCCACCGGACGTGGGGGCCGGGGGGATCAGGCGGATCACCGTGTCCACGAGACCGGCGACGCCCTGACCGCCGAGCGCCGAGCCGAACAGGACGGGGTGGAAGGAGCCGGCGGCCGTGTGCGCCGCGAGGGCCTTGGAGAGGTCGTCGGCGGTCGGCTCGGGGCCGTCGACGAGCGCCGCGAGGATGCCCGGGTCGACCTCGGCGAGCCCCTCGGCCAGCCGCTGATCCGCGGCCGGGCGGGGTGTCACGCGCGCGTCGGGGGTGCCGATGCCCGTCACGTCCGTGAGCGGGGCGACGTACGGCGTCAGCCTGCTGCGGATGTCGGCGAGCAGGCCCTCACCGCGGGCACCCGCCCGGTCGATCTTGTTGACGAAGACCAGGGTGGGCAGCCGCAGCCGCCGCAGTGTCCTCATCAGCACCCGCGTCTGCGCCTGCACGCCCTCCACGGCGGACAGCAGCAGCACCGCGCCGTCGAGGACCTCCAGGGCACGCTCGACCTCGGCGATGAAGTCGGAGTGACCGGGTGTGTCGATCAGGTTGACCTGGGTGTCACCGACGGTGAACGCGGCGACCGCGGAGCGGATGGTGATGCCACGCTGCCGCTCGATCTCCCCGTCGTCCGTACGGGTGTCACCCGCGTCGACGCTGCCGAGCCGGTCGATCGCTCCGTGGTCGAACAGCAGCCGCTCGGTCAGGCTGGTCTTACCGGCGTCGACGTGGGCCAGAATTCCGATGTTCAGGGTGTGCATGCGGGGTCGAGTCCTCGAGAACCGTGGGCCGGTGGGGGCGCTGGTTGATTCCGAGGAGTCGGCGCATGCGAGGAATCCTGACGTGAGAGAACACGGACGGCGCCATCATGGCGCGCGGCCGGGGGCGGTCCGCAACCGAATATCCGGCCCGACAGCGGGCCCGTAGCATGAAGCCGTCCCCCCGTCATGATCATGCGAGGAGCGGATCGTGCGAGACATCTCCGTGTTCAGCGGCAGCGCCCACCCCGAGCTCGCCGCCGAGGTGTGCGCGCATCTGGGCGTGCCGCTCAGCCCCACCCGGGTCAGCCGCTTCGCCAACGACTGCCTGGAGGTGCAGCTGCAGGCCAACTGCCGCGAGCGCGACGTCTTCCTGATCCAGCCGCTGGTCAAGCCGGTCCAGGAGAACCTCGTCGAGCTGCTGCTGATGTGCGACGCCGCGCGCGGGGCCTCGGCGGCCCGGATCAGCGTCGTCATGCCGCACTACTCCTACGCCCGCTCCGACAAGAAGGACGCGCCGCGCATCTCCCTCGGCGGCCGGCTGGTCGCCGACCTGATGGTGGCGGCGGGCGCGAGCCGTGTCCTGACCATGACCCTGCACTCGCCGCAGGTCCACGGCTTCTTCTCCGTTCCGGTCGACCATCTGCACGCCCGGCGCGAGCTCGCCGCGTACTTCCGGCGGTACGACCTGACCTGCACCACCGTCGTCTCGCCCGACCTCGGCAACGCCAAGGAGGCCGCCGCCTTCGCCCGGATGCTCGGCGCCCAGGTCGCCGCCGGCGCCAAGCAGCGGTACGCGGACGACCGGGTCACCATCAGCTCGGTGATCGGCGAGGTCACCGACCGGGACGTGATCATCCTGGACGACGAGATCGCCAAGGGCAGTACCGTCCTCGAACTCCTGGAGCGGCTAAGGGAGTTGGGACCGCGTTCGATCCGGGTCGCCTGCACCCACGGACTGTTCGCGGCCGGTGCGCTGAAGCGGATCGGGGAGCAGCCGGACGTCCTGGAGATCGTGTGCACCAACACGGTGCCGGTCCCGGAGGAGGAGCGCACCGAGAAACTGCGGATCCTGACCGTCGCCCCCGCGCTCGCCGAGGCCGTACGGCGCATTCACAACGGCGAGTCCGTCAGCGCCCTGTTCGACGCGGCGCGGAACGAATAGACATGAGGTGACGGGAGCAACGCTCGGCATCACAGGGATGCGCAGGAGGGGTGGCAGAGAGCCTCATAAGGTCCCGGACGTTGCCTCCGGCTGCCCCAGGGCCGCGTCCAGGGTCGGATGGGCGGGCAGCAGCCGGGACAGGCCGGTGACGCGCATGATCCGCAGGGTGAGCGGGTGGTTGCACACGAGCCGCAGCTCGCCGTCGTGGTCCAGACAGCGGCTGCGGGCCCGGTAGAGCAGACGCAGTCCGGAGCAGTCGAAGAACTCGGTCCGGCGGAGGTCGATGACCAGCCGGGCCGCGGGCTGCGCCGTCATCTCGTCCAGGTACGGGGCGAGCTCCGTCGCGGCGGCGATGTCGATCTCACCCCGGAACTCCAGCACCGTGTGGCCCCGGTCCTGGTGGACGCGCAGATGCCGGGTGAGCGGCGCAGGCTCCTGCTGCACGACGACCTCGCCTCCAACCTGCTCCTGGTCGTGCCCCCGGGTACCGAGCGGGCGCACATCCCTTCCCCGCCCTGCAAGTTACCCTCGAACGAGTGAATTTGAGCATGTTCGATTGACATATGTCTTCGAATTGCGAGGAAGGATTGCGCCGGCGTACGCCTAGGACAGGGCGTGCCACGCCTTGGACAGTGCCTGGCGGAACTGCTCGGTCTGGTGTGCCGTGAGTTCCTGGACCATCCGCTCCTCCAACTCTCTTACGGGAGCCGCGTGTTGGGCGAGCAGCTCGCGCCCGGCATCGGTCAGCAGGATCAGCAGTTCGCGGCGGTTGTGGGGGTTGCGCTCCCGGCGCACGAGGCCGCGGTTCTCCAGGGACCGCACGAGGTCCGCGATGGACTGCGCGGTGACGAACGAGTCCCGGGCAAGCTGTGCGGCGGACAGCCCGTCGTGCCGCTCCAGGACGGTCAGCGCGGTGTACTGCAGTGCGGTGATCCCGGACGGCTTGACCAGCTCGTCCAGATGGGAGCGCACCACGAGCTCCACCTGCTTGACCATGTAGAGCAGGGACGGAGAAGTCTTCGTAGCCTGGGTGTCGAGCATGAATCCAGCCTAGAGCATTGACAGGAAACCTGTCTGTAATGAAACTGCGAACCAACAGGAATCCTGTTTGTTGAAATCTTGGCGAAGAGGCTGAGGAGTGGTGATGACCACCTTCGAGATCGAACCCGGACGGCTGTTCATCGGGGGGCAGTGGCGCGAGGCCGCCGACGGAGCGCGCACCGAGGTGGTCGACCCGTCCCGGGGCGCGGTCGTCACCACCGTCGCGGAGGCGGGCGCCGCCGACGTGGACGCGGCCGTACGGGCGGCCCGCGAGGCCTTCGACGGCGGTACCTGGTCCGGGCTGAGCGGCCGTGAGCGCGGCCGGATCCTGCACCGGGTGGCCGACCTGATCCGCGAGAACGCCGACGAACTCGCCCGGCTGGAGAGCCTGGACGTCGGCAAGCCCATCTCGCTGTGCCACGCCGTCGACATCACCAACGCGGCCAACGACTACGAGCACTTCGCCGCCCTGGCCCACTCGCTGGACGGCTCCGTGCGCGACACCCCCATGAACGCCCTCGCGTACACCAGGCGCGAGCCGATCGGAGTGGTCGCCGCGATCACCCCCTTCAACTTCCCGCTGATCCTCGCCGGTTCGAAGCTCGGCCCCGCGCTCGCCGCAGGCAACACCGTGGTCCACAAGCCGGCCGACGAGACCCCGCTCAGCGCCCTGTACATGGCCCGGCTGCTGCAGAAGGCGGGCGTCCCCGACGGCGTGGTCAACGTCGTCACCGGTGCCGGACCGGTCGCCGGTGAGGCGCTGCTGCGCCACCGCGGGGTCGACAAGGTCGCCTTCACCGGCTCCACCGCCATCGGCCGGCACGTCGCGAGCGTGGCCGGCGAGGCACTCAAGCCCGTGACCATGGAACTCGGCGGCAACGCGGCCCACATCGTCTTCGAGGACGCCGACCTGGAGAAGGCGGTCGGCGCGATCATCAAGGCGTTCGTCTTCAACACCGGCCAGTTCTGTATGGGCGGCCCGCGCCTGCTCGTCTCCCGCCCGGTGTACGCCACCCTGCTCGGCATCCTCGCCGACGCCGTGCCCGGCGTCCCGGTCGGCGACCCCCGGCAGCCCGAGACCGTCGTCGGACCGATGGCGGGGGAGAAGCACCTGAAGAAGGTCGAGGAGTACATCGACCTCGCGCGCAAGGAGGGCGGCCGCATCGTCTGCGGCGGCGAGCGCCTCGACCTCTACGGCGGCTACTACTACAAGCCGACCGTCGTCGCCGACCTGTCGAACGACTCCCGCGTGGTCCAGGAGGAGATCTTCGGCCCCGTCCTGACCGTGCAGCCCTTCGACACCGAGGACGAGGCGGTCGAGCTCGCCAACTCCACGCCCTACGGCCTGGCCTCGGGCATCCAGACGCAGAACCTCGCCCGCGCACACCGTATCGCCGGCCGCCTCCAGGCGGGCATCGTCTGGATCAACGACTGGGCGATGCTCGACCCCGCGGTGCCCTTCGGCGGAGTGAAGGACTCCGGCTACGGCCGCGAGTACGGCCCCGAGGCCCTCGACGCCTACACCAAGGTCAAGTCCGTCGTCGTCTCGCTCGACTGAGTCCGCCGAACGCGCCTGAAAGCAAAGGGAGTCCGTACGATGTCCATCTCCACCCGCGCCGCGGTCGTCGAGTCCGGCGGAGCACCGTTCACCCTCTCCGAGGTCGAGCTCGAGGAGCCCGGGCCGCACGAGGCACTGGTCCGCATGGTGGCGACCGGCCTGTGCCACACCGACCTCGGCGTCGCGAGCGGCGGCCTGCCCTTCCCGCTGCCCGGGGTCCTCGGCCACGAGGGCGCCGGCGTCGTCGAGGCCGTCGGCTCCGCGGTCACCGGTGTGGCGCCCGGCGACCACGTGGTGCTCTCCTTCACCTCCTGTGGTGAGTGCCGCAACTGCAACGGCGGCCACCCCGCGTACTGCGCGACCTGGCTGCCGCTGAACCTGATCGGCGGCCGCCGCGCCGACGGCAGCAGCACCATCAGCCGGGGCGGGGAGCCGCTGGGCGGCCACTTCTTCGGCCAGTCCTCCTTCGCGGAACGCGCGCTGGTGGACGAGCGCAGCCTCGTCAAGGTCGACGCGGACGTCCCGCTGGAGTCGATCGCCCCGCTCGGCTGCGGTGTGCAGACCGGAGTCGGCGCGGTCTGGAACGTGCTCAAGCCGGTGACCGGCAGCACGATCGTCGTCCTCGGCGCCGGCGCCGTCGGCCTGTCCGCCGTCATGGCCGCCGCCCTCACCCCCGCCACGCGGATCGTCGCCGTCGACCGGGTCGGCGAACGGCTGTCCCTGGCCAAGGAGTTGGGTGCCACGCACACCGTGAACGCCGGCGAGAGCGACCTCGGCGAAGCACTCGCCGAGATCACCGGCGGACAAGGCGCCGACGGCATCGTGGAGACCACCGGCAACGTCGCCGTCCTGCGCCAGGGCGTCGACGCGCTCGCCGCCCGCGGCACCCTGGTCGTCGTGGGCGCCCCGCCCTTCGGCACCGAGGTCGCCCTGGACGTCAACGGGCTGCTGGGCGGCAAGCAGGTCGTCGGCCTCACCCTCGGCGACGCCGAGACCCAGTCCTTCATCCCCTCCCTGGTGCGCCTGGTCAAGGAGGGCCGGCTGCCGCTGCACCGCCTGATCAGCACGTATCCGTTCGCGGACATCGACCAGGCGGTGCGGGACATGGGCGCGGGCAAGGCGATCAAGCCCGTGCTGACGTTCTGACCGAGCTGACCTACGACCGCACCGATGGTCCGACCGAGCTGACGTCCGACCGTCCCGATGGTCCGACCGAGCTGACGTCCGGCCGTCCCGATGGTCCGACTCAGTCGACCGTCAGGACCAGCTTCCCCGTGGTCCGGCCGGTGTCGCCGAGCCTGTGTGCCTCGGCGGCATCGGCCAGCGGGAAGGTGCCGGCGATCGTGGCGCTCAACTTCCCCGCCTCCACCAGTGCCGCGATCGCCGCCATACCGCTGTGCGAGGCGTCCACCAGCATCCGCAGCGCCCGGACACCGAGCCGCTCGGCCTCCTCGTGGAAGTCGCTCGAACCCACCGGCAGGATCGACACCACGATGCCGCCCGGGCGCAGCACGCGCAGTGAACGCGTCGAGGTGTCGCCGCCGATCGTGTCCAGGACGACGTCCACGTCCTTCACGACCTCGGCGAAGTCCGTCTCCCGGTAGTCGATCGCCTCGTCGACACCGATGCCGCGCAGGAACTCGTGCTTGCCCGCGCTGGCCGTGCCGATCACGTACGCGCCGCGCGCCTTGGCGATCTGCGCCGCCACATGTCCGACCCCGCCGGCCGCCGCGTGGATCAGCACCCGCTGCCCCGGTCGTACCTCCGCGTACTCCACCAGCGCCTGCCATGCGGTCAGCGACACCAGCGGCAGCGCACCCGCCTGGACGTGGTCGATCGAGGCCGGCTTGTGCGCGAACCAGCGGGCCGGACCGGTGACGTACTCGGCGTGCGAGCCGTGGCCGAACGGGTACGACAGCATGCCGAAGACCTCGTCGCCGGGCTGGAAGCGGGCCACGCCCACCCCGACCGCCTCGACCACGCCGGACACGTCCCAGCCCAGGACGAAGGGCGGTTCGCCCAGGAACCCGCCGGTCGCGCGGTGCTTCCAGTCGGTCGGGTTGACGCCGGCCGCGCGCACGCGCACCAGCACCTCGTTCGTACGCGGCTCGGGCCGCTCCAACTCCACTTCCCTGAGGACCTCGGGACCGCCGAGGACGTCCTGGCTGATGGCTCGCATCGTCTTCACATCGCTCATGGTGAACCAGCCTGCCGGGGTCCGCCCGCCAGGAAAATGGCACGATTGCCAACCTTCGATAGGATCGTGCCATGAGTGATCAGCGGCGGGTGGAACGGGTCGTGGTGCTGGCCCTGGACGGTGTGTACCCCTTCGAGCTGGGCATCCCCAGCCGGATCTTCGGCGCGGCCGACGGCCGGTACGAGGTGCTGACGTGCAGCGTCGACGGCCAACCGGTGCGCAGCTGCGCCGACTTCACCATCGGCGTGCAGCACGGACCCGAGATCCTGGCCACGGCCGACACGGTCGTGGTCGCCTCCATGACGCCCTCGCACATCCCCGCGGAGCTGCCCGCCGAGGTCGCCGCCGCGCTCGCCCGGATCCGCCCGGACGCCCGGATCGTCTCCATCTGCACCGCCGCCTTCGTGCTCGCCGCGGCCGGCCTGCTCGACGGCCGCAGGGCCACCACGCACTGGCAGGTCACCGACGCCTTCCGGCGCCGCTATCCGCACATCGACCTCGACCCCGACGTCCTCTTCGTGCACGACGGCCGCATCCTCACCTCGGCCGGTGCCGCCTCCGGTGTCGACGTCTGTCTGCACATCGTGCGCACCGACCACGGCAGCGAACTGGCGAACGCCGTGGCCCGGCGCTGTGTCGTCCCCCCGTTCCGGGACGGCGGCCAGGCCCAGTACATCGAGCAGCCGGTGCCGGAAAGCGGCGCCGCGAGCACGGCCGCCACGCGCGCGTGGGCCCTGGAGCACCTCGACGAACCGCTCACCCTGGCGGACCTCGCCGCGCACGCCCGGATGAGCCTGCGCACCTTCGCCCGCCGCTTCAACGACGAGGTGGGCCTGAGCCCGGGCCGGTGGCTGATCCAGCAGCGCGTCGCCCGCGCCCGGCACCTGCTGGAGTCCAGCGATCTGCCCGTCGACCAGATCGCCGGCCAGGTCGGCTTCGCCACCGGTGCCTCCCTGCGCCAGCATCTGCACGCCGCGATCGGGGTGTCGCCACAGGCGTACCGGCGCACGTTCCAGGCGGCGGCCGTCGGCTGAGCAGGTCGGGTGACAGCCGATCGTCACATCGCGGTGCTTCCGGCTCGGCGCTCAGCGGCTGGCGTGCAGCGCCACCAGCAGCTGCCACACCTGATCGGCGATCGCAGCCGCGTCCGCGTCCAACAGGCCGTGCAGCCAGTCCGCCAGTACCCCGGCGAAGGTGGCGGCCACCGCCGAGGCGACCAGCGGGGCGTCCGCCGCGCCCGCGCGTTCACGCTCGCGCAGGCTGAAGGCGCGCAGATCCCGGTGGAGCACCCGGCCCAGCGGACCGCCGCCGCCCGGGGTCAGCAACTCGCGGTACAGACCGGCGTGCGGGGTGAGCGAGGCGAAGAACTCCCCGAGCGCGGGCGGCGCGTGGACCGGGTCGGGGCGGCCCGCCCAGGAGTGCAGCGCCTCCACGGCCTCCCGTACGACATCCGCGCAGGCGTCGACCGCCAGGGCCTCCAGGTCGGCGTAGTGGACGTAGAACGTCGCCCGGCCGACCCCGGCCCTCCGCACCAGCGCCGCCACCCCCACCTCCGCGAGCGGGCGTTCGGCGCACTCCGCGAGCAGGGCCTGGCGCAGCCGCGCCCGGGTGCGCGCGGCCCGCGGGTCCTCGGGCGCCGGCCGGGTCACCGTGCGATCAGCACGGCGGCCAGGGCGAGCGCGCCGGGCAGGGCCTGGGCGAACAGGATGCGGCGGTTGGCCGTGACGGCGCCGAAGACGCCCGCGACCACGACGCAGGAGAGGAAGAACACCTGGGCACGGTAACCCGTCGGGTCCGCCGCGATCAGGCCCCAGACCAGCCCGGCGGCCAGAAAGCCGTTGTAGAGGCCCTGGTTGGCGGCCATCGGAGCGGTCGCCCGCGCCATCTCCCGGTCGAACCCGTGCAGGGCCCGGCCGGGCTTCTTCTGCCAGAGGAACATCTCCAACACGAGGATGTAGGCGTGCAGGGCGGCCACCAGGCCGACCAGCACGTTCGCGACCGTCTGCATTGCCGGGCTCCGAGTTCTCCGAACCAACTTCCTGGACAGGTGTCCACTATAGCTGGACATCCGTCCAGGAAGTGACGGTGCCCCCGCGCAGCTCCAGTGCCCGCAGGGCCAGCTGCATCTCGAACTGGGCCGCCGTGTCGTGCAGTTGGGCGCCGAAGAGATCGTCCAGCTGCCGCATCCGATAGCGCACCGTCTGCGGGTGCACGGCCAGCCGCACCGCGACCTCGCTCGCGTTGTGCCCGCACTGCAGCCAGCTGAGCAGGGTCTCGGCGAGACGCTCGCGCTGCGGCGGGCGGACGCGGCCCAGCGGCCGCAGCCGCTGCGCGGCCAGGGCGTCGATCAGGGTGTCGTCGCGCAGGAGCAGCAGGGTCGCCAGGTGGTCCTGGCAGCGCACCATCCCCTCGTCGGTGAGCACACCACGGCGGACCAGGTCGAGCGCCTGGGCGGCCCAGCGCAGCGACCGCGCACCCTCGTGCAGGGCAACCGTCGGCCCCATAGCAGCCCGCAGCCCGTGCAGGGCCGCGGCCACCGCCCGCGCCCGGCCCGGGCCCTCCGGATCCGGCACCACCACCACGGCCGGACTGACATCGAAGCGGGACAGGAACTCCGGCGCCACGATGGGCTGCCGGCCGCGCCGCGGCCCCTGGTCGACCGCGACGACGGCCAGCGCCCGCGGCACCGGCCAGCGCGCGCCGTGCGCCAGTTCCGCGATGGCCTCGGCGGAGGCCGGGGGATCGGCCGTGAGCAGGTCGACCAGCCGCGACCGGCGCTGCTGCAGCTCGCCGGCCTCGCGCAGCCGCGCCTCCGTGTACCCCGCCGTGGTCGCGGCCGCCATCTCGTCCAGGTGCAGGAACAGCGCCTCGCCGAACGCCGCCAGTACGTTGCGCGGCAGCAGGTCCGCGTCGACCAGCGCGTTCACCCGCCGCCAGGTGACCCGGGCGCCGAGGCGCAGCGCCCACTGGAACGAGTCGAGGCTGCGGCCCTCCTCCGCCTCCCCGCGACCGATGCGCCGGTACGTCGCCTTCACCGGCTCCCAGTCCGTGTCCGGCTCGGCCATCCGCTCCAGCAGCCCCCGCAGCGCGTGGTCCACACCCCGGTGCACCCCCTGCAGATACGTGTCGTCGGCGGGCCGCGCGTACTCGGGGATCTCGGTCTGGATCGCCCGTACGACCTCCTCCGTGATGTCGGCGAAGAAGGGTCTGAGATGGCGGTGCAGGTCCGGTGGCAGGGCGTTGAACGGGCCGCCCGGATCGTCCTCGGTCACAGCGGCTCTCTTCGGCATCCGGCGACGATACCCGCCGGTAATACGGCGGGGCTTATCACCGGCGCACAGTCGTGGACCCGCGGATTGTCGGCCGGCGACAACAGGCCGGCACCTCCGGCGGCCCGGCGAAGGGATCACTTGAGGGAGAGCCGTTCGGCGGGCAGGAACGCCGGTGCGCCGTCGGCGTCGGGGGAAGGGGATGGTCAGCTCCTCCATCTGCGGTTCGTGCGCGGCCCACAACGGCTGGATGATTACCGTCGCGCCGTGCAGCAGCGCCGCCAGCCGGTCGGCCGCGGTGGCCGGCGGGGCGAGCCGTCCGGCGAACTGCATCGCCCCCTCCTGCAGCGTGCCGCCGGGTGCTGGACGCGGCGGCGGCCCGGCTCGCGGAAAGAAAGGCGCCGGAGACGATCTCCGACCACACTGGCCAGGTGACCAGGACCGCGAGGAGGCCCCGCACCATGACCGCACCCGCCCCACGCACCCCCGAGCAGCGCAAGAAGGACACCCTGCACCGGCTGGAGAACGACGTCGACGCCTGGGTCGCCAGCGCCGGCGCCGACGGGGGAGCGCCGTACCTCGTACCGCTCTCCTACCGCTGGGACGGCGAGAGCCTGCTGTTCGCGACCCCCGCCGCGAGCCCCACCGGCCGCAACCTGCGGGCGACCGGCACCGCGCGCCTCGGGATCGGACCCACCCGGGACGTCGTGATGGTCGAGGGCACCGTCCTGACCGTGTCCCAGGCCGAGTTGAGCCCGGAGGAGGGCGACCTCTTCGCCGCCAGGACGGGCTTCGACCCGCGGCAACTCTCCACGCCCTACCTGTACTTCCGCGTCCGGCCGAGCCGCATCCAGGCCTGGCGGGAGGCCGACGAGCTCCAGGGACGGGAGGTGATGCGGGACGGGGAGTGGCTGGTCGCCGACTGAATCGGCGGGCGCGGGATATCCGAGAGGGTGAGGGCGGCGGGACACGACCTGCCCCGCGCCCGGGACCCTTCGGAGGAGACATGCCACTGGTCGAAGCGGGTTACGTGGTGCTCGACTGTGCCGAGCCCGAGAAGCTCGCCGTGTTCTACAAGGAACTGCTGGAGGCGGAGGAGACGGACGCGACCGCCAACCGCGTGGAGATCAGGAGCGCCGACGGCTCCCGGCTGGCCTTCCGCCGCGATGTGAACGCCACACCGCCGAGCTGGCCGCGCCCGGAGAACTCGCTCCAGGCCCATCTCGACTTCGTCGTGACGGACCTGGACGCCGCCGAGCGCAAGGTGGTGGAGCTCGGCGGGCGCCCGCTGGAGACCAAGGACGCCGCCGGGCCGTACGAGGAACGCGGGTACGCCGACCCGGCCGGCCACTCCTTCACCCTGCGCCGCACCACGCCGACAGCCCCGAAGCAGGGCTGAGGCACAGGGGCCGCGTCAGTCCCGGCCGCCGTCCTCGGCGGCCGGCCAGACGCCCGTCGAGCGCTCGATGGCCTTGGCCCCGCCGCGGTCCACCGCACTGCGCACCACCGCGAAGATCGCGCCCTGCACCGCGGCGGCCAGCAGGATCTCCCCCCAGCCGCGGTCCTTGTCCAGCGCGTCGGGCGCGTCCTCCTCGTGCCGGATCGCCATCCACGTCTTGCGGAAGGCGAGCCCCGCGAGGGATCCGCTCACCCAGCCGAGCGCGAAACCGAGCGGCTTGTAGGCGAGGGGCAGTTTCAGTTTCTTCTTCTTGGCCATGTCCTACTCCTTCGTCGTCAGGGGCGCCCGGTCGCAGCGACCCGCTCGTTTGCCGGCACGGGTCCCGGCGGCGTGCCGTCACCGAACGGCCGGCCGCCCAGCTCCTCGCGGTGATGGGCCGTCAGCCAGCCGGACGGGTCCGGGCCCAAGGGCACGATCCGGTTCGGGTTGATACCGGTGTGCACCTGGTAGTAGTGGCGTTTGATGTGATCGAAGTCGACGGTGTCACCGAAGCCGGGCGTCTGGTAGAGGTCGCGGGCGTAGGCCCACAGCACCGGATTCTCCGTGAGCTTCCAGCGGTTGCACTTGAAGTGGCCGTGGTAGACGGCGTCGAACCGCACCAGCGTGGTGAACAGCCGGATGTCCGCCTCGGTGATCGTGTCCCCGACCAGATAGCGCTGCCGCTCCAGCCGCGGCACCAGCAGCTCCAGCCGCCGGAACACCCCGGCGCAGGCGGCCTCGTACTCCTCCTGGTCGGTGGCGAAACCGGCCCGGTACACACCGTTGTTGACGTCCTCGTAGACGTCCGCCATCACCGTGTCGATCTCGTCGCGCAGGGCCTGCGGATACAGGTCGGGCGCGCCGGGGCGGTGCAGGGCCGTCCACTCGGTGGCGAGATCCAGGGTGAGCTGCTGGTAGTCGTTGGTCACCAGCTTCCCGCTGGGTACGTCGACGATCGCGGGCACGCTGACCCCGCCCGGGTAGCCGCTCTCCCGCCGGTCGTAGGCCTCGCTGAGGAAGTGGATGCCGAGGACGGGGTCACGTCCGTCGGGGTCGAGGGTGAAGCGCCAGCTGCGGTCGTCCTGGATCGGGTCGGCGATGCCCATCGACAGCGCGCCCTCCAGACCCAGCAGCCGGCGCGAGATCACCGCACGGCTCGCCCACGGACAGGCACGGCTGACCACCAGCCGGTAACGCCCCGCCTCCACGGGCCAGCCGTCCCGGCCGTCCGCGGTGATCCGGTCCGTGAAATGGCTCTTGGACCGCTTGAAGGGCTTCGTGCCGTACGCCTCATTGCCCCCACCCATGCCTCCTCCTCCCACTGCGCCGGTGCTCTGACAACCGCGTTCCCCGAATTCGGCCGCCCGCACGGTGTGATCCCAACCGTCAGGGGCAGTCGGCGAAGGTGAGTAGGACATCCTCGGACAACCAGGCGGATCGAAGGACACGCGTCACGGTACTCGTGGCGCTCGCGGCCAACCTCGTGATCGCGGCGGCCAAGGCGGCGGGCGGCCTGATCGCCGGATCGCCGGCTCTGCTGTCGGAGGCGGCGCACTCGGTGGCGGACAGCCTCAACGAGGTCTTCCTGCTGGCCGCGCTGCGCCGCAGCAGAAGGCCGGCCGACCGGCGCCACCCCTTCGGCTACGGCAAGGAGCGCTTCTTCTGGTCCCTTCTGGCGGCCGTCGGCATCTTCGTGATGGGCGGCTGCTTCTCCTTCTTCCAGGGCGTCGAGGCACTCCGCAACGGCGCCGAGGAGAAGATCAGCGGCTATGTGGCGGGCCTCGTCGTGCTCGGCGTCGCCTTCCTCGCGGAGAGCGCCTCCCTGCTGCGGGCCCTGCACCAGGTGCGCCGACAGGGCGGCAAGGGCGGGCTGCGCGACCCGGCGCTGCGCACGGTGGTCGCCGAGGACGGCACGGCGGTGCTCGGTGTGACGGTGGCCGCCGTCGGCATGGCGCTGCACATGGTCACCGGGCAGGTGGTCTGGGAGGCGTCGGCCTCGATCCTGATCGGCGCGCTGCTCGTGTACGTCGCCTACCACCTGGGCCGTGAGGCACGCGACCAGCTGATCGGGGAGGCCGCCGACCCGGAGTCGGCCGACCGGATCCGGGAGGTGCTGGAGGCACAGCCCGAGATCGACAGCGTGGAGGCGCTGTTCACCATGAAGACCGGCCTCGACAAGGCCCTCGTCGCCGCCCGGGTCGACCTGGTGCCCGGGCTGGACAGCGAGCGGGTGGAGGAGGTCGCCGTACGCATCAAGCGGTCCGTGGCGAGCAGCGTGCCGGAGGCCGACCAGATCTTCCTCGACATCACCGACCGGCCGGCCGAGGAGGCATGGGAGAGCCCCGCCGCGACGGGGGAACGCGGCGGGGCCTGACGCACGCGTGCCCGGCACTCACCGGACCATGCGTCTTCTCCCGGATAAATTCCCCGAGATTTTCTCCCGGCCCGGTTCACCAGCGACCGGGCCGGGCCCGCGTCATCCGTTCGCGTCGCGCGGTTCGAGCACGAACACAGGGATCTCCCGGTCGGTGTTCTTCTGGTAGTCGGCGTACGGCGGATAGGCCGCGACCGCGCGCTCCCACCACTCGTCCTTCTCCGCGCCGGTCACCTCGCGGGCCGTGTAGTCACGCTTCACCGGCCCGTCCTGGAGCTCGACATGGGGATCGCCCTTGACGTTGTGGTACCAGACGGGGTGTTCGGGAGCACCGCCCTTGGAGGCCACCACCGCGTACCGCCCGTCGTGCTCGACACGCATCAACGGCGTCTTGCGGATCTTGCCGCTCTTCGCGCCGCGGGTGGTCAGCACGATGACGGGCATCCCGGTGTCCATCAGCGTCGTGCCCTTCGTGCCACCGGAGCTCTCGTACAGCTCCACCTGATCGCGAACCCACTGCTCCGGACTCGGTACGTACTCACCCTCGAGAGGCATGGCATCCGTCCCATCGTCGTGTTCTGGTGCTCGACTGGCACTGTGCTTCAACACAGGTGCCCGTATGGTTCATCCCTATCGCACCGCCCGCGGAACCACACCATGGCCCCGCCGGTCACGGGCTGTACGCTCCCGACGTCGACTGGCTGGTGAACCGGCCGGAGGACGAGCACGGCCGCGCCGCCACGCCCTGGATCCGCCACCGCGCCACCCGCGCCGAGGCCGCCGCCCATCACCGGGAACTGGCCGCCCAGCACGTCCCGGAGCGCGCGGCGACGCGGATCGAGCGGATCCCGGTCGACGGCGAGCACGCCGTCGTACTCGGCGGGATCCGGCAGACCGCTAGGCCCACCGGACGCCCCTATCAGGCCAGGTTCGCGCTGCACCTCACGGCGGCGCACGGCCGTATCACCCGTCACCACGTCCACGAGGACGGCCTCGCCGTCAGCCGGGCGTTCGGCTGAGGAGCCCACCGGTCCCCGAGCGCGGCCGGGCCGCCGGAGCCCGAGCGAGCGTCCTCGGCCAGAATCCCCGCGTCACCGATCTGGCCGAACTGTTCGTCGCCCCATGGATGCCCCGGGCATCTAATGAGGATCTGCACGACGCACTCATCGTCTGCGAGGTCTTCCATGACGGAAACGGAACCTGTGGCCTTCCCCCAGGACCGGACCTGTCCCTACCACCCGCCCACCGGCTACGACGCCCTGCGTGCCGCCCGCCCGCTCGCCCGCGTCACCCTCTACGACGGCCGTCCCGCCTGGCTGGTGACCGGACACGCCCTGGCCCGCCAACTGCTCGCCGACCCCCGCCTGTCGACCGACCGCAGCCATCCCGGCTTCCCGGCGCCCACCGAGCGCTTCGCGGCGGTGAAGAACCGGAGGGTCGCGCTGCTCGGCGTCGACGACCCCGAGCACCATGCCCAGCGGCGCATGATGGTGCCCAGCTTCACCCTCCGGCGCGCCGCCGAACTGCGGCCGCGGATCCAGCGGATCGTCGACGGGCTGCTGGACGCGATGACCGAGAAGGGGCCGCCCGCCGAGCTGGTGAGCGCCTTCGCGCTGCCCGTGCCGTCGATGGTGATCTGCGAACTGCTCGGCGTCCCGTACGAGGACCACGACTTCTTCGAGGCGCAGTCACGGCGGCTGCTGCGTGGCCCCGCGGTCACGGACGTCCAGGACGCGCGCGATCAACTGGACGGCTACTTCGATGAGTTGATCGACCGCAAGCAGAAGCAGTCCGAGCCCGGCGACGGGGTGCTGGACCAACTCGTCCACGGGCAGCTGCGCGAGGGCGTGCTGGACCGCCGGGGAGTCATCTCGTTCGCGACCATCCTGTTGGTCGCGGGCCATGAGACGACCGCCAACATGATCTCGCTGGGCACCTTCACCCTCCTCCAACACCCGGGGCGACTGGCCGAGTTGCGGGCCGACCCGGGACTGCTCCCGGACGCCGTCGAGGAGTTGCTGCGCCTGCTGTCCATCGCGGACGGGCTGCTGCGCAGGGCCACGGAGGACATCGAGGCCGGCTCCACGACCATCCGGGCCGGTGACGGCGTGGTCTTCTCCACCTCGGTCATCAACCGCGACGTGGACGTCTACCCCGCCCCCGACACCCTCGACTGGCACCGTCCCGCCCGTCACCACGTCGCCTTCGGCTTCGGCATCCACCAGTGCCTCGGCCAGAACCTGGCCCGGGCCGAGCTGGAGATCGCCCTGCACACCCTCTTCGACCGGCTGCCCGGACTGCGCCTGGCCGCCCCGCCCGAGGAGATCCCCTTCAAGCCCGGCGACACCATCCAGGGGATGCTGGAACTCCCCGGGACCTGGTAAGAGGCTCAAGGCCATGCACACCGACACCCGTATCGAGATCGACAGGGACGTCTGCATCGGCGCCGGCCAGTGCGCCCTCGCCGCCCCGAAGGTCTTCACCCAGGACGACGACGGCTTCAGCACACTGCTGCCGGGCCGCGAGGACGGCGGCGGCGACCCGATGGTCCGGGAGGCCGCCCGCGCCTGCCCGGTGAGCGCGATCACCGTGGCCGAGGGGTGAGGCTCAGCCGGCCCGCACCAGCAGCCGCGCGGCCTCACGGGCCTCGCGTGCGGGCCCGGTCTGCCCGGTGATGCCCGCGGTGACCATGGCGCCCTCCGCCAGCAGGAACAGCTGCCCGGCCAGCGCGCCGGGCAGCCCCGCGTCCGCCACCAGCCCGGCGAGATAGGCCCGGAAGGCATCCTTGTGCGCCCGCACCTGGGCCGCCACCCGGGGCGACGTGGCGCCCAGCTCGCCGTAGGAGTTGATCCACGCGCACCCGCGGAAGCCGTCCTCGCCGAACCACTCCTCCAGCCAGTCGAACACCGCGAGGATCCGCTCCCGGGGATCCTCGCGCCGCGCCACGAACGCGGCCAGCCGATTCCGCCAGCGCACGTCCCGCCGCTCCAGATACGCCTCCACCAACTGCTCCTTCGCCGGGAACAGCTGGTAGAGCCGCTTGAGGGAGACCCCGGAGGCGCCCCGGATGTCGTCCATGCCGACGGCCTGGACGCCCCGCCCGTAGAACAACTCCTCGGCGGCGTCCAGCGCCTGCTCCCGGGCGACTGCGCTGTCCATGACGGCCATGCGGTGTACGACCTCCTCGTGCGCGGCGTTCCTTGACGTGAGAACGAGCGTTCTCCTACGGTAGCAGCCGAGCCGGAGAACGCTCGTTCTCCGCCGCTGCCCGTCCATCCGCCGAGGAGGAACCCATGGCCGCCGACCGCCCGCCCCTGCCCCCTTTCACCCGCGAGACCGCGGCGCAGAAGGTCCAGGCCGCCGAGGACGCCTGGAACACCCGCGACCCGCACAAGGTGGCGCTCGCCTACTCGCAGGACTCGGTCTGGCGCAACCGCGACACCTTCGTCACCGGACGCGCCGAGATCGTCGGCTTCCTCACCGCGAAGTGGGAGCGCGAACTGGACTACGCCCTGCGCAAGGACCTGTGGGCCTTCGACGGCAACCGCATCGCCGTCCGCTTCCAGTACGAGTGCCGGGACGCCGGCGGCCAGTGGTGGCGCTCCTACGGCAACGAACTCTGGGAGTTCGACGAGCACGGCCTGATGACCCGGCGCGAGGCAAGCATCAACGACGTGCCCATCGAGGAGAAGGACCGCCGCATCCACGGCCCGCGCCCCGAGGCCGAACGCGGGGAGACCTTCCCGCTCCAGTAGGGATTCCGTTCAGCAGGGCCCCCGTTCAGTAGGGTCTCGGGATGACCGAACAGGCCGGGAAGCCCTTCCTCTACGTCGTCGTCTGTGCCGCCGGGGTCGCCGCGGACGTGGGCAGGCTGATCACCGCCGCACAGGAACGGGACTGGGAGGTCGGCGTCATCGCCACCCCGGTCGCCATGAACGGCTTCTTCGACACCGCGGCCGTCGAGGCGCGCACCGGCCGTCCCGTACGCTC
>NZ_WVUG01000249.1 GCF_017614965.1 Streptomyces griseorubiginosus | reverse complement strand
GCCCAGACAGGCCGGACACAGGTCGCCTCCGCCGGCGGTGGCGGGCACGCCGCAGCCGGCGCACTCGGTAAGGGCCCGGTAGCTGAGGGCCTGGCCCACCGTGCGGGCGGCGGCCGCGGTCGATGACCGCTCCCCCACCGCCTCCACGGACGGACCATCCAGCGGGGCCGCACCGTGGCGGGCGGCGGTGGCGGGAGGCGGGTAGGCCTGGGCGGCGCGGAGCCGGGCGGCGATGATCGCGCCGATCGAGGTGCTCACCGGGCAGGGCAGCGGCCGGCCGGTGACGACGTGGCGCAGCTGCCCGGGGCTCCAGCCGGCCTCCAGCATCACGCTCGCCACACGGCCCTGATCCCTCAGCGCCGGCCCGGTCAGCAGCAGTTCGGGACGTTCCGCCCCGATCTCAAGCAGCAGCCGGATGCCCGCGTCCAGCTCGCCTGCCGCAGGCGGCTTCGGCGACGTGGCCGCGTGCGCGGGGGCCGCTGATGCGTTCGTGCGCGCGCCGTCGCCGCGGTCGCACGGACGGAAGGGCTGGGTGTTGTGCTGGTTGGTGTTCTTAACGGTGGTGTTCTTCGTGCCGGGATCAGCCAACGTAGGGTCATCCACCGGTGGAAAACCCGACTCTGGCTGTGACCTGCCGCTTCGCCAAGCGGGCAGGTCGGTGATGACATACGCGGCCGCGCCGAGGGTGCCGCCCGGGGCGCGCTGGCGTTCCCGGACCAAAAAGCCGTGCTTCTGAAGCTCCTTCAGCCCGCTCTTGACGGCCGCGTCACCGTCGCGGCCACGGCGGACGATGTCGGTGACCGTCATCCGCCAGCCGTCCCGGTGCGTGGAGAGCAGTCCGAACAGACCCTTGGCCTTGAAGGACAACCGGGTGTCGCGGAAGAGCGTGTTGGCGATCTGGGTGAACTGATCGGCCGCCATCACGCCCCGGCGGATCCCCGCCGGGAAGTTGCCGGCGTACTCGGCCTCGGTGGCCGGGCTGGCCAAGCCGGCTTCGATCCGTGCGATGTCCCAGGCGGCCGGGCGGTCCGTGATGCAGTAGACGATCTCGCCGAGGGTGCCGTCCGGGCGGCGCAGGCGTTCACGGATCAGGTAGCCGTGCGCCTCGAGCTCCTGCAGGCCGGTGCGTACCGCTTCCCGCCCATCCGGTCCCCGCGCGACGAGAGCGGCGATCGTGACCGGCCAGCCGTCCCGGTGGGTGCTGATGTAGCCGAACAAGCCCTTCGCCCGATACGAGATGCGGCCATCACGGAACAGCGCGTTGGCGATCTGCGTGTACCGGTCGGCCGCCATCACGCCGCGGCGGATCCCGGATCCGAAGCCGCTCACCGCGCCGTCCTGGGCGCAGGCCGCGTGCGGCGGCCACGACGGCGCACCGTGCCCGCCGGCGTGGGGCGGCCGAGGGACGCGGCTGCGCAGGCGTGGGGGCGTTCCATACTGTCAGCTCACCCGCCGGCCCCGACCAGGCTGACGGCCACGAGCCCCGACCACCGGTCACGATCCCGCAACGCAGCCTTCCCGCTGCCGTGGTCGGGCTCATGGTGGGGCCGACCACTCCTTGCCCGTACGGTGCGCAGCCGTTGCGCAGCCTCCATGAGGTTGCGCAATTCGGGGCTGCGCAACGGATCGTGGGTCGTGCGCAGTCGGGTTGGGGGCAGCGGGTGCGCAGGCCGGCCGTGGAACTGGATGTCCTGGTGCGCAGAGCCAGGTGTGCCGATGCGCAGACCGCCCCTGGGCGGGTCTGGTGGTGTCCTTGTGTGCGCCCGCGCCCCGGCGCCGGCCCGGGGGGGTGGGGCAGACGGGTGTTCGCGCATCCTCGGCGGGGTGCCTGTGTATGAGGCGGTGAGCGCCAGCAGACGCACCTCGGGCCCGGTCGGGTCTGTGGTCGGGCCGACCACAGACCCGACACCAGCTTCGTGTCCCCATCGTGACCGTGGTCGGGGTCTCGTGGTTGGTGGTCGGGTCGGGGTCGGCGGCTTTCCTCAAGGTCAGCAATCACATGTTCTGACCTGGGAGTTTGACCATGTCCTCTGGCATGCAGGCCACAGCGGGCGAGGCTGCTGCTGTGACGGCGGGTGGCGCCCGGCTGGAGGCGATGCGGCGCCGCGTCCGGCTCTCGCGCCTGGCGGTCTGGACGGTCATCGCGGCCGGCCCCATCGCCCTGGCCATCGCCGTCACCTCCACCCCGACCACCCTCGCGGCGGCCCCCGCCGCGAGGCCCGCCGTCGTGCGCACCGCGGCATCCGCCCCCGACCCGGGCGGCTATGCGCAGGTGTTCATCGCCACGTGGCTGCGCAGCGACGCGAACGACGAGACGAGTGCGCAGGCACGGCTTGCGCACTCGATGGCACCCGACGTCGAACTGCCCGACCCAGCTACCAGTGCGCAATCGGCGCCCCAGTCGGTGACGGCGGTGCGCAGTGCTCAGCACGGCACCGGCGCGTGGTCGGTGACGGTGGCTGCGCAATACGCAGGCGGACGGTTGCGCTACTACGCCGTCCCGGTGGCCTCCGACAGCACAGGCTCCTCGTTCACCGTGACCGCAGCGCCCGCCGTAGTGGCCGGCCCCGCCCGCGCCGCAGTCCGGAAGTCGCCGTACGCCGTGAGCGTCCCGGACGGTGATCTCTCGTCCGCGGTCGGGGAGTTCCTCACCGCTTACCTGACCGGTGCCGGCGAGGTGAGCCGCTACCTCGCGCCCGGCGTGAACCTCACCGCCGTCACCCCCGCCCCCTACACGGCTGTTGCCGTCCAGCAGATGTCCGCCATCGACGAGGCCGCGACCGCCGAGCAGGTACCGGCCGACGGCACCACGGTGCGCATCCTCGCCTCGGTGGAAGCCCGCGACACCACCGGCCGGTGGCCACTGTCCTACGAGCTCACGCTCAAGGCCCGCTCGGGCCGGTGGGAAATCGCCGCGCTGGCCTCCGGGACTACCCAGGACGGGGGCGGGCGATGAACACGGTGCACGGCCTGATGCTCGCCGGGCAGCTGAACGACCTCGGCAACTCGTGGATCACCATGTTCAAACAGTGGGCGACGAAGGGCCTGCAGGCCGGGCTGATCTGCCTCGTCGTCGTCATCATGATCCAGAAATTCTCGTTGAAGGCGGGGATCGGCGCCCTGCTCCTGATGGTGATCGCGCTCGGGCTGTACAACGCACGCAACGACCTGGCGAACATGTTCACCGACGAGGTGAAGAACCCGTCCAAGGGCGCACCCGCCGTCCCCGGTGTCGTCCGCTCCGAACTCCCCGCCCCGCCCGACCACGCGCCCGGCGTCGGGGACCGGCTGTGACCGCGGCCGCGGCGCGGGTGGGCCGCTTCTACACCACCGCCCGCCGCCACCCCTGGGTCCTGGGCAAAATCGCCGACTGGAAGATCCCCCTCGGCCCCTACACCCCCGCACAGATCACGGTCGCCGTCGGCGGCGGCTTCCTCCTGGTCAAGACGATCAGCTGGTGGTCATGGATGGGACCCATCCCCATCGTCGGGTGGGCCCTGGTCATCTGGATGGTGCGCCGGCCGAAGGTCCGGGGCCGTGCTCCGATGCCCGCCGCTTTGGGCTGGGTGCTGCTTGGCCGGCAGCCCCGCGGCGGGCGGATCGGCGGACGGGCCGCCCGCGACCGCGCGCCCCGCCCGCTGCTCGGCAGCTTCACCGTCGAGGACGCGCCCGCGCCCGCTCCCCTCCCGGCCGCGCCCTCCCCTGCGTTCGCGCGGCGTCCAGCCCGAGCTGCGCACCCAAGCCCGGCCGCAGGCCGCTCGTCCTCGCCCCGCCGCACACCGCCGGCTGCTCCTGCGGTGACCGCGGGGCCGGTGTCGGGTGTGCAGAAGCTGCTCACGCTCGCCCAGCAAGGGGGTGCGCGGTGAGGGTGCCGATCCGTCACATCGCCGGGCACCTGGTCTGGTCGACGCACGGCAGCGTGTGGGCCCTCTACCGCCTGCACCCCGGCCCGGACGCCCACGGCCAGCGTGAAGAGACCCTCCAGGGCACCTACCTACCGCCCGCGGTCCGTGACGAACAGCTCGCAAAAATCACGCACTTGGTGCGATCGCTGTCCGGGGCCCCGCGGCTGTTCGGCCTGTGCGCGCAAGTCGACCCGGGCGAGATCGGCCTGAAGATGATCGAGGGCATCGAGCCCGCCCAACAGGCACCCGGTGCGGGCCGGCATCCGTGGGTGGAGAACATCGAGGCCGCCCTGGACCTCCTCGATGAGCAGGAGATGCACCGGCGCACCCTGTGGCTGGCCGTGCCCCTGCACACCGCCACCGGCGGCCTGCCAGTCTCCGCGCAACTCGGCGCGGCGTGGGCCGAGATAGCGCCGATGCTCGGCATGCGCCCGACGCCGGTGGCCCGGCGCGAGGTGAGCGCCTACCGCGATCAGGCCGCCCGGGTGGAGGCCGCGCTCGCCGGTGGCATCGCCTTCCGCCCCGCCCGGCCGGCGGAGATCGTCTGGATGATCCAGCACGCCCTGCACCGCGGCCTCGCCGAGCCGCTGCTGGCGGAGGCCGAGACCAGCGAGCTGTACGGCGGGCAGCTCCAGGGCGGTGTGCTGCGCTCCCCCAGCTACGCCGAGCTCGGCCAGGTGCGTCTGCAGGAAGGCGGCATCGACCCCGGCCTCGACGACCCGGGCGACCTCACGAGCGCGGGCCGGATCACCCGTTCGGGCCGCACCGCCTGGTGGCGGCTGCAGGCCGGATCGCCGCTTCGGCGGCGCTGGCTGCAGGTCGAGTCCGAGGCCGGGGTCGGCTATCAGGCGCAGTTGGCGCTGGCCGAGTGCCCGCCCGCCGTCAGTCAGGATGCCGCCGACCTCTTCGCCCAGCTGGAGATGCTCGACTTCCCCGTCGACTACACCATCGACCTCACGCTGGTGCCGGCGGAGAAGGCCCGTGAGCAGGTGCGGCGCAAGAAGAACGAACTCATCGACCAGGCCGACCAGTACGACGCCCGCCCCACCGGCATGCCCGCCTCCCTCACCGAAGCCGCCCGCGACCTCGGCGAGCTGGATGCCCGCCTGTCCCGCACGTCGGTCGAGGTCGAGGTGCAGTCCGTGACCGCGCTGACCGTGTGGGGGCCGACGGCGGCCGTCTGCGACGCGAGGGCCCGCGCCCTGACCGCGCTGCTCGCCGGCGCCGACTACCGCGCCGTACGCCCGGCCGGCCTGCAGGAAGCCCTGTTCACCCTCGGCCTTCCCGGCACCGTACGGCCCGGCGTGCTACGGGAATTCACCCAGCACCAGGTCTCCGAGGACTGGGCGCTTTCCGGGGCCTTCACTCACGCGGAGGTCGGCGACCCGAACGGCATGTTCCTGGGCATCGACCTGGACTGCGGCACCACCCGCCCCGTCATGATCAACGTGGCGGACGCGCCCAAGGTCGACGCGTCCGCCTCGATGGGCATCGTCGGGGACCTCGGCGCGGGCAAGAGCGTGCTGCAGAAACTGATCGCGGAGGCGGTGTGGGCACGCGGCGGCTGCGCGATCTGCATCGACCGCACCCCGATGCGCGAGTGGGCGACCTTCGCCCGCACCGCCGCCAACGGCCGCGCCCAGATCATCGACGCCGCCCGGGCCGAGGTGTCCATCGACCCGCTGCGCATGTTCGACGGCCCAGAGGGCCGCCATTACGCCTTGTCCTACCTCACCCTGCAACTCGGCATCGGCCCGATGAGCACCCATGGCGAGGTTCTCCACCACGCCGTCGAGCAGGCCGCCCGCAGCGACGCCCCGTCTATGCACCGTGTCCTCGAGGTCCTTGAAAAGACGGCCGCACGCCAGGCGGGCAAGCGGCAGGACGCGGCCGCCACCCTGGCCGGCCTCCTCCGGGTCGTCGCCACCAACTCCCTGGCGCGGATGGTCTTCGACCCGACACTGCCGCCCGTGCGGCTGGACGCCTCCAGCGCCTCCGACATGATCGTGATCACCACCACGGGCCTGAAGCTGCCCCCGAAGGCCGCGTTCGACAAGCCCGAGATCCTGCACCAGCAGCCGCTGGAGGCACTGATCGGCCGGGCGGTGCTCTACCTGATCGCAGCTCTCGCCCGGCAGACCGCATTCGCCGACCCCGAACGGTTCACCGCAGTGGTGTTGGACGAGCTGTACTGGCTCACCTCCTCGGCCGAGGGCACCGCCCTGGTTCACGAGATCCTCCATGACGGCCGCAAGCACGGCGCCGGCCTCCTGGCGGGCTCGCACGACGCCGAGGAACTCGGCCCCGACCGAGGCCTGATGGCCTACCGCGCGCTGGCCCGCACCACCGACCGTGAACGCGCCCGTCGCGGCCTGGAGTTCGTCGGGCTCGACCCAGGCGACGACGCACTGCTGCGGCTGGTGACCACCGGCCTGTCCCCCGTCGGCCACCAGGGCCGGGAGGGCGAGTTCCTGATCACCTGCCCGCGGCAGAACACCGGCCGCATCAAGGTCTCCATCCCCCGCATCGAGCGCATCACCGCCTCCATCACCACCACCCCAGGACGCCACCGAAGCGCAGCCCCGCCCTCCGCAACCGGCGCCGGTGCGGCCCATGACGCCCATACGGAGGCATACCAGTGATGACCACTGCAGGGCGGGAGCGTTCCCGTCGCGTCGCCGCGGCCGCCGGCATCCTCACCGTGACCTGCGTCGTGGCCGGTGTGGTCATCCTCGCCCTCGGGGTGGGTGTGCCGCAGGGGTGGTGGCCGCACACCGGACGGGCTTTTACCGGCGGCGCCCGCACACCGCGCCACGATCCCTGCGACCTGATCGCGGGCCCGGGCAAGGCGTACTGCCGGCGCGGCACGACAGCCACCGCCGTCGGTCGGCAGTGTGACGTGGCCGGTGCGGCGCGGAGGCTGGCGACCGCCGGGGCGGGTGTGGCTGTGCTGGTGGTGTGGCGGCTGCGGTCCGCCACTGGGCAAAGGCGGCGCTGACGTGGTGTGTCCACAGCGTGCGATGCTGCGCCCGGCCGGCTTCGTGGTGCTCCTCACCGGCGTGTTCCTCCTGGTGAACACCCAGGTCGTGTACGCGGCCGGCAGCACCAGCGAGACGTCAGACCTGCTCGCGCCGCTGAACATCACCTCCTCCGAGGGGGTGGCGATCGACGGCTACGACCTGAGCGCCTCCGGCGGCTCCATCATCGCCTTCAAGTCCCAGGCCCTCGCCTTCGCCCTGTCCGGGCTGTTCACCCTGATCCGCCTGCTGGTCGGGCTGGCCGGATGGGCCATCGAGGTCGCTTTCCGCTTCCCGCTGCTCAAGCTCCTCACCCGTCCCGCGCAGAAGACCGCCGGCGCCTACGACCACATCGTCGTCGACACGCTCGGGCTCAAGGGGCTGCTGCTGGCCTGGGCGTTCGTGTTCGCCGCCTTCATGATCGTGCGCGGGCGGGTCGGCCGTGGGCTGGGCGAAATCTTCCTCACCCTGCTCATCGGGGCGATCGCCGCCTCCGCGCTGATCCGCCCCGACACCCTGCTCGGCCCGGACGGGCCGCTGGGCCAGGCCCAGCAGGTCGCCGCCGAGGTCGCCCAGCAGAGCGTCAACTCCTACGACTGGGGCGGCCACCTCGCCAGCAAGAGCCCCTGCGACGGCATGGCCGGCCAGGCCGAGATCAGGTGCGAGCAGCAGGAGGGCGATAGACCGGTCTCGGCCAGCGAGGTGGCCCGGCCCATCCAGGACTCGATCACGAACGCCCTGATCGTGAAGCCGTACATGCTCCTTCAGTACGGGCGCATTCTCGACCCTGCCAAGACTGCCGACCGCAAGGCCTATGCCGTCCACCTGAAGTGGGTCGCCGGCGGATACCTGCCCAATTCGACCAGCGACAGCGGGCACAAGGCGAACGACCCCTGCAGGCTGATCCACGGGCCGGGCAGGAAGTACTGCGAGCGCGACGTCGACGCCAAGGCTACCGGTCACGATCTCCCCTCGCTCACGCCGGGCGGCGAACTCCTTGATGCTTCCACTGCGATCGTCACTGACGAGGACCAGGCGTTCGCCGCGTTCCTCTCGGACATGAAGAAGGCCGGCCCGGTCGGCACGTCGTGCGCTGCCTACGCCGAAAAACCCACCTGGTGGCGGGTCGGCGGCGCCTTGCTGCTGCTGATCGCCGCTCTGTTCATCTGCGGCATGCTGCTGTCCAGCGCCGTCGTTCTGCTCGGCACCCAGGGCATCTGTGCCGCGGCTGCGGCCGGCGGGGGCGTCACGTTCGTCGCGGCCATGCTGCCAGGGCCGCCGCGGCAGGCGGTGTGGAAGTGGTTGTCGATCTGGGGCATCGCCCTCCTCGCCACGGTCGGGATCTGCGCGTTCATTCCGTTCTTCGGCATCGCGATCGACGCGGTCCTCACCAACGGCCCCGACCTGATGGTCGAGCGGATCCTGCTCATCGACGTCCTCGCGATCGCCGGCGCGGCCGGTCACCGTCGCCTGGTGACGGGGATCGCTTCCTTTGGCCGGCGCATGGCGATGCGGATGCGCTACGCCAAGGTCGGCGGCACCCACCTGCCCGGCGACACCTCCGAGCTCGGCGCCGCACTCGCCCTCAACTCCCCGACAGCGCTGGGCGGATACGGCGGAGGCTTACGCGCCGTCAGCGGCTGGAGTGGTGGCGGCAGGTTCGGAATGCTCGGCACCCGGCAGCGGCTGATGGGTGCGCTCACCTCCCTGGCCGACGGGGCGGGCATGCCGACGGACACCGGCCGCCTCCTGGCCGATGGCGTGGCCGAAGCCGGGCGCGGCCTGGCCCCGCTGACGGCGGCCGCGGCTGTGGGCGCCCTGGGCGCGCGGCTGGGCGCCCAGGGCGCGTACGGGCTGCTGATCGGACGCCGGCCGGATCCGGAGCGGCTGGCCGCGTGGCGCAAGCCCACCGCCGACGGCGACCCGGGCCCGGGCGCGGGCGGCCCCCGGGACGGCGGCGGTGGCCCAGGCGGTGCGGGCGGCGGGCCGCGCCGGCCCTCAGGCCCGCCCGACCGCTACCGCACCCCGGACGGGAAGATCGTCGACGCCGAAACCGGCCAGACGCTGCACGACCAGCACGCCGACCGCACCCTGCTCTCCACCCGGGCCCACAACCGGCTGGTCCGCCTGCGCGGCTACCGCATCCTGAACCGGGGCGGACGGGCCGCGTACGGGGCGACGGTCGGGCTGCCCGCAGGCATCCGCCGGGCCCGCTCAGCAGGCTCTCGCTACGCCCAGGACGCCCGTCAGCAGGTCCGGGTGTGGGCCAACACGGTTCGCGAAGACCGCCGGGCCTGGAGCGACACGGGCCGGCACGTGGCCCGGGTCCTGCGCGAGCACACCGACGACCACGGCGGCGCCTTCTCCTTTGCCGGGCGCCGCCTGCCCACCCCAGCCACGCCCGCACCCGCCCGGCGCCCGGCACCGGCCGGGGCACGCCCCGCAGCCTCACGCTCGGGGCGGGCGGCGGCGGGCGGCCCCACGCCGCCCCCGCCCACACCACCGCACCCGCGCCCTGATGCCCCGGCACCCCGCTCACCGTCCGATCCCGGCACCCCCGCCCGTCCCGCAACCACCACCGCGCCCAATCCGCGGGAGGAGGCACGCCGGCGGATGCGGGAGCTGATGCGGCGCACCGAGCCGGACGCCGACCAGATCAACCGGCTGGGCCGGGTGCGTGAGCGCTGGCAGGACGAGGACGGTGAGGAGGCGTGAGGCCGCCGGGACGCCGCATCCGGCGGTGGGGCTGCATGGTGGCGCTGCTGATGTTCGCCGCCGTGTGCTGCGCCGCGCCGCTCCCCCAGGCGATCAGCACCTACACCGCTTTAACGACCACGGCCCAGGGGGATGGGGGGATCGCCGGGGGCGGCAGCACCGCGGACATCCCGCCGCGGATGCTGGCCGCCTACCACAAGGCCGCCCGGCAGGTGGGCAGGTACGCGCCGGGGTGCCGGGGCATGCGCTGGCCGATCCTCGCCGGGATCGCCAAGGTCGAGTCCCACCACGCGGCAGGCCACACCATCACCGCGGGCGGCGACATCCGCCCCAAGATCTACGGGGTGCTGTTGACCGGCTCCGGCCACGGCGGCAACACCACCGCCGTCCCCGACACCGACCACGGCACATGGGACGGCACCGCGCAGGGCGAGCGCGCGGTCGGCCCGTTTCAGTTCCTGCCCTCCACCTGGGAGTCGGTGGGCAAGGACGGCAACGGCGACACGGTCGCCGATCCGCACAATGCCGACGATGCCGCGCTCGGGGCTGCGGTCTATCTCTGCTCAGGCGGACGTGATCTGGCCAAACGCACCCAGCTCGAGGCCGCGTTATGGCAGTACAACCACTCGGCCGCGTACGTGGCCGACGTGCTGGGCTGGATCGAGCAGTACACCGCGGCCGCCCAGGCACCCGACCTCACACACCTCTCCGGCCAGGTCCGCACCGTGATCGAGGCGGCGCTCTCCCAGCGGGGCGTGCCCTATGCGTGGGGCGGCGGCAACGCGAACGGCCCCTCCTACGGGATCTGCTGCACGCCCAGCGGCACCAGCGGCACGACCGTCAAGGGCTACGACTGCTCCGGGCTGACCACCTACGCCTACGCCACGGTGGGTATCCGGCTGCCGCGCACCGCGGCCGCCCAGGCCGGTGCCGGCCGGCGCATCCCGGCCAGGCTCGGCACGGGTGGTCTCACGCCCGGTGATCTCGTCTTCTACGCCACCGCTCCCGGCCACGATGCAACGATCTACCACGTCGGGATCTACCTGGGCGGCGGGCAGATGGTCAACGCCCCGCGCCCGCACACCGTGGTGCGCCTGGACCCGGTCACCGCGATGCCCGGCTACGCGGGGGGTGCCCGGCTGCTGTGAGAACCCCAGCCCGTTCACCGCGCCTGCTGACGCTGGCCACCATCGTGCTTGCCGTCGCCGGGGCCGCCGTCCTGGGCATGCCGCCCGGCCGGCCGTCACCGCCGGCCCCGAAGACGACGGCGACGTCGGCCGCGCATGCGGCCGCTGATGCGGCAACGGCTGCCGCGCCTCCCGCCGGCGTCCCAGCCGCCGGCGCGGCCGTCTCCCCGCCGGCCGCCACCTCGACGCCGTCGGCCCCCACATCCGCTCTGCCCCCGCACGGCGAGGGCGTGGCAGGCGATGAGGCCATCCAGCGCACCCTGCAGGCAGCCTGGCCCGCCGACCTTCCCCCCAACGACGAGCAGGCGCTGCTGGCCGCCGGGCGTGCGCTGCTGCGCGCGGACGCCACCGGAGCAGGCCGCGCGCGGTGGCCTTCGGTGTTCGGCACCGCCAGCCGGGCGGTGGCCCCGGCGTTCGCCACCGCCCGCTTCCGCATCCAGGCCGCGATCGCCCGCCGCGACGGCGGCCCCGCCCGGGCGGTGGTGCATCTGGTGTGGGCCGGCACGGACCGCGGCGGCACCTACACCGATCTGCGCACAACCGACTGGCACTTCACCCGCACCCCCCGGAAAGGAGCCACCGCATGGACTCCGCAGCCCCGTACGTGACCATCCGGGCCGCCAGCGCGGCCGCCGGTCTGATGCCCGGCCTGGTGAGGGGCCTGGCCGATGTGGCCGGCTGGCTCGTGGGCCACTGGTATGTGCCGTTGCTGGCCGTCGCCGGGTGCTGGGGCGCAGGTGAGGCGGTGGTGCGCCGGCTCGCGGCCGCAGCATCCGCCCAGCGGATGGCCCTGGAACTCACCCCCTCACGCCACTTCGACCCCGGCCTGGAGGAGATCTTCCGCCGGGGTGTGCAGCTCGCCCGGGCCTCCACCAGCATGCCCTGGTGGGCGCCGCGCCGGTCCAAGGCGGTGCAGATTAGGCTGCGCGCGGACGGCAGCACCCCGCTGCGCTACCGCATCGAAGGACCCGCCGGCGGTGAACGCCTGCTGTCCATCACCCCCTTCGGGCCGGACGTCACCGTCCACCGGGCAAGACCCATCGCGGACACGCCCCGCACGCACACGGTGCGCGCGGAGTTCCTCCTGCGCGGCACCCCCACCGCCCCGCTGCGCGAGGTGCCCCTGACCCCGGACCCGCTGCAGCCGCTCATCGACGCCGTGTCCGACCTGCGCGCCGAGCTCGGCGACCTCGCCGAACTCCGCCTCGACCTGCAGCGCGCCCCGAAGTGGGCGCTGCGGGCGCGCCGGATGCAGCTGCTGGGCGCCGCGCGCCGCGCGGAACACCGCCAGGCCCAGCGGGCTGCGCGCTGGCTGCGCCAGGACGCCGCCGGTATCGAGGACTCCCTCCTCGTCCAGCTGCGCCAGCTGCTGGCCGGCACCAGGGCCGCCGGCGGGCGGCGGCTGGTGATGCCGCCCGTACCGCGCCGGGTGGACCCGGCCGAGGCGCTGGGCAAGCTCGCCGACGACGACCACCTCGTGCGCGTCCAGCTGCTGGTGCTGTGCGCCTCCAACGTTCAGGGCCGCGCCCAGGCCCGCCTCGCCCAACTCCAGGCCGCCCTCGACGTCTTCGGCGGCCGCTCCAGGTGGGCGATGCGCGGCTGGCGGCTGGGTCCCTGGCGGCTGGGGGCGGATGCCTGGCCCACCCGGCAGAGCTTCGAGCGCCGCTGGAGGCGGGGGCACTGCCAGCCGCCCCGCCCCAACTGGGTACGGCTGGAGGAGCTGGCCGGCCTGCTCAAGCCGCCCACCCGGCACTGCCGCCTGCCCGTGCTCGCCGGCGACCTGCCCACCTTCACCTTCGGCGACCCGGAGCTGCTGCTGCAGGGCCTCTACCGCGCCCCGGACGGCCGCGAACGCCTGGTCGCCACCCACGCCTCCGAAACCCTCTTCGAGATAGCCGTGGGCAAGGCCGGCGGCGGCAAGACCGAACGGGCCCTGGCCCAGGCGATCGGCTGGGCGCATGCCGGGGGCGGACTGCTGTTTATCGACCCGCACCGCGACTCCTGGCCCCGCGCCACCCCCTTCCTCGCCCACGACACGCTGATGCAGCGCATCGCACTGATCGACCTCAACGCCCTGGGCGCCAACCCCCGCATCAGTTCATGGAATCCGCTCGGCATGCACCACGGGCAGGCCGCGCACGAGGTCGTCGAAGCCATCACCGACGCCTACGCCGCAGCACTGGCCTGGGACGACGCCACCGCCCCCCGCGCCATCACCATCCTCACCGCCGCCCTGACCGTGCTGGCCTGCGTCAACGAGACCGCCTGCCGGGCCGGCCGACCCCAAGACCAGGCCACCCTCTTCCACGTGCGGGCCCTGCTCACCGACACCGCCTTCCGCAACAAAGCACTCACCGCCATCGCCGGCCGGCTGGACGCGGAGACCCGTTCCTGGTGGCAGACCACCTTCCCGACCCTGCCGCAGGACGCGTTCGCCGTCGTCCTCAACCCCCTCGCCCGCCTCGCCGCCC
>NZ_WVUG01000248.1 GCF_017614965.1 Streptomyces griseorubiginosus | reverse complement strand
GTCCGACGGGTGGGATCGGGGCCGGGAATGCGTCTGACTACCTGGCGTTGCCCAACGTCGGCTGTGTCGGCGGGACTTGGATGCTTCCGCCGGACGCCGTGGCCGCGCGGGACTGGGGACGGGTCGAGGCACTTGCCCGAAAGGCGGCGGGCCTCGGTCAGCGCACGTGATCAGCGCAGGTGAGACGTGTCGTTGAACAGCCGTACGCTCGCGTTGCCGTCGGCGTAGTACGCCACCGCGGACACTGAGGCGGCCGAGAGTTCCATGCGGAACAGGGCCTCCGGCGGGGCGCCCAGGGCCAGTTGGACGAAGGTCTTGATCGGCGTGACGTGGGAGACGAGCAGGACCGTGCGGCCCGCGTAGGCCGCGACGAGTTTGTCCCTCGCCGCCGCGATACGGGTCGCCGTCGCCGCGAAGCTCTCGCCACCGCCGGAGGGTTCGACGGTCGGGTCGGACAGCCAACGGGTCAGGTCGTCGGGGTAGCGTTCGCGGACCTCGGCGAAGGTCAGGCCCTCCCAGGCACCGAAGTCCGTCTCCCTGATCTCGTCCTCGACGCTCACCTCCAGGCCGAGGTGCCGGGCGACGATGCCGGCGGTCTCGCGGGTGCGGGCGAGGGGGGACGCGACGATCGCCTGGATGGTCCCGCGCCGGGCCAGCGAGGCACCTGCCCGCTCGGCCTGCTCCCGCCCGACGTCGGAGAGGGAGGGGTTGGTGCCGCCGGAACCCGAGAACCGCTTCTGCGGGGTCAGGGGCGTCTCCCCGTGGCGAAGGAGTACGAAGGTCGCGGGCGCCCCCATGTCGGCGGGAGCCCAGCCAGGGCTGGCGACAGCCGTGGCCGCCCGCACATCGGCGTCAGCGGGAGAGGAAGGGGCGGCGGCGGAGTCGGAAGCAGCCGCAGCCGGCCGGGACGCCCCGCTTTCCAGTGCCGCCGTCGACCTCGCCGCCGACCACTGCTCCCCCCGCTTCCCCGCGTCCATCGCCTCGTTCGCCAAGCGGTCCGCGTGCTTGTTCTGCTCGCGCGGGATCCACTCGTACGTCACCTGGTGCGGCGGGAAGATGCGGGACGCCTCGGCGGCCAGCGGCTTCATGTCGGGGTGCTTGATCTTCCAGCGGCCCGACATCTGCTCGATGACCAGCTTGGAGTCCATGCGGACGTGGACCGTGGCAGCCGGATCGAGTTCGTACGCCGCCCGCAGGCCCGCCAGCAGCCCCCGGTACTCGGCGACGTTGTTCGTGGCGATGCCGATGTACTCGGCCGCCTCGACCAGGGGCTCCCCCGTCGCCGCGTCGAGGACGACCGATCCGTAGCCCGCGGGCCCGGGGTTGCCCCTCGACCCGCCGTCGGCCTCGACGATGAACTCCCGCACCACGCCCGCCCCTTACAGACCGGACTCGGCCGTGCGCACCAGGATGCGGCGGCAGTTCTCGCAGCGGACCACCGTGTCGGGGGCCGCCGCGCGGATCTCGTTGATGTCGGTGATGGCCAGCTCCTGGCGGCAGCCCTGGCAGGTGCGCTGGTAGAGCTTGGCCGCGCCGATACCGCCCTGCTGCTCGCGCAGCTTGTCGTAGAGCTTGAGCAGGTCGGCGGGGATGGTGGCGGAGATGACCTCGCGCTCCTTGGTCACCGTTGCGACCTCGCCGTCGATCTCCTCGAAGGCCGCGTCCCGGCGGGCGGTCGCGTCGTCGATCTTCGACTGGACGGAGGAGACCCGCCCGGTCAGCTCGCGCACCCGCTCCTGCACGGACTCGATGCGCTCCATGACCTCCAGGACGACGTCCTCGAGGTCGCCCTGCCGCTTGGCGAGGGAGGCGATCTCGCGCTGGAGGTTCTCCAGGTCCTTGGGGGAGGTCACGGCGCCGGAGTCCAGGCGCTGCTGGTCGCGGGCGGCACGCTGGCGCACCTGGTCCACGTCCTGCTCGGCCTTGGTCTGCTCGCGGGCGGTGTCGCTCTCCTCGGTCTGCGCGGCCACGAGCAGGTCGCGCAGCTGGGTGAGGTCCTTGGTCAGCGACTCGATCTCGGCGTGCTCGGGCAGGGACCTGCGCCGGTGCGCGAGCTGCTGCAGGCGGACGTCGAGTGCCTGGACGTCGAGGAGTCGGATCTGGTCGGCGGGCGCGGCGTTCAGTTGGGGGCTCCAGGTGAAGGGGAGTGGCTGGTCCAGGGGTCGGTGA
Source organism: Streptomyces griseorubiginosus (assembly GCF_017614965.1). Classification (GTDB taxonomy): domain Bacteria; phylum Actinomycetota; class Actinomycetes; order Streptomycetales; family Streptomycetaceae; genus Streptomyces; species Streptomyces griseorubiginosus_B. The sequence goes on along the minus strand of NZ_WVUG01000248.1, from coordinate 11,212 downwards.
CCGTCTTGGAGACGTGGACGCGCAGGTCCCAGCCGTGGCTGTCGGAGATCTCGTCGAGCTGGGCTGCGGCCAGCTCGCACCAGGGCCACTCGGTGGCCCAGTGCGCCGCGTCGAGCAGCGCGAGGGGGCTGTGGAGGACGGCCTCGGAGGCCGGGTGGTGACGCAGGTCGGAGGTGAGGAAGGCGTCGACGCCGGCCGCGCGGACCTGGTCGAAGAGGCTGTCGCCGGAGCCGCCGCTGACGGCGACCGTGCGGATCGTCGCCCGGGTGTCGCCGGCGACACGGATGCCCTGCGCGGTGGCGGGCAGGCGTTCGGCGGCCCGTGCGGCGAAGTCGGCGAGGGTGAGGGGGTGGTCCAGTTCGCAGATGCGGCCCAGGCCGCGGCGGCCCTCGGGGTCGGTCGGGTCCGGGACGAGGGGGCGTACGACCCGCAGGTCCAGGGCGCCGGCGAGGGCGTCCGAGACACCCGGGTCGGCGGTGTCCGCGTTGGTGTGGGCCACGTGCAGCGCGATGTCGTTCTTGATGAGGGTGTGCACGACCCGGCCCTTGAAGTGCGTGGCCGCCACCGACGTCGTACCGCGCAGGTAGAGCGGGTGGTGGGTGACCAGCAGGTCGGCGTCCAGCTTCACCGCCTCGTCGACGATCTCCTGGACGGGGTCCACGGCGAACAGGACCCGCGTGACCTCCTGGTCGGGGTCGCCGACGACCGTGCCGACCGCGTCCCAGGACTCGGCCCGCTCGGCGGGCCACAGGTTGTCCAGGGCGGCGATGACTTCAGACAGACGGGGCACGGACAAAAGGCTACCTGCCTGATCTGTGGCGCTGAACCGAAGCCCGTGGTCGGAGTGCGGCCCGGGAGTACGGGTCTCGTCGCCCCGCTGCTTCCCGATCGGCTCCCCGATGGGCTCCCCGATCGACTCCTATGGTCCCCTTCAGCACAATCGCCCCCTTTCCCTCAGGCGAATCGTTCCGCTGCCATCCTTATGTGTGAAGCGTGAGCCTGGTGGTCCCACGTCCGTGCGTACGAAAACTAGCTTCGTGGCCGGAGGTGACCAGACGATGACGGCCTGTGCGATCGAGCCCGAGGCCGCCCCCGGGGGCGAGGCTCCCCGGGCGGCCTGCACCATCACCGCTGACGGCGCCTACGCCGCCCGCCTCGCGCTGAACGGCGACTGCTGGTTCCCGGAGCGCTGGACGCTGGACGGCCCGGAGCCGTACGCCGTGCCGCTGCCCGGCAACCAGCCCGAGGAGCCCGGCACCGAGGTACAGCCGATGGGCGACGGGCGGGTGCTCATCCGGCGGGTGACGGAGGGGCGGCACGTCTTCTCGCTGCTGTATCCGACCGGCCCCGGCACCGGTGAGGTGCTGATCGGCGCGGTCGAGTGCCCGGACGAGGACACCCGGCTGGGGCTGCTGCCGCCGGCACCGGGGGGCGAGAAGGCGTACGCCCTCGCGGTGGGCCGGCGGTCCAGCACGCTGTGGCTGGTGGCGGGTGGGGTCTTCGGTCCCGAGCGGGTGACGGAGGTCCCGGGGCGCTGCTCGGGCGGGGCGTGGCTGGACCACGCGGGGCGGATGCTGGCCCTGGACCGGGAGGTCGGGGGGCGGACCAAGACGATCGTGGTGGATCTGGAGCGGGGCGGCGAGGTGTCGCCGTTCCTGCAGATCGCCGACGGCAGCGACGACCGGCTGCTGCTGGCCGACCCGGACAGCGGGCTGCTGCTGATCCGCTCGGACGCGCCGTCGCCGGGCGAGGAGCGGCTGGGGTGGGGGGTGTTGGGCAGCACGCTGCCGGTGCGGTTCCCGGAGTGTCTGCGGGTGCCGGACTGCGCGGTGACGCCGTTCGCGATCCAGCCGGGGCGGGTGCTGGTCCCGGAGAGCTGTGCGGTGGCGCTCCGGGTCGACGGGCCGATGGGCACCTGGGTGGCACTGTGGCGGCCGGACCGACGGCAGGTGCACCATCTCCCGGCACCCGAGGGGTGGTTGACGGGGACGGGGCTGTGGACGCCGGACGGGGTGCTTCAACTGCCGTATGCCACGGCCGAGGTGCCGTGTGGGGTGGCGGGGGTGACCGTGCCCTCGGAGAATCCAGTGCTGTCGATCGGGCCGTCGCAGGATCCGGTGTCGGGCACGGCGGCCTCGCAGGACCCGGTCGGCGGGAGCCCAGACACCCCAGTGAGGGACGGGAGTTCCGTCGCGACGGAGGACGTGCGGCCCGTGGAAGCCGAGCCTCCGGAGCCGGTCGTGGCGCGTCCGGTGCCGTTGCGTGAGGCTCCGCTGGGACGTCTTGTAACGAAGTAGTGCCGATGGGCCGTGGCGCCTGGATTCGGCCCGAGGTGTGCTGGTTACACTCGCCGGGCTGTTAGAAAGATCATGTTGTTACGGGGTGAAACCTTCCGATGAGCGACACCAGCACGATGCAGCCGCTGTCCGCCGAGGCCCAGGAGGACGCCGGTCACGGTCGTCACCGGGGTCCGGTCTCGGTCCAGGACGGTGACACGGCCCCTCAGGGTCGTCACCGCAAGCAGTCCGAGGACACGGGGACGGCTGCCTGAGAGCAGAGAACAGACGGAGGGCCCGCACATCAGTGCCGATGTGCGGGCCCTTCCCCTTGCCCCTTCTAGTCTTGCCCCTTCTAGTCTTGCCCCTTCTGGCTACGTGCGTTTCAGCCCCAGCACCTCCACCGCCCCGAACGTCTCCCCCTCCGGGCGTTCCGCGTAGTGCGGGGTGAGGACCGCGTCCAGCTCGTCGTACGTGAACGTGTCCTGCTTGCTGTCGAACTTGGCCCGCACCCGCGGCCGGTCGACGATCGCCACCATGCCGCCGTGCACGACGAGGAGCTGTCCGTTGACGCGGGAGGCGGCGGGCGAGGCCAAGTAGCCGACGAGCGGGGCGACATGCTCGGGCGAGAGCGGGTCGATGCCGTCGTCGGGTTCCTGGAAGCCGGCGAAGACGTCCTCGGTCATCCGGGTACGGGCGCGGGGGCAGATGGCGTTGGCGGTGACCCCGTACTTGGCGAGCGCGAGGGCCGTCGAGGTCGTCAGCCCGACGATTCCGCCCTTCGCCGCCGCGTAGTTGGGCTGGCCCGCTGAGCCCGCGAGGAAGGCCTCCGAGGACGTGTTCACGATACGGCCGTAGACCGGGGCGCCCGTCGCCTTCGAGCGTTCGCGCCAGTGGGCGGCGGCGAAGTGGGTCGTGTTGAAGTGGCCCTTGAGGTGGACCCGGATCACCGAGTCCCACTCCCCCTCGGTCATGGAGAACACCATCCGGTCGCGCAGGATGCCCGCGTTGTTGACCAGGACGTCCAGCTTCCCGAACTCCGCGACCGCCAACTCGACCAGTTCCCGGGCCTGTTGGAAGTCGGCCACGTCGCCGGTGTGCGCCACGGCACGCCCGCCCGTCGCGCGGATCTCGGTGGCGACCTCCTCGGCGGGGGCCCCGGAGGCCTCTCCCGTGCCGTCCCGGCCCGGCTGGCCGAAGTCGTTGACTACGACGGCCGCTCCGAGCCGGGCGAGCTCCAGCGCCTCGGCCCGGCCCAGGCCGCGACCCGCCCCGGTGACGACGGCGGACAGTCCCTCAAGTGGCAGTGACATGAGCACCCTTCACGTAGGCACGTAGGCACGTAGGCACGTAGGCACCTAGGCCCGTAGGCGTCAGATCTCGATGCACGTACGCAGCGCGGTCCCCGAACGCATCTGGTCCAGCGCCTCGTTGATCTCGCTCAGCGGTACCCGGTGGGTGATCAGACCCTCCAGGTCGACGCGGCCGGCCCGCCACAGGGCGATGGTGCGTTCGTAGGAGCGCAGGACGTCGCCGCCGCCGTACATGGACGGCAGGATGCGCTTCTCGTCGAAGAACAGCTCGAACATGTTGAGCTGGAGGAAGTCGTCCATGGCGCCCGCGCCGACGACCACGAGGGTGCCGCCGCGCCGGGTGTTCTCGTAGGCGGTGCGGGCGGTGGCCGACTTGCCGACGACCTCGAAGACGTAGTCGAAGCCCTCGCTGCCCGTGACCTCCTGCTTGGCGGTGGGCAGTTCGTCAGGGGAAACGGCCTTGGTGGCGCCGAACTTGAGCGCCGACTCGCGGCGCGCGGCGACCGGGTCGACGGCGACGATCTCGGCGGCGCCCTTCAGCCGCGCCCCCTGGATCGCGGAGATGCCGACGCCTCCGCAGCCGATGACGGCGACCGACGAACCGGCCTCCACGTCGGCCGTGTTGAGGGCAGCTCCGAGCCCCGTGGTGACTCCGCAGCCGATCAGCGCGGCGATGTCGAAGGGCACGTCGTCGGGGATCGGTACCGCGCAGCCGGCGTCGACGACGACCTCCTCGGCGAAGGTGCCGGTGCCCGCGAAGCCGAAGACGTCGCCGCCGGGGCGCTTGAAGTTGGGGGTTCCGGCGTTCATGAATCCGGCCAGGCACAGTTCGGTCTGGCCGCGTTTGCAGGCCGGACAGGCGCCGCAGGCCGGCAGCCAGCAGACGACGACCCGGTCGCCGGGCTTGACGCGGGTGACGCCCTCCCCCACCTCCAGGACCTCGCCCGCGCCCTCGTGCCCGGGCACGAACGGCGCCGGCTGCGGCAGCACCCCGTTCATCGCGGACAGGTCCGAGTGGCACAGGCCCGTGGCGCGTATCCGGATCCGCACCCTGCCGGGCCCGAAGCCCGTCGGCTCGACGTCCTCGAGGACCTCCAGCTTGTCCTGGCCGATCTCGTTCAGTACGGCTGCTCGCATGGTGCGGCTCCCCTCAAGTCAGCTGGGATTCAGGAGTGTTCGACGACGGTGTCGGCGAGGACGGGCGCGTCGCCCCGCTCGACGGCGCTGACGGCGACCCTGGTGGACTCCGCCGTGTGCCACATGCGGACGCGCAGGGTCTCGCCGGGGTAGACCACGCCGGCGAAGCGGGTCGTGTACGAGCGCACCCGGCCGACGTCCCCGCCCAGCAGGGTGTCGACGACCGCCTTCAGCGTCATGCCGTAGGTGCACAGCCCGTGCAGGATGGGCTTCTCGAACCCGGCGAGCTTGGCGAACTCGGGGTCGGCGTGCAGCGGGTTCCAGTCGCCGGAGAGGCGGTAGAGCAGGGCCTGGTCCTCGCGGATCGGGCGTTCGACGATTCGGTCGGGTTCGCCGGTGGGTTCGTCGAGGGGGGTGGAGGGGCCGCGGTCGCCGCCCCAGCCGCCCTCGCCCCGTACGAAGATCTGGGCGTCATTGGTCCACAACGGGCCGGCTGAGTCGGCGACTTCGGTGCGCATGACCAGGACGGCCGCCTTGCCCTTGTCGTACACGGCGGCGATACGGCCCGTGGCGGTGGCGGTGCCCTGGGCCGGGATGGGGCGGTGCAGGGTGAGGGACTGGCCGCCGTGCAGCACCTTGGCGAGGTCGACGTCGATGCCCGGCATCGACAGTCCGCTGATCACGCCCGGTGATCCGGAGCCGGCGACGGTGGCGAAACTGGGCAGCACGTGCAGCCGGGACTCCAGGGTGTAGCGCAGCTCGTCGGGGTCGGTGGCGGGGATGCCGGCGCCGATGCCGAGGTGGTAGAGCTGGACGTCCTTGGTGGTCCAGGTCAGCTCGCCGGTCCGGGGTTCGGCGGCGAGGGCCTTGGCTGCGTCGATGGGCATGGGGCTCCTGAAGGTGGCGACTGAAGACCCCGGTGCGGCCGTCCGCACCGTCGGCCGCACCGAGGTCGCTGCGGGTGCCGATCTAGAACGCGTTCCAGTCCGGCGCCCCTTGTATAGCCCAGCGCACCGCCATTGTGAAGGCTCCTGACACTGTGTCAGGTGACGGGGTTCGGGACATTTGTACTGCCCGGGTCCGTACAAGCGCATCTGCCGGGCGAGCGCCGGGGTTCGTAGCGTCGTAGGCATGACAGTCGTGGGGATGACATCGGACACAGGGATGACATCGGACGCCGAAGCGGCCGTGTCCTTCACGGGGGCGGTCAAGAACTACGGCACGGTACGGGCCGTCGACGGCCTCGACCTCGCCGTCGCGCCCGGTGAGACGGTCGCGCTGCTCGGGCGCAACGGGGCCGGGAAGTCGACGGCGATCTCGCTGCTGCTCGGGCTGATCGAACCGGACGAGGGGACCGTGCGGCTGTTCGGCGCGGACCCGGAGCGGGCGGTGCGGGACGGTCGGGTGGGCGCGATGCTGCAGGAGGCGCGGGCGGTGCCCCGGGTCACCGTGCGGGAGCTGGTCACCTTCGTCGCCGGGCGCTATCCGGCGCCGATGCCGGCCGCGCGGGCGCTGGAGCTGGCCGGGATCGCGGAACTGGCGGGGCGCCGGGTGGACCGGCTCTCCGGCGGGCAGGTCCAGCGGGTGCGGTTCGCGCTCGCCCTCGCCGGGAGCCCGGCACTGCTCGTGCTGGACGAACCGACGTCCGCGCTGGACGTCGAGGCGCGGCAGGCGTTCTGGACGTCGATGCGCGGCTATGCGCGCCGCGGCCACACCGTCCTGTTCTCCACCCACCACCTCCAGGAGGCCGACGCCTACGCGGACCGCATCCTCGTCATCGACCGCGGGCGGATCATCGCCGACGGCACCGGCGAGCAGCTCAAGCGCTCGGTCGGCGGCGGCCTGGTCGCCTTCGACCTCGCCGGCCGCCCCTCGGACGGCCTGGAGCGGCTGCCGGGCGTGCGGTCCCTGGAGATCCGCGGCGACCGGGCCCGGCTGCGCACCGACGACCCGGACGCGACGGTCGTCGCCCTCGCGGCGATGGGCGCCATACGCGGCCTGGAAGTCGCCCCGGCGTCCCTGGACGAGGCGTTTCTGGCCCTCACCTCGTCGTTCACGGAATCGGTCAAGGATCCGGTCACAGAATCGGTCAAGGAATCGATCACGGATCCGGTCACGGAACCGGTCACGGAATCAGTCACAGAATCGGTTACGGAATCGGTCACGGAGGCAGCGTGATGTTCGACTACCTCAAGCTCGAAGTGCGCCGCACCCTGCGGGACGTCGGTTTCGTCATCGGCGGGATCGCGATGCCGGTGCTGATGTACCTGCTGTTCACCAACCTCGGGGCGGCCGACGGCACCTGGAAGACCGGGGCGATGGTCGGGATGGCCGGGTACGGGGCCGTCGGCTGTGCGCTCAACACCGGCGGCGGCGTCGCCGAGGACCGGGCGATCGGATGGCTGCGACAGCTCAGGGTGACGCCGATGACTCCGCGCCAGGTCGTCATCGGCAGGACCCTGACCGGCTCGGTGACCGTCATACCCGCGATCGTGGCGGTGCTCGCGGCGGGCGGGCTGCTCAACGGCGTTCGGCTGGCCGTATGGCAGTGGGCGGCGATCGCGGTGCTGCTGTGGCTGGGCTCGGTGCCGTTCACCCTGCTGGGCCTGGGCAACGGCTACCGGCTCACCGGCCAGACCACCGGCGTCACCAACATGGCCTGCAACATGGGCCTCGCCGTCCTCGGCGGACTGTGGTTCCCGGTCGCCCTGTTCCCGGACTGGCTGCGCACCGTCTCCTCCTACACCCCCACTTACCGCTTCGCCGAACTCGGCACCTCCATCGCGGCCGGCCACGCACCGGCGCTCGGCGCGGTCGCGGTGCTGTGCGCCTGGTTGCTGGCGTTCGGTTCATACGCTGTGCTGTCGTACCGGCGGTCCGGTCGGACCGTCTGAATGGGGGAGCGACAGATGTACTGGACGCGAGGGGCCACCTGCCGGCTTCGCGAGTGGCGGGCCGCGCGAGCGCGGTGGCGGGCGGACATGCAGGCCTTCAAGGCCGCGCGGAAGGAGGCACGCCGCACCGGCGCCGAGGTGCCCGAGAACCCGGGCCCGCCGCCGACCGCCTTCTCCCTGCTTCCCTGGCTGCTGATGGGGCTGGGCGCGTTCTCCAACCTCTTCCAGGGCAAGACCCCCAACCCGTGGGTCGGCGGCCTGGGACTGCTCGCCTTCAACTCCCTCTACATCTACGTCGCCGCCCGCTCCTTCGTGAAGGAGAAGCGCCAGGCGGCCTCCACCCGGGTGGCGCTGGCCCTGATAGCCGCGATCACCTGCGGCCTCGCCGGCGGCTACGGCGGCAACTGGCTGCTGTTCTTCCCCTTGCTGGGCCTGGCGACGGGCGCCGCGCTGCGGGGCGAGCACCTGCGCTGGGCCGGCACGGCCGTCGCCGTGCTCGCCGGTGTGGTCTCCGCCCTCCGCGGCGGCTGGTCCGGCCTCAACATCGCCTACGCGACCTGGATCTCGACCATGGTGACGGCCGCGATCCTCTCCCTCTCCGAAGCGGTGCGCGAACTGCGCGCCGCCCGCGAGGAGTTGGCCCACCAGGCCGTCGAGAAGGAACGCCTGCGCTTCTCCCGGGACCTGCACGACCTGCTCGGCCACACCATGTCCGTGATCGTGGTGAAGTCGGAGGCCGCCCGCCGCCTGGCCCCGCGCGACCTGGACGCGGCGCTCGGGCAGATCACCGACATCGAGTCCGTGGGCCGGCAGGCGCTCACCGAGATCCGCGAGGCCGTGACCGGCTACCGCGAGGGCAGTCTCGGCACCGAACTGGACCGGGCCCGCTCGGTGCTGACCGCGGCCGGCATCGAACCGGTGGTCACTCGCTCCGGCGCCCCCCTGGCCCCGCAGAGCGAGGCCCTGCTGGGCTGGGTGGTGCGCGAGGCGGTCACCAATGTCGTACGGCACTCCGGTGCGACGCGCTGCGAGATCGGCGTGGTCGCCTCGGCCGAGCACGTCCGGCTCACCGTCTCCGACAACGGCGATGGCGACGGCGAGCCCGCCGTGCCGCCCGCGGCCGGCGTCGGCGTCGGCGGCACCGGTCTGAAGGGGCTCACCGAACGCCTCGCGGCGGCCGGCGGCTCACTGACCGCCGGTCCCGCGCCGCGCGGCGGCTTCACGGTCACGGCCGAACTCCCGGTGGAGACCGGCGGCTTGCTGGACCTCGAGCCGGCCACGGCGCCCAGGGCGCGCTGACCATCCCCGCTCGCGTCTGCCTCATCCGTCGCCCGGGGTGGTGGTGGGGTACAGCGTGCGCAGACCCTCGTTCAGTGTGTACGACAACGCCGAGCCGTGGGTCTGTCTGGGATACAGGCGGGAGGTGACCTCCAGCGACGGGTAGTCGCGCAGGCGCAGCAGCTGTGCCATGCGGGTCATCGAGCCGAGGATGTCGGCGGCGGCCACGAAGGGGTCGGTGAGCTCCGCCTCGCCCGCGCCGAGGAACAGCTTCGCCGCCAGGTCGTCGTGGGTCGTGGCGTACTCGGCCTCCAGTGTGAACAGCAGGTCCTCACACCCACTGAGGGCTGGGCTGGCGGCCAGATAGCGGCCGAAGGCCGTAGGCCGGGAGAACAGGGCGTAGCCGACGAAGTGTCCGCCACCGGAGAACCCCACGAGGCCGTGATCGTCGTCGCACCGGAACTCGGTCGCCACCCGCGGGCGCAACTCGTCGACCAGGAACGACAGCATCGCGTCGGCGCCGCCACCACGCGTCGGCGTTTCGCCGGCCAGTGCCTCCATGCGCGCGCCGCCGAGCCCGGCGTTGACCCATCTCGGCCTGGCGTAGAAGTCGTGGGTCCGGCGTGCGCCGAACTCCGCCGGATCGCTCTCGTCGGGAGCCCCGACGCCGATCACGACGAGTTCGGCGACCTCCCCCACGGTGTGGAGCCAGTTCAGCAGGCCGACGACGAGCGGGAAGGTGAGGGACGCGTCCGTCACCCAGAGGACGGGGTAGGCGCGGTCACCGTCCTCGTACGACGGAGGAAGCGCGATGTGCACGTCGTGCGGCCAGGGCACATCGGTCCCCTGCGTCCTTCTGGTGGGCAGAACCTGATAGGTGTGCCGGGACTGGGACACGGCCACTCCTTACTGAAAACGGGATCATTCGGACATTCCATCAAGGGTTCCTCACGTTCTCGCTCCACACGGAACCTATTCCGACCCGCACTCGGCCCGCCCTCGGCCCGCCCGCGCCCTACCCTTGCCCCGTGGACGAGATGCCCCGGGACCGTCGCCCGGCGAAGAACGTGCGGGTCCTGCTCGCCGAGGACCAGGGGATGATGCGGGGCGCGCTCGCCTTACTGCTCGGCATGGAGCCGGACATGACCGTCGTCGCCCAGGTGGCCTCCGGCGACGCGATCCTGGACGCGGCTCTGACCCACCGTCCGGACGTGGCCCTGCTGGACATCGAACTGCCCGTCCGCAGCGGCCTGGACGCGGCGGCCGACCTGCGCGAGCAGGTACCGGACTGTCGGGTGCTGATACTCACCACCTTCGGACGCCCCGGCTATCTGCGCCGCGCCATGGAGGCCGGAGCCGCCGGCTTCCTCGTCAAGGACGGTCCCGTCGAGGAGTTGGCGGCCGCGATCCGCCGGGTGCTGACCGGCGAGACCGTGATCGACCCCGCGCTCGCCGCGGCCGCGCTCAGCGCCGGGCCGAATCCGCTGACCGCCCGCGAGTGCGACGTACTGAAGGCGTCCGTGGACGGCGCGACGGTCGCCGACATCGCCGCCAAGCTGCATCTGTCCGAGTCCACGGTCCGCAACTACCTGTCCTCGGCCATCGGCAAGACGGGCACCCGCAACCGCATGGAGGCGATGCGTGAGGCCCGTCAGCAGGGCTGGCTGTGAGCCGTCACCGCCCGGCGACCGCCCGGCCCGGCAGCCGTCACTGCGCCAGTCCCGTCACCCGCGCGTCCCGGTAGGCCGTCCCCTTCGGTGCCAGGCACGCGAACCAGCGGTCCTGGGAGCCCTCCACCGTGCGGATGCCCTGCTTGAGGTCGCCGTTGTCGGCGCGTCCCGAGACCCGGTGCAGGACCGTGCTCGTCCCGTCCTTCCAGAAGCAGGTGACCTCCTCGGCACTCTTGCCGACCTGACCGACGACCAGACGCAGCGCCTTGCCGGAAGGCGTCAGTCCCATCGCTGTGGAACCGGTCCGCGTGCTCACCGTGGCGGACCCCTCGGGCACCGAGTTCTCGATGACCACCGAGTCGTCGCCCTGGTAGACGCGGTGCACGAAGTACGTCGTCTTGCCCACCAGGTCGGTGGCCGTCCGCACCGACGCGGGCCAATCACCCCGGTAGTCGCCCATCACCGCCAACTGGGCCTCCGCGTCCGCCTTGGTGCGTGGCGCGTCCCACACGTCGATGGAGACCTCCCAGTCCTTGCCGTCCTCGACCCCGCTCGCCAGGTCCGTACGGTGCGGCTCGACGAGGGATGCCTTGTGCGACGGCCGGGACGACGGGCGCGGTGGCGCTGACGGGGCTGCCGGGCGG
>NZ_WVUG01000247.1 GCF_017614965.1 Streptomyces griseorubiginosus | reverse complement strand
GCCACCCACCCCCGCCCCGTCGTCCTGGTCCACGGAACCCTCGGCAACTCGGTCGACAACTGGCTGGGTCTCGCCCCGTACCTGGAAAGCCGCGGCTACTGCGTCTTCTCCCTCGACTACGGCCAGCTCTCCGGCGTCCCCGTCTTCTACGGCCTCGGCCCCATCGACAAGTCGGCCGAGCAGCTCTCCGCCTTCGTCGACAAGGTGCTCGCCGCGACCAAAGCCGCCAAGGCCGACATCGTCGGCCACTCGCAGGGCGGCATGATGCCCCGCTACTACCTGAGGTTCCTCGGCGGAGCCGCCAAGGTGAACGCCCTGGTAGGCATCGCGCCCGACAACCACGGAACCGACCTGGACGGCCTCACCAACCTGTTGCCGTACTTCCCGGGAGCGTCCGACCTGCTGTCCTCCTCCACTCCGGGCCTCGCCGACCAGATCGTCGGGTCCGCCTTCCTCACCAAGCTCAACGCCGGCGGCGACACCGTCCCCGGCGTCCACTACACCGTCATCGCCAGCAAGTACGACGAGGTCGTCACGCCGTACACGAGTCAGTTCCTGAGCGGTTCCGACGTGCACAACGTCCTCATCCAGAACCTGTGCTCGCTCGACCTCTCCGAGCACGTCCTGATGGGTCTCAGTGACCGGCTCGCCTTCCACGAGGTGGCCAACGCGCTCGACCCGGCGCACGCCACCACGACCACCTGCGCGTCGGTGCTGAGCTGACGCACGAACGGGGCCTGTCCGACCTGAGCCGCCGGACAGGCCCCGCCCCCCGTGGGCTACCGACGGCCTGAGGTCGTCGCACGCCGGCGGACCGAGGCGAACAGCGCCGCCGACCCCAGCGCGAGCGCCGCCGCACCGCCCATCGCGAGGTACGGGGTGCTGCCACCGCCTCCCGTCTCGGCGAGGTTCTCCACGGCACCGGCCGCCTTCGGCGAGTTGGCGGCGGCCGGCTTGGCCGACGTGGCGGCGTCCTGGTCGCCGTGACCGTGGTGCTGATCCGTCGACTTGTCGGCACCGGCCGCGATCTGCCGGTCGGAGGGCGCGGAGGCGGCCGGAGCCGACGTCGAGCCGGTGGCCGTGGCGCCGCCCCCGAAGGTGACGTCCGAGCAGGAGTAGAAGGCCTCCGGGCTGTCCGAGCGCTGCCAGATCGCATACAGGAGCTGTCGGCCCGAGCGCTGGGGGAGGGTGCCGGAGAACGTGTAGAAACCGTTCGCGGCGACCGGGTCGGTGGCCTTCGCCACCGGAGCGGTCAGGTCCAGGTCCTTCCAGGCCAGGGGCTTTGTCGGGTCGTAGCCCGGCTTGGTGATGTACACGGTGAACGTGCCCCTGTGCGGGGCGGTCACGCGGTACTTGAAGGTGTACGACCCGCCGCGCACGCCCGTCGCCGGCCAGTCCGCGCGGGGCAGGTCGAGGCCCTTGAACTCCTCGTTGCCCGCGCTGCACAGCTTGCCGTCCGGGATCAGCGCCTGGTGCCGGCCGTTCGCGTCGCCGATGCGGATGCCGTTCCAGTCGTAGAGCGCCTGGGTGCCGCCGGCCGCGACCGCCGCCCTGCACGCGTCCGACGTGGGGCTCTCCGGGTTCTCCGCGTAGCACTGCGCGACCCGGCTGACCGGGTCGCCCATCGTCCCGTGCGCCGACGCCGGGGCGGCGGCGAGGGCGGTCAGGGCGAGCGGGGTCGCGCCGAGGGCGGCGATCGTGACGGCCTTGCGGAGGCGTGCGGGCATGCGGAATCTCCTCGGAACGGTCCTGGGCGAATCCCGTGGGGCGTGATCAGAAGCTAGCCCCGGGAAACCGTGAAATCGCCTGCTGGGGACGGGTGAGGGAGATCCTTATGCTCGCGTTAAGGGAGTGCTGAGACTGGGATCAGGTAGGGAGCGTGCCGGCATGGCAGACGACGGGATCCGGGCGGCAGCGGCCGCCGACGTGGCGGCCGTGAAGGCCGTGACCGACGCCGCGTACCACCCCTACATCGAACGGATCGGGGTGGTGCCGGTGCCCATGGAGGCGGACCACGCGGCGAACGTGGCCGCGGGAAAGGTGTTCGTGACGGGCGATCCCGTCATCGGGCTCGTCGTGCTGGAGGAGCGCGACGACCATCTGTTCCTCGACAGCATCGCCGTCCACCCCGACGCACACGGCACGGGCGTGGGACGACGGCTGCTGGACTTCGTCGAGGCACGCGCGCGTGCGCTCGGTCTGCCCGAGGTCAGGCTCTACACCAACGCGATGATGTGGGAGAACCAGAAGATCTATCCGAAGTTCGGCTACGAGGTCGTGGAGCGGCGGGTGGACGGCCCCTACGACCGTGTCCACTTCCGCAAGCGGCTCGACTGAGTGCCCTCACCCGTCGGGCCACCACGTTCGTGCGATGTCCTTCCGCACCTCCGGGCGCCCGGCGGGACGCTCGTCGGCTTCCTCGTGGACCCTGCGCGAGTCCGACTTCTTCAGGGGCTTCTGCACAGTGGTCCGGCGCATGGCTGCCTCCTTCAGTGCCTACCGAGTTCCGCGTTCTCACGGAGGTAGACCCTTTTCGGGAGAGTGACTCATCGGTGCGGGTCTGTCAGTGGCGGCTGTCACGATTCGACTGTCAGTGGCGGGTGTCACTCTGGGGGCATGACGAACGACAGTGAAGCTCTGACCGGGGCGAACGCGGGCTCCGGCATCGACTGGGACGCCGAAGCCGCCTCCTTCGACGACGAGCCGGACCACGGACTGCGCGATCCGGAGGTACGGCGGGCCTGGGCGGCCCGGCTGCGCGACTGGCTGCCGGAAAAGTCCTCGGACGTCCTCGACCTCGGCTGCGGCACGGGCAGTCTGTCGCTCCTCGCGGCCGAACAGGGACACCGCGTCACGGGTGTGGACGCCTCACCGGCCATGGTCGAGCGGGCGCGGGCCAAGCTGGCCGGGCGTGACGCGGTGTTCCTGGTCGGCGACGCGGCGGCACCCCCGGTGGGCGAGCAGCGCTTCGACGTCGTGCTCGTACGGCATGTGCTGTGGGCCCTGCCCGATCCCGGCCGCGCGCTGAGGCACTGGAGGGGGCTGCTGCGGCCGGGCGGGCGGCTCGTGCTGATCGAGGGGGTGTGGGGGACGGTCACGCCGGCCGGCATACCGGCCGGCACGCTCACCGGGCTCGTCGAGCCGTTGGCCGAGCAGGTGCGGGTGGAGCCGCTGTCGCAGGACGCGGTGTTGTGGGGAAGGCCGGTCGAGGACGAGCGGTACGCGGTGGTGGCGCTGGTGTGAGGCGGCGGCGCCTCAGGCCAGCAGCGCGTCGAAGCCGCCCTCCTGGGCCAGCCGCTCCAGGGTGTCCAGGGCCGCGACCGCCGCTGCCGCCGCCCGAGGGTCCCTCTCCGCCAGGCCACTGGCCGCGAACTCGTCCTCGTCCAGACGGCGTACTTCCCTGCCGTCGGCCGAGCGCCACAGGTCCAGATCGAGGTCCTCGACGATCAGTTCCGAGCCGAGGAGGACCGCGGGGCGGGTGACATCGCAGTACCAGCCCTTCAGCCCGCCCTCGGCGTCACGGACCTCCTTCACCGCGTACCAGCGGTCCCGCCAGTAGTACTCGGTGAAGACGTCGCCCTTCTCGAAGCGCACGAACCCGAAGTCACGGACCCCCTCGCCCGCCCAGGGGGCGCGTACGGCGATCCGGTCGCCGTCGTCCTCGACGAGGTCGGCCTCGTAACCGATCTTCGTGCGGCCCGCCTTGACGAGGACGACGTTCAACCGCCGGACCGGCTCAGCCGAGTTCGCGGACATAACGCACCTCCGACGCGGAGATCTCGTACCCCAGCCACTTGTTGATCGCGAGCATCGGACCGTTGCCGGCGTCGTTGCCCGTGTGGGCCTCGGTGAAGCCGGCGGCACGGGCGCGGTGCAGCGAGTGGTTCTTGGCCAGCTTGGCCAGACCCCGGCCGCGGAAGGCGCGGGCGGTGCCGGTCATGGCGGTGAAGTAACGGGTGCCGTCCGTGTAGGCCACGGTGAAGGCGGCGGGGCGGCCGTCGACGACCGCCACCGTGGTCAGGCCGAGGTCGAGGCACGGGTGCTTCCAGTTCTCCTCGATCCAGACCTCGTAGTCCGTGAACTCGGAGTCGACATCGCTCGGTTCGTCCGCCGTCGTCTCCGCGTCCAGCTCGAACAGCGGGCGCGGGTCGTCCGCGAAGTCGGCGGCCGTGCGCAGCTCGGTGCCGGGCGGGGGGTCCTGCAGGGGCGGCAGCGTGACGTTCGCCAGGTCCAGCCGGAGGAAGCCGGCCGAGCGGCTGGCGCGGTAGCCGTGGTGCTCGGCGAAGGCGCGGTTGGCCGGCTCGTCGAGGACCCACGCGAACAGCTTCGTCGCACCGTGCGCGATCAGATGCTCCTCGGACGCCTGGACCAGCAGACGGCCGGCGCCGCGGTGGAACCGGTCCGGGTGCACGTAGATGTTGAGGAACCCCTGGCCCGGCTGCGGGCTGTCGTGGGCGAGGCCGATCTGGGCCGTGCCGATCATCTCGCCGTCCTCCTCCGCCACCAGCGCCCGGGCCTTCGCGTCCGGGTGGGTGTGCAGGAGGCGGTGACGGATGGCGTCGGCGGTCCACATGACGTAGGGAAGGCCGAGATGGCGGATGAGGGCGAAGTCCTCGAGGTCTTTCCGGTCGTCGGGACGCAGGTCGCGCACGGTTACTGTCATGAAGGCGCACGCTACGGGGGAGTCGGGCCCGGGTGCCTCCCATTTTCGGGCCGGTACGGGACAATCGGGCCGTGACCTTGAAGATCCACATCGACGACAGTGCCGCGCCGTACGAGCAGGTGCGGGCGCAGATTTCCGAGCAGGCGCGGACGGGGGCGCTGCCGGTGGGGTACCGGCTGCCGACCGTGCGGGGGCTCGCCGAGTCGCTGGGGCTGGCGGCGAACACGGTGGCCAAGGCGTACCGGGCGCTGGAGAGCGACGGGGTGATCGAGACGCGGGGCCGGCACGGGACGTACGTGGCGGCGGCGGGCTCGGCGGCGGAGCGGGAGCTCGCGGCGGCGGCCCAGGCGTACGTGGACCGGGCGCGGCGGTTGGGGCTGGCGGAGGCCGATGCGCTGGCCGCGGTGCGGGACGCGTTGCGGGCGGGGTACGGCGCGGGCTGAGCGGAGTTCGGACAGCGGCGGCCCATCAGGCGGGCGACAGCGATGGGGTGCGGGTGACCGGGAAGCCCGCTGCTCGGGCCGCCTTCGCGAACCTCGTCGCGTCGTGTACCGCCGCCCCCGTCGGGTCGTTGTTGAAGTAGGCGTGGACGTCCTCGTCCGCGCGCCAGGTGCTCATGATCCGGGCCACCCATGTCTCCAGGGCCCGGCGGCCGTAGTGCGGCCACGGTTGCGCGCGGCCCTGGTGGAAGCGGACGTAGCCCCAGTCCGTGGTGCGCCACAGCGGGGTGACCGGGCGGGAGAGGACGTCCGCCCAGCACAGGGCCGCACCCCGGGTCGCAAGGACCTTGCGCACCTCCGGCGTCCACCAGGACTCGTGCCGCGGCTCGACCGCGACCCGGGTGCCGGGCGGGAAGCAGCCGAGGCAGGTGTCCAGCAGGCCCGGGTCGACCTTCAGGGTGGGCGGGAGCTGGAGAAGGACCGGGCCCAGCCGGTCCCCGAGACCCGCCGCGTGGGTCATCAGGCGGTCGACCGGCTCCTCGGGCTCCCGCAGCCGCTTGATGTGGGTGAGGTACCGGCTCGCCTTCACCGCGACCACGAAGTCGCCCGGCACCCGCTCCCGCCACGCCTCGAAGGTCTCCCGCGCCGGCAGACGGTAGAACGCGTTGTTGATCTCCACCGTCGCGAAGTGCGCCGTGTACTCCTCGAGCCACAGCCGCGTGGGGCACCCGGCGGGGTAGAGCACACCCCGCCAGTCCTTGTACTGCCACCCCGACGTCCCGACGAACAGGGTCATACCGTCCATGAAAGCACTACAGGTACAGCCCCGCGTCCGCCCCGTCCCGGGGATCCGGCACCGAGGTCGGTGAGGTGCCCCGGCGTAGCGCGTACAGCTCGGCCAGGGTCGCGCCCTCGCGGCCGACGCCCTCCTCGGTGCCCAGCCAGCCGACCGCCTCGCGGTGCGTCAGCCTGCCCACCTCGATGCGGGCCAGACAGCGGCCCGGGCGCACCACGGCGGGGTGCAGGCGCTCCAGGTCCTCGTTGGTCGTGACGCCCACCAGGACGTTACGGCCCTGCCCCAGCAGTCCGTCGGTGAGGTTCAGCAGCCGGGACAGCGCCTGGCCCGCCGTGTGCTTGGCCTCGCCGCGGATCAGTTCGTCGCAGTCCTCCAGCAGGAGCAGCCGCCAGCGGCCCTTGCCCGTCGAGTCGTCCTCGCCGATCGCGATGTCCATCAGATAGCCGACGTCGCTGAACAGCCGCTCGGGGTCCAGGACGCAGTCGACCTGGCACCAGTCCCGCCAGGAGCGGGCGAGGGTGCGCAGCGCCGAGGTCTTGCCCGTGCCCGGCGGGCCGTGGAGCAGCAGCAGCCGGCCCGCGATGTCCTCCGGCGTCGTCTTCATCAGGCGGTCCATCGCCTCCGCCACCGGCGCCGTGTAGTTCTCCCGCACCTCGTCCCAGGTGCCCGCGGAGATCTGCCGGGTGGTGCGGTGCGGGCCGCGCCTCGGGGAGACGTACCAGAAGCCCATCGTCACGTTCTCCGGCTGGGGTTCGGGCTCGTCCGCCGCGCCGTCCGTGGCCTGGTCGAGGACCTTCTTCGCGAGCTCCGCGCTGGTCGCCGTGACCGTGACGTCCGCGCCCCGGTTCCAGCGGGAGATCAGCACCGTCCAGCCCTCGCCCTCGGCCAGGGTCGCGCTGCGGTCGTCGTCGCGGGCCACGCGCAGCACCCGCGCGCCGGGCGGCAGCAGAGTCGCCCCGGAGCGCACCCGGTCGATGTTCGCCGCGTGCGAGTACGGCTGCTCGCCCGTCGCGAAGCGGCCGAGGAACAGCGCGTCGACGACGTCGGACGGCGAGTCGCTGTCGTCGACGTTGAGCCGGATCGGCAACGCGTCGTGTGGGTTCGCAGACATGGCGTCCATGATCCGGCACCGACGCACTCCGCGCACGGGATTTCCCCCATGCGAAAATGTAGCGAAGCTGTGCATTCACTACATCTGCCCTATCTGGCGTCCACACGGTTACTGTTGGCCTCGATGGGACGTCATGGGTGGACTTCGGGGGCTCGGCGGTGGCGGCTCACCGCACTGCTCGGTGTGGGCGTCGCCGCGCTCGCGCTGGTCGTGACCCTCCTCAACACGCTTCCGGACAGCGGCGGAACCAAGGGCACCTCCAAGAACGGCGCCACGGTGCACGGCACCCCGGTGACCCCGCCGGACCAGGACAAGCCCGAGGTCGGCTGGGGCTTCACCCACACCCAGTACAGCGCCGACGAGGGCAGCTCCACCGCGACCGACCGGGTCGAGAGGCTGATCCAGGACGCCGGGGGCATGCCGCAGGACCAGGCGCTCATGGGCTGGGGCGCGGACAACCCCGAGCCGGTGAAGGGCCGTTACGACTTCGGCGCGATGGACCGCCGGATCGACTTCATCCGAAAGTCGGGCGGCACCCCGGTCGTCACCCTGTGCTGCGCCCCGGACTGGATGAAGGGCGGCAAGGCCGGCGTCGACAACACCGACTGGAGCCAGTCCGCGCTGGAGACCGCCCCGCAGCCGCGGCACTACGCCGACTTCGCCGCGCTCGCCGCGACCGTCGCCCAGCGCTATCCGGACGTACGGCACTTCGTCGTCTGGAACGAGTTCAAGGGCTTCTGGAACAACGCCAAGGGCCGCTGGGACTACGAGGGGTACACCCGGCTCTACAACCTCGTCTACCGGGCGCTCAAGAAGGTCGACAAGGACATCATGGTCGGCGGGCCGTATCTGGTGATGGACAGCGTCGATCCGCGCGCCGACGAGGCCTCCGCGACCTTCAAGGGACCCTGGGGCGCCATGGACCAGCGGGTCCTGGACGCCTTCGACTACTGGAACGAGCACAAGGCGGGCGCCGACTTCGTCGTCGTCGACGGCTCCAGCTACACCAACGACGACGAGATGAAGCCGGACGAGTTCGGGGCCACCGACAAGCTCACCGCCGTGGGCCGGTGGGTCCGGCAGCAGACGCACGACCTGCCGTTGTGGTGGGCCGAGTACTACGTCGAACCCGCCGACGGCAACGACGACCGCAAGGGCTGGTCCGAGACCCGCCGGGTCGCCGTCCAGGCCGCCGGGATGATCGCGATGGTCAGGGGCGGTGCCTCCTCCGGCTTCTACTGGAACCCGGAGGACGAGAAGGGCGACACCTGCGCGGGCTGTCTGTGGACGCCGACCGACGGCTCGGGCGGCGGACGGAAGCTGCCCATGTTCGACCTGGTCTCCCGGTTCGACCAGGCGTTCCGGCCCGGCACGCGGTACGAGACCGTGTCGGTCGCGGCGGACGACGTGCCCAACGTCCGGGTGCTGGCGAGCGACCGGACCGTCCTGGTGGTCAACACCCTCGACCGGTCGATCAGCGCGCGGATCGACGGCAAGCGGTTCGAGATGCAGGCGTACGAGGTGAAGTGGCTCAAGCGGTAGGGCTCTGGGCTGCTTCACCTCGTCGCCGCGACTCCACGCCGGGCCGCCTGCGCCACGCACAGCGCTCGTCGACCCGGTCGAGGCGCAGGCCGGCGCGTTCGAGGTGATGCGACCTCAGCCGTAGGGCCGCAGGCCGCTTCACCTCGTACGCGGATCTCACTTCAGGCTCAGGAACCGTTGCACCAGCGAGGCCAGCAGCACCGCCAGCAGCGGCAGCGAGAACCAGAAGCTGCTCTGCAGCAGGCGCAGTTGGCGCACGCCGGGCCGCATCGCGACCCGGATGACCTCACGTGCCGTCAGCATCACGATCAGCGCGAGGGCGGCGAGGGCGCCGACCACCGACCACGGCGTCCAGGTGATCTGCGGACCGATCGGACCCGGGTCGGGCTGGGGCACCGTGCCCTCGGGCTGCTTCCTCAGGGCGTAGACCGTCGCGTCCGCGTTGTCGTACACCTTCTTCAACTCGGGCCGCCGGTCCAGGTTCTGGATCAGCCGGGGTTCCCAGGTGGCCGAGTAGCCCACGTCCATCTGGAGGTAGGTCACCTGACCCGCGTTGATCATCAGGTACGAGTTCGGCCCCGCGTCCTTGAGCGCCTTGACCAGACTGGAGACCAGGACCGGGTCGGCCGGCGCGAGCGTCGGCACGTAGTCGACCCGCTCCATGTCCTTCGCGCCCCACGGCATCGCCGGGGTCACGTCGTTGACGGTGTCGTTGCTGAGCCACAGCAGGCGGACCGTCGGCTTGTCGTGGGCGTAGACGTAGTCCATGGCGGCGACCTCGCCGGGCCGGACCCGCTCGAAGGGCTCGTTGCCCCAGCGGGCCACCAGGAAGCCGCCCATGAGCAGCAGTCCGGCCATCAGCGCGGCCAGCGGGGCCAGGCTCACCCGGTCCTTGTCCCGCTCCTCGGCGGTGACGCCGGTGCGCGGGAACAGGGCGAGACCGGCCAGCAGGGCCGCGCCGGGCAGGGCGAACATGAACACGCGCAGCGCCATCTCGCCGCCGTAGGACTGCATGCCGAAGCCGAGGAACGGGACGAAGGTGAGGACCAGCAGCGACCGCTCGCGGTACTTGTGGTCGCGCCGGCGCCACCAGCCCCAGCAGGCGAACAGCATCACACCGCCGGCCAGCAGCACGCGTGCGTACAGGACGAGCTTGTGCGTCGAACTGCCGCCCTGGATACGGCCGGAGACGGAGGTGGAGACATTGCTGCCGACGCCGCCGACCCCGCCGAACAGCTCGTCGAAGTGGCCGGACCAGTACGGCTCGGCCATGAAGCCGATCCACACCGCGACCACCACGGCGAACAGGATGGGCAGGCCGCGCAGTTCGGAGCGGCCGACCAGGACGAGCGCCGCGAGCACACCCAGCATCACGAACGGGGTGAGCTGGTGGGCCGGGACGCTCGCCATGAACAGGCCGATCAACACGGCCAGCAGGACGGCCTTCTGACGCCGGTCCGCCGGTTCGACCTCCGCCTCGCCCGGACGCCGTTTGGTCCAGATCACGCGCGGTTCGCGGAACCAGACCAGCAGGATCGCCACGAACGCCAGGTAGAGCAGGTAGGTGAAGCCCTGCGGGGAGAAGTAGTCCTGGCCGACCCAGCCGCTGAGGACGAAGATCCAGATGCCGGTCCACTTGGCCCGCCAGCTCGCCCGCATCGAGCGGACGAGGAGGAACATCGGCGCCAGATACAGGAGTTGGATGGTCAGCGGCCACCAGCGGATCAGTTCGGTGAGGTCGGTGACCCCGCAGGCCCTGGTCACGAACGCGACCACCGCGAAGAAGCCCGGCCAGCTCCAGCGCGCGTCCAGGTCGGGCACGGCCGAGCCGGTCCGGTCGATGTGGTCGAGGAAGCCCAGGTGCTGCCAGGCCGTCGGGAACCGCGGTTCGGTCTCGATCACCGCGGGCAGCGCGTGCAGTGACACCACGGTCGCCAGCAGGGTGATGAGCAGCAGTGCCTTGTGCTCGCGGCCCAGCCACAGCAGCGAGCCGAACACCGCGATCAGCAGCGCGGCCCCGACCAGCGTCGGCAGCGGCAGCACCGAGATCAGCCCGAGCCCGCCCATGCGGTCCAGGTCGCTCTCGCCGAGCCGCAGCGCGGGCACCCAGTACAGCAGCAGCGCGGCGACCAGCAGACAGCCCAGGAGCAGCCCGAGCCGGGTCGGCTGCAGCCGCTGACGCCAGGACACGGCGGGCGGCTCGGGCGCGCGCACCTCTTCCCGTACGGGCGTCTCCGCCCGCGCGGGCGACGGCTCCCGTACGGCCTCTTCGGCCACTGCCTCTTCGGCGGCCTCGAAGGGCGCGTCGACCTCCAGCTCGGCCGGCCCCAGCGAGGCCTCCGAACCGGGCTCTCGCTCCTCGACCGGCAGCCCGACCTGCGGCTGCTTCGCCCAGGTCGGCCGGTGGTCCGGGCGTACGGCGGGCGTGCCGGTGGGCGGGGTGCCCGGTCCCGGGCGCACGTCCGGGCGCCGTTCCTGGTGGTCGAAGTCGACGTGGATGCCGAGCGCGAGGGTGTCGGTGTCCAGCGCCCAGGCCGGTCCGCGCCGGCGCGGCTTCTCGTTCGCGGGTGCCTCACGCGCACCCAGGTCGGCGAGGTCCCCGTCGGGCGCCGCGTCCGCGGGCAGTTCGGCGGGGGCGGCCCGCACGGTGGTGTACAGCTTGGGCGCGGCGATGGCGACGATCACGGCGAGCGAGGAGATCTCGGCGACACCGGCGCCGGTCAGCCCCATCCGGGGCAGCAGCAGCACGGTCAGTCCGAGCACCAGCACGCACAACAGGCCCTGCAGCCAGGCCAGTCCGGCGGTGCGGCTCTGGGCGCGCAGCACCGCGAAGTACGTCTCCATCACCACCCGGAGCAGCGCGCCGACCGCGAACCAGCGCAGCAGCGGGGTCGCCGCGTCCGCGTAGCCCGAGCCGAAGACGCCGAGGATGTACGGCGCCCCGAGGAACAGCAGCCCGCAGATCGGCAGCATGATCCGGGCCATCCGCCGGAGCGCGGCCCGGGTGTTGGCGGCGAGCCGCCCCGGGTCGTGCGAGCCCTCGACGGTCAGCGAGGCACCCATGTTGATGGCGAGCAGGTTGATCGTGCCGCCGATCGTGGTGGTGATGTAGAAGTACGCGTTGTCCTCGGAGCTGACCTGCGAGGCGATGATGACCGGCACGAGGTAGACCACGGCGAGCGAGAACAGCGAGCCCGTGTAGTCGCCGGCGAGGAACCTGCCGATCTCCTTGACCGTGGGCGGCTTCGCGTGGTCCTCGGTCGCCTGGACGTGCCGGGGCACCAATCTGCGGAAGACCAGGATGCCGAGCGGCACCACGGAGGTGGCGATGGCCAGGACCCAGGAGAGGAAGACACCGGTCGTCGGCATCGAGGCGGCGAGCCCGATCAGCAGCGCCAGCTTCACCGCGGAGAAGACGGTGTTGCCGACGGGCACCCAGGGCGCGCTGCGCAGCCCCGTCAGCACCCCGTCCTGCAGCGTGAGCAGGTTCCAGGCGGCGACCGCCATGATGAAGCCGAGGCCCTTGACCGCCCCGTGCAGGAAGGCGTACGACGGCCCCCAGGTGTCCAAGGTCAGCAGGAACACGCCCGCCGCGAATGACACCACGACGCAACTCGCCGCGTACGTACGGAAGATGAAGCGCCCGGTGCTGCGTCCGGCGACCGGGATGAAGCGGGCCAGGGCGCCGGTCAGGGTGACCGCGGTCAGGCCCGCCAGCAGCTTCATCGCGGCGATCGCGGCCGAGCCCTGGCCCACCGCCGTGTCGGAGTAGTAGCGGGCGGCGACCAGCCAGTACCCGAGGCCCAGCACCGCGGAGATACCGGTGTTGAGCATCAGGGCGTAGGCGTTGCGGAACAGCGGGCTGCCGCTCCGGGACCGGCCGAGCCCGGGCAGCCGAAGACGGCGCCCCTGCTGCTCGGGCGCCTCGGTCGGGGGCTGGGCCTCGGTTGTCGTGGTCGTCGTGTCAGACACGGGAACGGATGGCCTTCCGGCGGACCTGACGTGCTCTGCGGACCAGGGCGTACCCCTTGGTGAGGGCGCGGTCCCCGGCGAAGGTGCGGGCGATCGAACGGCCTTCGAGAAGGCGTCCGAACTCCTCGATCCCGGTGCTGCGGCGCACGGTGACCCGCCGCAGCGCGTACGGGCCCTGGCGGCGGCGCGCGAGGGCGTTGCCGACGGCGAGCGCCTGGGCGTACCCGCTCTCCCGGACGGCCTCGCGCACCCGGCGGCTGGAGTAGCCGTACGGGTAGGCGAAGGAGGCCGGGGCGGCGCCCAGTTCGTCGGCGACGATCTGCCGGCACCGGCTCAGCTCGTACCGCAGCCTGTCGTCGTCGAGCTGGTCGAGCTGCGGGTGGGTGTGGCTGTGGCCGCCGATCTCGACGCCCGCCGCGGCCAGTTCGCGCACCTGGTCCCAGTCGAGCATGGTGTCGAGGCCGCCCCCGGTGTCGTACGCGCCCTTGATCCAGCCCGTGGAGACGAACAGGGTCGAGGCGAAGCCGTGCTTGGCGAGCACGGGCAGGGCGTGCCGGTGCACGCCCTCGTAGCCGTCGTCGAAGGTGATCAGGACGGGACGCGGCGGCAGCGGGCCCCCCGTGCGCCAACCGGCCGCCAGACCGGCGGTGTCGACGGGGGTGAACCCGAGGTCGCCGATCATCGCCATCTGCTCGGAGAACGCCTCGGGCGCGACCGACAGGGCACGCGTGGCGTCGTTCGGCGCGGTCGCCACCGAGTGGTACATCAGGATCGGCACCGGCGCTTCAGTCATCGGATCCCCCCTCGATCCCCACCACCGAGAACGTGGCCCCGCCCCGGCGGGCCCGTACGCTCCCCACGACGTATC
>NZ_WVUG01000246.1 GCF_017614965.1 Streptomyces griseorubiginosus | reverse complement strand
GTGTGGGGGCTGTGGGAGGCGGTCGCGGGCTGAGCGGCGCGGGTCGGCCCTGTGCCGAGCTGAACGGCCGGTGAACTCTCCGCCCGGTGCTGGCGGATGCCGGTACGATTTTGTACCGTGGAGAAACAAAGTGGTCCCCGCCCGTTTTCCCTGACCGGCGGGCGGGGCGCTTTGTCCCTTCCGGGGGTTGCCCGACTCCCGGGTTTTGCTCGACGTGCCCTCCCGCCACGCCTTGGAGCTGCCGATGACGGTCACCACCGTGCCCACCGTCCTGACCGCCCGCGCCCTGCTGCTGGACATGGACGGCACCCTCGTGAACTCCGACGCCGTCGTCGAGCGCATCTGGCGGCGCTGGGCCGAGCGGCACGGGCTGGACGGCGACGAGGTGATGAAGGTGGCCCACGGACGTCAGGGACACGCGACCATGGCGCTGCTGCTCCCCGACCGCCCTGTGGAGCAGAACCATGCGGACAACGCCCGCATGCTCGCGGAGGAGACCGCGGACGTCGACGGGGTCGTCCCGATCCCCGGAGCGGGCCGGTTCCTGGCGTCGCTGCGGGGCCTGCCGCACGCGCTGGTGACGTCGGCGGACGTGGCCCTGGCCACGGCGCGGATGGGCGCGGCGGGCCTGGAGCTGCCCGAGATCCGCATCACGGCGGAGTGCGTCGGCGCCAGCAAGCCCGACCCCGAGGGCTTCCTGAAGGGCGCCGCCGAACTGGGAGTCGACCCCGCGCAGTGCGTGGTGTTCGAGGACTCCGCCGCGGGCATCGCGGCCGGACGCGCCGCCGGCATGCGCGTGGTGGGCGTCGGCCCCCGCGCCGACTTCCACGACCCGGACGTCGTGGTGCGCGACCTCACCCAGGTACGAGCGGAGGCGACCACGGACGGCGGAATCCGGCTGTACGTCGGCTAGTCCGGCGCCCCAGCTCGGCGAACCGCCGTCGCTGGACCTGCCCAACCGTCACGGCTCGGTCGTCTCCGACTCCAGGTGGGCTCGGGTCACGAGGTCGTACACGCCGTACTCCGGGACCTTGAGGCCTCGGGCCTGTTGGTAGCGCCTCACCGCGTCCTCCACGGCCTCGTTGTAGTGGCCCGTGGGTGTGCGGGTGTAGAGGCCCAGTTGGGTGAGGCGCAGTTCCAGTTCGGTGACCTCGGGGCCCTCGGAGCCGCGGCGGAGGACCGGGGGCTGGGTGTTGGGCTGGGCGTTCGGCGCGCCGACGGTGCCGGTGGCCGTGACCGTGGGCGGAGTCGTCGCCGGCTTCGGCGAGCGGGAGGGGGTCGGCGAGGGACTCGGTGCCGTGGACGGGGTCGGTGAGGCGGAGGCCGAGGAAGTGACGGACGGGGTTGGAGCGGCGGACGGCCGCACCGGGACCGCGCGGCCCGACGGCGGCACCGACGCCGTGCTCGGCGACGTGTCCGGCACGCTCGCCCGGACGTCGTGCGGCAGCGCGTCGTCCCGGGAAGGCGGCTCGTAGGAGAACAGCCCGCTCGCCAGCCCCGCCGCGGCCACCACGGCGACGACCGCCCCGGCCGCGCCCAGCAGCACGGTACGGCGACGGCCGCGCGGCCGTCCGGTGTCGTCCCCCGGTTCGTGTTCCGTGTGCTCCGACTCGAACAGCCGCACATCCTGGGTGCTGGGCCCGCCCTCCGAGGGAGCCGGCGTCGCGGCCGGGCCCCGTTCCTCGGGGCGGAACGTCCGTAACGGCATCGTCGTGCCGGCGTCTGTGCCCTCCAGCTCCACGTACGGCCGTATGCGCAGCGGGTCGAAGTCCTCCGCCGCTGCCGCCTCCGCCGTGCGGGTCTCGCGCAGGGCCTCGGACGCGCGCCGGGTGCAGGCGCAGGACGGCGTGTTGTCGGCGTCTCTCGGTGCTCCGCACTCCGGGCACCGCCGACCCTCCGGGTCTGTCACGCGTTCGTCCCTCCCTCCACTCGGACACACGCTCGCCTCGCGAGCTCCAAGGATTATGCAGATCTTCTCCATCCCATCTCCCACAAGCCCCCGGAATCCCTCCTTCCGCAGGACTCGACAGGCCATATCCGGTCACTCCCACCACGATGGGAAATCACGGCGGAACACGCCGCGGAACGACTTGAACCCAGGGAGGCCTTCATGGCAGGGGATGCGCCCGCTGTGGCCGGGCACGTACGGCAGGCACGGGACCCGCACGTGCCCGGGAACGTCCTCGTCTCGATCGGCGCACTACTGCTCGGCATGCTGCTCGCCGCGCTCGACCAGACCATCGTGTCGACCGCGCTGCCGACGATCGTCAGCGATCTCGGCGGGCTCGAGCACCTGTCCTGGGTCGTCACCGCGTACCTGCTGGCCTCCACCGCCGCGACCCCCCTGTGGGGCAAGCTCGGCGACCAGTACGGGCGCAAACGGCTGTTCCAGACCGCGATCGTGATCTTCCTGGTGGGCTCCGCGCTGTGCGGCATGGCGCAGAACATGCCCCAGCTGATCGCCTTCCGTGCCGTCCAGGGGCTCGGCGGCGGCGGGTTGATGGTGCTGTCGATGGCGATCGTCGGGGACGTCGTACCACCACGGGAACGCGGACGCTACCAGGGGCTGTTCGGGGCCGTGTTCGGGGCGACCAGTGTGCTCGGGCCGCTGCTGGGAGGACTGTTCACCGAGCATCTGAGCTGGCGCTGGGTGTTCTACGTCAACCTCCCCGTCGGCGTCGTCGCGCTCACCGTGATCGCGGCCGTGCTGCGCATCCCGCGCAAGGACACCCGGCACGTCATCGACTACCTCGGCACCTTCCTCATCGCCTCCGTCGCCACCTGTCTGGTGCTGGTGGCCTCGCTCGGCGGCACCACCTGGGACTGGGGCTCACCGCAGATCGTCGGGCTCGCCCTGCTCGGCGTCCTCCTCGCCGTCGTGTTCGTGCAGGTCGAGCGGGCCGCCGCCGAACCCGTCCTGCCGCTGAAGCTGTTCCGCGTCCGCACCTTCACGCTCTCCGCCGTCATCAGCTTCATCGTCGGCTTCGCCATGTTCGGCGCGATGACCTACCTGCCGACCTTCCTGCAGGTCGTGCAGGGCGTCACGCCCACCCTCTCCGGTGTGCACATGCTGCCGATGGTGTTCGGCCTGCTGCTGTCGTCCACCGTCTCCGGACAGATCGTCAGCCGCACGGGCCGCTGGAAGGTCTTCCCGATCACCGGTACCGCCGTCACCACGATCGGCCTGCTCCTGCTCCACCGGCTCGACGAGAACAGCTCCACCGCCGTGATGAGCACGTACTTCTTCGTCTTCGGCCTCGGACTCGGCCTGGTCATGCAGGTGCTGGTGCTCATCGTGCAGAACGCGGTCTCCTACGAGGACCTCGGCGTCGCCACCTCCGGCGCGACCTTCTTCCGCTCGATCGGCGCGTCCTTCGGCGTGGCGATCTTCGGTACGGTCTTCGCCGGCCGTCTCTCCGACAAGCTAGCGGACGCCTTCCGGGGCGCCCGGCTGCCCGGCGGGGTCTCGGCGGACGCGCTCAAGTCCGATCCGCGCGGCATCGGTTCGCTCCCACCCGCCCTGCGCGCCCCCGCCGTGCACGCGTACGCCTCCTCCATCACCGACGTCTTCCTGTACGCGGCCCCCGTCGCGCTGCTCGGCTTCGTGCTCGCCTGGTTCCTCAAGGAGGACAAGCTGCGCGGCTCGGTCACCGCGCCCGACGTCACGGAGACCCTGGCCAGCAACCCGGTCGAACGGTCCTCCTACGACGAGGTGTGCCGCGCGCTGTCCGTGCTCGGCACCCGGGAGGGCCGGCGCGAGATCTACCGCACCATCACCGAGAAGGCGGGCTACGACCTGCTGCCGGGCGCGAGCTGGCTGCTGCTGCGGATGAAGCGCTACGGCTGGGTCGAGCCGGGCGTGCTCGCCGAACGCAGCCCTGTGCCGCTGGAGGTCATCCTCGACGCCGCCCGTCAGGTCGAGGAGCGGCGCCTGGCCGTCCGGGAGGGCCTCGACCTCGTCCTCACCGACACCGGCCGCGAGGTCGCGGACCGGCTCTCCCGGGCCCGCGAGGACTCCCTCGCCGAACTCCTGGGCGACTGGTGGGGCCCGGACCGCCCGACCGACCTCGTCCAACTGGTGAAGGAGTTGAACGACGAGATGTGCGGCTCGGAACGCGAACAGCCCCAGAAGGGCCGGACGACCGAGCTCAGTTGACCAGCTCCTTGCGGAACCAGTGCTCGGCGTACGGGTCGTCGTTGTGCGCCTGCGTCTCGCGGTATCCGAGCCGCGCGTACAGGGCACGCGCCTCCACGAGGTCGCCGCGGGTGTCGAGGACCAACCGCCGGGCGCCCAGGGTGCGGGCGGCCTCCTCGGCGGCACCGACGAGAAGCGGGGCGCCGCCCTTGCCGCGCAGCTCCGCGGCCACGAACACCCGGGTCAGCTCGGCGGTCGTCTCGTCCAGCAGCCGTACGCCGGCCGAGCCGGCCGGGACGCCGTCGTACCGGGCGACGAGCAACAGGCCGGTGGGCGGGGCGAGTTCGGAACCGGGGTTGGCGGCGATCTCCCGCTCCAGCTCGGCGGGGTCCGTCCGGTGCCCTTCGTGCAGGAGGTACCAGCGGTCGCTGACCTCCGTGTAGTACGCCCGCCACAGGGCGGCGGCCACGGCCGAGTCGACGGGCTCCGGGGCTACGGTCCAGGTCATGGACCGCATTCTCAGCCGGACGCGGGCACCTTGCGCAACCGGATATGCGTGACCTCGGGGGAGTCGAGGACCTGGGTCTTGCGCCACTCGATGTGCTGGTCGCCGAGGTTGTCGAACAGCCGGCGGCCGCCACAGGCGAGCACCGGCACGACGTGCAGCAGCAGCTCGTCCAGCCACCCAGCGCGGATGAACTGCTGGACCAGGTCGGCGCCGCCCGCCAGGGAGACGTCCTTGTCGCCGGCCGCCACGCGGGCCAGCTCCAGCGCGCGCCCGGGTCCCTCGGTGACGAAGTGGAAGGTCGTGCCCTTGCGGACGAGGGGCTCGCGGGGGTGGTGGGTGACGACGTACACCGGCGCGTGGAAGGGCGGCTCCTCGCCCCACGGGATCTCGCCCGTGATGAACATGCCGTGACCCATCACGACCGCGCCCGGCCGCTGGACGTGCTCGGCGATCAGGTCGTCGTCCGGGCCCGTCGCCCCGCCCTCCATCCCCTGCATCCTGCGGAAGCTGCGCAGCCCGAACACCCACGAGTGCATCCGCTCCCCGCCGATCCCCAAGGGGTGCTCCCGCCCCGACTCGGGGCCCGCGATGTACCCGTCCAGCGACATGGCCAGCCGCGCGATGACCTCACCCATGATCATGACCTCCTCGGAATCCGGCGCCCTGGTGGCGCCCTCACCCTGCCGTCGATCGGGCCCCGGCTCTTTCGACACGCCGGTCCGGTGGATTTCGGGCGCAGTTTGAGCGGGGGTTCGCGGGCAACCCGGTCAAAGAACCGGCCCGAGGGGCCGACACACTGGAAGGCACCCATGTCCACAGGCTTGATCATTGCTCTGATTGTGATCGTGGCGGCCGTGGTCGTTGTCGCGGCCGTCCTGACCTCGCGCGCCCGGGGCCCGCACGGCGGCCGGAACCTGAAGCGGCGCTTCGGGCCCGAGTACGACCGGACGCTGGCCCGGCACGACGGGGACACCCAGGCCGCCGAGCGTGAGCTCACCGAGCGCGTGGAGCGGCACGGTTCGCTGCGCGAGCGGGCGCTGGAGCCGGCTCAGCGCGAGCAGTTCGAGGCTCGCTGGGCGGCCGCGCAGGAGCGGTTCGTCGACTCGCCGCGGGAGGCGGTCGCCGAGGCCGACCGACTGCTGTCCGAGCTGGCCGCCGTGCGCGGCTTCCCGGACGGCAAGTACGAGGAGCAGCTCGAGGCGATCTCCGTCCACCACGGTCACCACGTCCACGGCTACCGGCGCGTCCACAGCGTCGTCAGCGGCGGCGCGGGCGGCCGGGACGGCGAGCGGGCGGACACGGAGGAGCTGCGGGAGGCCATGGTCGAGGCCCGAGCCCTCTTCGAGGACCTGACCTCGCCGATCCACCACGCCGACGAGAAGTCCACGGCCCCGGCGGCCACCCGATCGAACGGCCACCTCCCGTTCGCCCTCAACCGACGTCACGTGAAGGGCAGTTGAGCGACATGACCGACGCAACGACCGGCCCGGGTACGGGCGCGAGGAAGAGTGCCGACGCCGACGGGACCACGCGGCGGACGGCGGCACCGACGCCGGACGAGACCGAGCGCGAGACCATCGAACGGAACCCGGAGAACGTGGCGGGTGGCGACAGCGGCCACGGCCGGACGGTCCCTCCGTTCCCGACCCCGGACGAGGCCCGCTCCGAGGACACCGGTGCCTCCCGTACCTCCGGCACCACGGGTGTCACGGACACCACCGAGCTCACCGAGCCAGGCACCGCCGCCTCCGGCCCGGGTTCGATCACCTCCGGCACGGGTTCGAGTACCTCGGGCACCGGCTCCACGGCCCGTCTGCTCCCCCATGACGAGTGCGACAAGCTGGAGCTGCGGCTGCGGCAGGCGGTCTCTGGGTTCGTCGACGAGCCGCGGAACGCCGTGCGGGAGGCCGACCAGGTGGTCGAGGAGATCGCCGGCCGGTTCGCGGAGGCCGTGACCCGGCGGCGGCGCACCCTGCGGTCGTCCTGGCAGGACGGTGACGAGGCCAGGAACAAGGGCACGCACCCCGACACCGAACAGCTCCGGCTCGCCCTGCGCGACTACCGTGAGCTCGCCGAGCGCCTGCTACACGGCTGACTCTCCCGCCGACTCTTTTGCCGCCGTCCGGCGCCTGTGCCACTCGCGTACGACCTCTTCGACGTCGTACGGCTTCATCCCGAGTGGAGGCCCGGGCGGCGGCTTGAACATCATGTCCCGGATCTTGACGTTGACGTCCGTGACGATCTTGCGGGCGATGCGTTCCGAGGGCGCCGCGTACGCCGCGGCGAGGGCGTCCTCGGCCTCCTTGCGCAGGGCGAGGGTCGGTGGCAGGACCGAGAGGCCCTCACGGGCCATCTTCTGCCTGATCCACCACAGTTCGTCGTACGTGGTGTCTGTTCCGGCGGGCAACGGCTTACCCGCTCCGGGCAGTTGGGCGAACTCTCCGCGTCTTTCCGCGTCGCGGATCTGTTTGTCGACCCAGGACTCGAACGGGACGCCCGGTGGCTTTCGCTCGGTCATGACTCCATTGTGCCGGACGCGACCTGGCCGGGCGATTTATCATGCGCCCGCTGTGTAAGGACACTTCACGAGGAGCGCACGTGCTCGAACTGACCATGGCCACCGTCTCCGGGGAAGAGGGGGCCACGGCGGGCATGCTGATGGCCGACGCGCCGAGCGAGCCCGGTGCCGTGCTGCGGGTGGGCCGGGACAAGTCCGCGTGCCGACTGGTGACGCCGGATGACTGGCTGTTCGTCTCCCGGGTCCATCTGGAGTTCCTGTGCGGCCCGGAGGGCACGTGGCAGGTGACCTGGCTGCGCGGTTCGCAGCCCGACCCGTCCTCCGAGGTCCGGCTGGTCGTCGGGGAGTACGCGCAGCCGCTCGCCTACGGCGGGACGGTGGCGTTGCCCCGGGGCGGCAACGGCGAGATCGTCATCCGCGACCGCACCGCCCCGCGCAGCGTCAACGTGGGGTTCTTCCACGAGTTCTAGCCGAGGCCCGTGGGGCGGCCGCGCCGCCTACAGCACCCGCGCCAGCGCGAACCCGTCGTACCCCTTGCCGCCGACCGTCTGGACGGCCGTACCGGTCAACCTGGGGTGTTCGCCGATGAGGTCGATGGCGGCGCGGGTGCCCACGACGTCCGGGGAGGTGCTGTCCGCGTCGGCGACCCGGCCCTGCCGTACGACGTTGTCCAGGACGATCAGGCTGCCGGCGCGGGTGAGCTTCAGCGCCCACTCCACGTAGTGCGCGTTGTTGACCTTGTCCGCGTCGATGAAGACGAGGTCGAAGGGGGCCGGGTTCTCGTCGGCGAGCTTGGGCAGCGACTCCAGGGCGGGGCCGACGCGTACGTCGACGAGCCGGTCGAGGCCGGCGCGCGCGATGTTGCGGACGGCGACCTCGGCGTGCTTGGCGCTGTACTCCAGGGAGACCAGCCGGCCGTCCTCGGGCAGGGCGCGGGCCAGCCAGATGGTGCTGTAGCCGCCGAGGGTGCCGATCTCCAGGATGGTGCGGGCGCCCTGGATCTGGGCGAGGAGCTGCAGCAGCTTGCCCTGGGGCGCGGTGACGGCGATCGACGGAAGCCCGGCCGCCTCGCCGTCGCGCAAGGCCGCCTCCAGCACCTCGTCATCGGGCGAGAGCCGGGTGGTGAAGTAGGTGTCAACGGCGTCCCAGAGCTGCGACTCGCTCATTCCCCTGTGCCTTTCGCTGGCCTGGTCCATGCGGTCGGTTAAGAATTCTAACTAGGCTCCCTAACGAGCGGACGGATCACGGGTTCCGCGGACGGGAGCTCAGCGCTCCACCGACGGGGCCGAGCCCGGGAGGGGGCGGCCTGCTGATTCGTTCATGAACCAGACCGCGATTCCGCCGATCACCGCCGCGGCCATCATGTAGTACGCCGGCATCATCATGTTGCCCGTCGTGCTGATCAGGGCCGTGACCACCAGGGGGGTCGTGCCGCCGAAGAGGGAGACCGAGATGTTGAAGCCGATGGAGAGGGAGCCGTAGCGGACGCGGGTGGGGAACAGGGCCGGGAGGGCGGACGGCATCGCGGCGGTGAAGCAGACCAGGAGGAGGCCGAGCGCGCCCATGCCGAGGCCCACCGCGGCGAGGCTGCCCTGGCGGATCAGCAGCAGGGCCGGGACGGAGAGGGCGAGGAAGCCCGCGCAGCCGGCCGCGATGACCGGGCGGCGGCCCACGCGGTCCGTGAGGGCGCCCGCGAAGGGCTGCACGATCATCATCAGGGTCATCACCGCGAGCACGACCAGCAGACCATGCGTCTCGTCGTAGTGGAGCTCACTGGTGAGGTAGCTCGGCATGTACGACAGCAGCATGTAGTCGGTGACGTTGAAGACCAGCACCAGGCCGACGCAGAGGAGGAGGGCCTTCCACTGGGTCGTGATCATCTCGCGCAGGGGGATCTTCGGGCGGTCGGACTCGGCCTTCTCGATCTCCGCCGCGAAGGCCGGGGTCTCCTCCAGGCGCATGCGCAGGTAGAGGCCGATGACGCCCATCGGTCCGGCGATCAGGAACGGGACGCGCCAGCCCCAGGTCACCAGGTCGTGCGGGGAGAGCAGGGCCGTCATCAGGGTGACCAGGCCCGCGCCGCCGATGTAGCCGGCCAGCGTGCCGAACTCCAGCCAGCTGCCCAGGAACCCACGCCGCTTGTCCGGCGCGTACTCGGCGATGAAGGTCGACGCGCCCGCGTATTCACCGCCGGTGGAGAAACCCTGCACCAGCCGGGCCAGCAGGAGCAGCAGCGGCGCCCCCACGCCGATCGTCGCGTACGACGGGATCAGGCCGATCGCGAACGTGCCCGCCGCCATCATGATCATCGTCACGGCGAGGACCTTCTGCCGTCCGATCCGGTCGCCGAGCGGCCCGAAGACCATGCCGCCCAGCGGCCGTACCAGGAAGGCCGCGGCGAAGGCGCCGAAGGTCGACAACAGCTGGGCGGTCGGGTTGCCGGACGGGAAGAACACCTTGCCCAGCGTCACCGCGATGTAGCTGTAGACGCCGAAGTCGAACCACTCCATCGCGTTGCCCAGCGCGGCGGCCTTCACGGCACGGCGGACCAGGGCGGGCTCGGTGGCGGTGACCTCACGGGATCGGGTGGGTACGGACGGGACGGCGGCTGTGGCGGTGGCCAAGACTTCGCTCGCCTGCCTTTCATCGGGGACAGAGGCAGGGCCCACGCGGCAGCGCTGGCGGCAGGCCGAAAAGCGACCATAGGCGCACTTGTCGCCCTCACGGGTCGTACGCAAGTCGTTGCACCCTGCACCTAAATGCCGCCTACGCAGGTGCGTCTGCCCGCCGCCGAGAGCTTTCCGCGGGCTTTACCTGTGATCCATCTCGCTACCCCCGGAGGCAACCCCACCCCCCGCGGACTATCGTCATCCAGACAAAAGGAGGCCGGACGACAGGTGAAGCCGGGGTAGCCTGCGTCTTCCTCCGGGGGTTGAAAGAAACAATGGGGCGGGAGGCCGACGGGGCGTGGCGAACGTGGAGCATGGCGGGCGACCGGCGGAAGCCTTCAAGGCGACGGCTGCCGAGGCGGTCAGGGGACGCCTGCGCGCGGCCCGCCTGGGCCTGTGGCTGGTCGCGGCGGTCCTCGCCGTCCGGCAGATGGCCGTCGTCCTCAGCACGCCCAGGGGCGAGCGGCTGACGGATCTGGAGACCTGGGTCGGCCCGAACGGCGTCCTGCACGTCAAGGGGTCGCTGTACG
Organism: Streptomyces griseorubiginosus; assembly: GCF_017614965.1. Classification (GTDB taxonomy): domain Bacteria; phylum Actinomycetota; class Actinomycetes; order Streptomycetales; family Streptomycetaceae; genus Streptomyces; species Streptomyces griseorubiginosus_B. The sequence continues at coordinate 3,064 of NZ_WVUG01000246.1, read as the reverse complement.
ACTCCACGCAGTTCACCGGCACCCCCTTCGGCGGTCTCGTCCTCAAGCCGCTCACCCGTGCGGCCGAACAGGCCCTCGGCTGGGGCTGGACCTTCGGCACGCTGCTGCTGGTGGTCGCCCTCGGCCTGGTCGCCGCCCGCGCCCTGCCCCAGCCCGTCAGCCGCCGCACCTCCCAGCTCGCCGCGCCGGTCGCGATCAGCCTGCTGATGCTCTCCCTGCCGGTGCGCAACGCCCTCTGGCTCGGGCAGATCAGCATCCTGCCGGTGCTGCTCGTGCTCGTCGGCTGCTTCGTCGTGCGGGGCGAGCGCGCCAGCGGCCTGCTGATCGGCCTCGCCGCCGCCCTCCAGCCGACCGTGCTGCTCTTCGCCCCGCTGCTGTGGTTCACCGGCCGCCGCCGGGCCGCCGTCTCCACCGGGCTCACCTTCGCCGCGGCGACCGCGCTGGCCTGGGCGGCGCTGCCGCACGACTCGTACACCTACTGGGTGCACCACATGGCCGGCACCGGCCTGGGCGGCAAGGCCGACGACCTCGCCAACCAGTCCCTGCACGGCGCCCTGCTCCGCCTCGGCCTCACCGGCCCCCTGGAGATCGCCCTCTTCTTCGCGCTCGGCGCCGCCGTCGCCGTCCTCGGCGTCCGCCGGGCCGTCCGCTACGCCCGCGACGGCCAGCTGCTGCTCGCCGTCGCCGTCACCGGGTGCGCGGCGATCGCCGTGTCCCCGACCACCTGGCAGCACCAGCTGCTGTGGGTGCTGCTCGCGGTCGTCGGCCGGGTCGGCAAGCGGGCCTCGGACCGGTACGTGTGGCCGGTCGCCGTCGTCCTGGTGATGACGCTGCCCGCGAAGATGATGCTGCCGAACATGTCGGCGATGGACCCCCTGCGCGACAACGTGGTCCTGCTCGCGGCCCTCGCCGCGGCGACCGTGGTCCCGTTCCTGTCGCGCACCTCGCCCTACTACCAGGCGCCGGTCCCCACGAAGTACGCGGAGCCGGTCCCGGCGCGGCTGAAGCACGTGCCGCTGGTGCCCCAGCTGCGCCGGGTGCTGTCCCGCCCCAACCTCCTGCTCGAACTGCTCCTGATCCGCGTCACCTACGCCGCCTACCAGAAGGTCAGACTCGCGGCGACCGGCGGCACCAACGCGGGCGGGCGGCCGCGGGCCGAGGCGCACGGACACCAGATCCTCGACATCGAGCGGTTCCTGCACATCGACGTCGAGTACAGCGTCAACCACGCGGTCGCCAAGATCGACTGGCTGCGGAGCTTCTTCGGCTTCTACTACGAGTCGTTCCACTTCGTGGTGCCGCTGACCGTCCTCGCCGTCCTGTACTGGCGCCGCCCGGTGGACTACCGCTGGGCCCGCTCGGCCCTCGGCTTCGCCACCCTCCTCGCCCTGGTCGGCTTCTGGCTCTACCCCCTCGCCCCGCCGCGCCTCCTGCCCGGCCTCGGCATCATCGACACCGTCCACGGCGTCCAGGACTTCTCCAAGCCGGACTACGGCACCCTGACCGCCCTCACCAACCAGTACGCGGCGATGCCCTCGCTGCACTTCGGGTGGTCGCTGTGGTGTGGAGTGGTCATCGCGGTCATGGCGCCGAAGTGGTGGATGAAGGCGCTCGGCCTGCTGCACCCGTTCTTCACCGTCTCCGCGATCGTCGCGACCGGCAACCACTGGGTGCTGGACGCGGTGGGCGGCGCGGCCGTCGTCGGCGCCGGTTTCGGGCTGACGTATCTGCTGCAGGGACCGCGGGCGCGGAGCGCGACGGCTGCCCCGGTGAGCAGTGAGCCGGCGTTGGTGAAGGAAGGGTCACCGGGCTGATCCGGCACCGCCCCGCGGCCGATTGGACGCCCCGAAGCATCGGGTGTGGACTGGAGTTGGGGGTGTTGGGGGGTCGGAGGTGGCGGGATGGAAGGGCTGCCGTTTCGGCTCGACATCATCGAGAGCGACACTCAGTGGATCGTGAAGTGCTCTTCTGAGTGCGGTGAAGCGAGCGTACGGGTGCCTCCTCCCTATTCGGAAAGTGAGCTGATCGCCGCCCTGTCCCAGGTGGAACTCTCCCTGGCGAAGTCGTACAGCCTGAACGTCACGCGCGGGACGACGGCCCCCGAGAAATCCGTCCGGGAATTCGGGAAACGTCTGGCGGAATCGATCATTCAGGGTTCGATATCCGTCCAGTTCGACCGGTGCAGAAGTCGCGCCAAGGCGGAGAAGAAGCCGATGCGCGTGCTTCTGCGGCCGGACGGCCGGCATGTGTGCCGTATTCCCTGGGAGTATCTGGTCGATCCGTCCCGCGGTGACTATCTCGCCCTCTGCGTACCGGTCGTGCGAGACCTCCAGCTCATGGATCCGATATCCCCGCTGCCCCTTTCCCTTCCGCTCCGGGTGCTCGGAATCTCGGCCATCCCGAGCGATCTCCCCGAGCTGGACGAGAAACAGGAACGGGAGAGGATCGCGCAGGTCTTCCGGCAGCAGAGCTCGGACAACGTGGACGTCCACTGGCTCCCCGGAGACCGGTGGCAGGACCTCGCGCAGGCGCTGCGCTCCGACACCTGGCACGTCCTGCACTGCGTCTGTCACGGGGGTTACGACGAGGAGAGCGACACCGGATACATCCAGCTCTCCGGCGCCGACGGGTCGGCGATGCGCGTCCAGGCCAGGGATTTCCAGCGGCTGATCGAGTACAGCCCGCATCTGCGCCTCATCGTGCTGAACGCCTGCGAGTCCGCGGTCAGCGGACCCGAGGACGTCTTCTCGAGCACCGCCGCCAGTCTCGTGCGAGCGGGTGTGCCGGCCGTCGTGGCCATGCAGTACGAGATCACCGACCAGGCCGCCTTCGTCTTCGCGTCCTTCTTCTACGAGCGGATCGCCGAGGGACTTCCTGTCGACCGCGCGGTGATGCTCTCCCGCGAGGAAGTGAAGATGAGCCTGGGCAGCCTGGAATGGGCCACACCGGTCCTGTTCCTCGCGTCGGACACGACCCAGATCTTCTCGTCCCACCCGAAGACGCCCCCCGCTCCGTCGTCGGTCTCGCGGAGGCCGCCCTCCACGGCGGCGGCGCCGCCCTCCCC
>NZ_WVUG01000245.1 GCF_017614965.1 Streptomyces griseorubiginosus | reverse complement strand
GGGCGGGCCGGCACCGGGGTGTGCGCCAGGCTTTGCAGGTCGGCGAGCTTGCTCATGCCGATGACCGTGGCGCCGACGGTGCCGATGCCGACGCCGGACAGCACCAGGACCGTCCCGACGAACAGGCCGAACAGCACGGCCCTCAGCCGCCTCGCGCGTCGTCGCGCGGCATGCGGGCGACGGGCCGGGGTGCCGGGGCGGGCACCGCCGCCGGGGTTCCGGCCGGGCATCGGCTTGGGACGCAACGCAGTCTGTTCCATGGATCGCCTCCGGCTGGAGCACTACCCGGGGCACCGGCGCACGACGAGCCACGAACGAGTGAGACTGACCCGCGGTCAACGGCGGGAAGAGGCGTGCCGCCCGGCGCGGGCGCGAGGTCACCCGCGTGCGCCCAGCGCCCGCGCCGGCGTCGCCGCCGCCCCGGCGAGTGGCCCCACGTACACCAGTTCCCTACAGGGCACCACGCGCGGGTGGGTGAGCGGGACGGCCGTCGCGCCGGGGACCGCCGTGGCCGCCGACACGGACGGCTCGCGCCCGCACCCGGTGATCCGGGCGCCGGCGCGAGCCGCGGTGGAGCACGCGGCGCGGGCGGCGTCTCAGCCCGTGTGACCCTCGCCGTGGCCGCCGTGCGCCCCGCCGTGGTCGAACCGCATGGCCTCCTCGGGCATGACGACGAAGGGCCGCATCATGCCCATGTCCTCGTGTTCGAGGAGGTGGCAGTGGTACATGAACCGGCCGTACGCGCCGTCGAACCTCCCCATGACGCGCAGTATCTGGCCGCCGGGCACCCGGAAGACGTCCTTGTGGCCGCGCTCGTTGGGCGCGAGCGGCAGCTGCTTCGTCGCGTCGAACGCGATCGGCACGCGCGTGCCGCCCGCCGCCGGGTCGAAGCCCGAGACGTCGTAGGCGTCCCGGCCCAGCAGCTGGAAGTCGGCCAGGTGGATGTGCATCGGGTGGACGATCGGCGCGAGGTTGAGGAAGCTCCACTGCTCGTAGGAGCCCTCGGCGACGGTGAAGCCCAGGCCGTCGTTGAAGGTCCGGGAGGTGCGCCGGTACGTCTTCGTGGTGCCGTCCGCGCCGGTGAGCTGGATGACGCCGTCGGCGGGCAGCTGGAGGTCACCGGGGTCGTCGACCTCGGTCATCTCCCAGATCTCCGGGTGACCGCCGGAGCCCTTGGTGCCGGGCACGGTGAGCACGACCAGGCGGTGGCCGTGCGGGATGTCGTGCGTGAGCCGGCGGAAGGAGCCGGAGAGCACCTCGGGCAGCTCGAAGGTGTCCGTGCACTCGCCCGCCCCGACCCGGAACTCCATGACGGCCGGGTAGCGCACGTCGTTCACCGGGTCGGGCACGCCCGGGGCCTGGCCACGGCCCTTGTTGACCAGGCGCAGCTTCTTGCCGGCGAGGCCGCGGAAGTCGACGAGCAGGTCGAAGCGCTCGGCCGGCGCGGCGGTCAGCGTGGGCAGCGTCTCGTCGAAGTCGACCGGGACCGGGCGCGGCAGCAGCCCGCCGTCGCTGCCGATCTGGTGGACGACGCCCGGGACCGGGTTGTCGTCCTCGTCGACCAGGACGAGCTCGTAGATGCGCGCGTTGGAGGCGTTGACCAGCCGGAAGCGGTACCAGGCGGCGTCCACCTCGGCGTACGGCCAGATGCGGCCGTTGACCGTCGTGTACGGGCCGGTGAACGGGATGGAGACCGGCTTTCCCGTCTCCGGGTTCTGCTGCTGGACGATCACCGTCTTGTGCAGCAGCCGTCCGTTGAGCCTTCCGTCCTCGTCGGTGTCGAGGTTGCGGTCGGCGAGCAGCAGCGGGATCTCCCGGTCCCCGCCGGGCAGCCCGAGGGCGTCCTCCTCGTCGTCCCGCAGCAGGTAGGTGCCGTACAGGCCGGTGTGCACGTTCCACCGGGTGATGTTCATGGCGTGGTCGTGGTACCACCACTGCACCGCCTGGTGGTCGTTCGGGTACTCCGACAGCTGGGCGTCGCCGTACCCGACGGCGTTGTCGGCCCAGCCGTCGTTGCCGCCGCCCGTCTGCGCCCCGTGCAGATGGGTCACCGTCCAGGCGGGCAGGGCCGCGACGTCCTTGTTCGGTTCGACGCCCTCGCGGCCCGGCTCGGTGGTGGCGGGCGGAGTGCCGGGCGCGCGGACGGGTACCTCGACCGAGGTGACCGGGTACTCGCTGCCGCTCGGGACGCGGTTGGTCCAGGCGATGCGGACCCGCTGCCCCCGGCGTACCTCGATGGTCGGTCCCGGTACGTGGGCGTCGTAGCCCCACATCAGGGTCGGCGGGAGCTGCGGGTGCAGCCGGACCCAGGTGGGGCGGACAGCGATCTCCGTCTCGCGCAGGACGTCGCCCGCGCCCGGCCGCAGGACGGGCGGGACCGGTAACGGCGTCACGTACGGCACCAGTTCGTCCGGTGCCGGTGCCGCCCTTCCCGTGCCGTCGTTCTCGGTGATCCTTTCGATGATGTCGGTCAAGTCGAACACCCCCGTGTGTTCTGTTGTCTGTTCCCCTTGTCTCAGAAGACTCCTGACATCCCTGCGAAGTTCCCTGAATGTCCCGTTCCGCACGAAAAGTTTCAGTGGATGGTTTCAGTGAATGGTGACAGCGGCTCGCGGATCGGGCAGGAAGCCGTGGGTGCGCCGGGCGAGGTGGTCCGCCTTGTAACGGTCCACGGAGCGGTGCCAGTTGAGGATGCCGGCCATCCAGTTCTCCAGGTCGGCCACATAACCGCGCATGACCTCGCGGGCCTGGTCCGACAGGCCGAAGTCGTCGTAGACGACGGGCAGTTCGTGGGCGGCGACGTGCTGGAACTGGCGCATGCGCTGGGTCATGAGGTCGTGGACGACCGAGAGCGCGGTCGGGTAGTCGACGCCGAAGAAGTTCTGCACGACGAGGATCGCGTTGTGGATCTCGCCCTCGTACTCGATCTCCTTCTGGTACGAGAAGACGTCGTTGACGAGGCAGGCGTAGTCGACGGCGGCGTTCTCCAGGGAGCGGACGGGGCCGCTGCGGTAGACCTCGGGCGGTACGGCGGGTCCGTGCCCCAGCCGGCACAGGCTGAGGGTGAGGTCGGAGCCGAAGGTGGCGCGGCGCATCTCCAGGTAGTCGACCGGGTCGGGGATGCGGTTCTGCAGCTGGTTGGACAGCTCCCACACCCAGCTCTCGGTCATGACGTTCACCGCGTCCTTGAGGAAACGCCTCTCGCCGGGGGTCATCCGCGCCGTGGTGCGCGCCCACAGGTCGAGCAGTCCGCGCTCCATGCCGTTGGCCGGGACGAGGACCGGTTCGCCGTCGACGGGCATGCAGTCCGCCAGGCGCCGGGTGGTGAGGCGGGCGGCGGCCAGGTCGCGGCGGTGGCCGTGGACCAGGGGGTAGTAGTCGTCGCCGTACGTGCCCCAGGCGAGCCACTGGGAGGCGAGGTCGAGGGCGTCGGGCGTGGCGTCCGGATCGAGGCCGGCGGCGCACAGTGAGAGGTCGGCGGCGGCGAGCCTGTCCTCGTCCCAGACGCCCTCCCGCAGCATGCCCATGCGGTGCATCCAGCCGGTGAGGCGTTCCCGGGCGCCGGGCAGGTGCGGGCTCAGCTCGACCTGGAAGGGCATGTGGAAGTCGGGCAGCAGGGACGGTCCGACCTTCTGGTACGGCACGTGCGTGTACGCGCGCAGGCGCTCGGCGCCGGCCGCGGCGAGCAGCGCGCCGACATCGGCGGCGGAGGATCCGGGACCGGTCAGTCCGTGCCAGGGCCTGGCGTCACGCGCGCGTGCGTTCATGTAGCGGCTGGAGCGCATGTGCCACTCGTGGCCGCCCGACTGCCAGTCCTGCAGGCCCTGCGCGTACCGGGCGACGGCGGCGACCTCGGGCGGGGTGAGGCCCTGGTCCAGGGCGAGCGCGGGGACCTCCGTGAGCGCGGTGTGCTCGAACTGGTGCAGACGGGAGGTCAGGACGTCGTTGACGGTGTCGGCGGCCTCCTGGGTGGTGCAGCCGAAGAAGGTCTCCAGGACCAGCACGCCGTTGCTGAGCTCGCCCTCGTCCTCGACCTCGCGCTGGTAGGAGAACAGGTCGTTGCGCAGATGGACGGCGTCGGAGAAGGTCTCCATCAGCACCCGCAGCGGCCTCGACGCGGCGACCGACGCCGGGACCTCGGCCGTCGCGTACTCCACGAGGCCCGCCGACCAGGGCGCGCCGCCGACCTTGCGGCGCATCTCGATGTACTCGACCGGGTTGGCGATCCGGCCCTCGTTGATGTTGGACAGCTCCCACAGGGACTCGTTCAGCAGGTGCTCGGTCGCCACCGCGAAACGCCGGCGCCAGTCGGCGGACATCGACGGCACGGTGCGCGTCCACAGGTCCGCGAGGCCCGCCTCGACCGGGTTGTGCGGCTCGGGCACGGGGGTCGCCGGGTCCATCGGCATGAACAGCGGCAGCCGGTCCAGATAGGCCTTGCCACCGGCCCGGTCCTGGGTGCGCTTGAAGGTCTCCAGGAAGTGGTCGTCGAAGAAGAACACCCACACATACCAGTCGGTGATCAGGGACAGCGCCGGGCCGTCGCAGTCGGGGTGGGTGTAGGCGCACAGCAGTCCGTAGTCGTGCGCGTCGAGGTCGGACTGCTCCCAGATCCCGGACCCCTCCAGCATGCCCATCTCGCGCGCCCACGTCGTCGAGTGGGCACGCGCCTCGTCGACATGCGGGTTCAGCCGCGGGGGGTACGGCATGTAGAAGTGCGGGAGTTCGAAGGGCTGCTGCGTCATGGCCGGGCCCTACCCAGGGCCCTCGGGGAGCATCCGCGAGCCGGGACATGATCACACCATCGCGTGAACCGACGGGGAATCGGGAACCGGGCAGGGGCTCATGCTCCCCGCACGACCCGCCCCACCTCCGACCGGAGCGCGACGAACTCCGGCAGCCGGCGGGTGCCGATCTGGTCGCGCTTGCCGGGGAGTTCGACGGGGAGGTCGAGGACGACGCGGGAGGCGGGGCCGGGCGAGAGGACGACGACGCGGTCGCCGACGTAGACGCTCTCGTCGATGTCGTGGGTGACGAACACGATGGTGGTGGCGTCGGTGCGGTGCACCTCGAGGAGGAGGTCCTCCAGGTCCTCCCGGGTCTGGGCGTCCAGGGAGCCGAAGGGCTCGTCCATCAAGAGCAGCGAGGGACGGCAGACCAGGGCGCGGGCGATGGCGACGCGTTGCTGCATGCCGCCGGAGAGCTGCCAGGGGTGGCGGCGGGCGGTGCCGTCCAGGCCGACGCGCTCCAGGATGCGGTCGGCCTCGGCCCGTCGAGCGGCCCGGGCGAGGCCGCGTCGGCGCAGCGGGAGCGCCACGTTGTCGCGGACCGTGAGCCAGGGGAAGAGGGAGCGGCCGTAGTCCTGGAAGACGACGGCGAGATGGTCGGGTACGCCGGTGACGGGCGCGTCGTCCAGGGTGATGGTGCCCTCGCGGGCGGGCTGGAGACCGGCGACGGTGCGCAGCAGTGTGGACTTGCCGCAGCCCGACGGGCCCACGACGCACAGCAGTTGGCCGTCGGGGACGGTGAGGGTGATGTCGTGCAGGACGGGGTGGTCGCCGTAGCGCTGGCCGAGGGCGTCGAGGCGGAGGGTCACGTGGGTCTCCTTCTCCCGGTCATCCGTCGTTCGACGGCCAGGAGGGCGGTGTTGAGGAGGTGGCCGAGGACGCCGAGGAGGAGGAGCGCCGCCCACACGGTGAGCAGGTCGGAGCGGGACTGGGCGTCGGTGAGGGTGAAGCCGATGCCGTTGGCGGTGCCGGGGAGTAGTTCCGAGAACACCATGAGGATGAGGGAGAGGGACAGGCTCAGGCGCAGCCCGGCGAAGATGTGGGGCAGTGCGGAGGGCAGGAGCAGGAAGCGGAGCCGTTCGAAGGGGTTCAGGCGCAGGACGGCGGCGACGTCGAGGCGCAGGGGGTCGGTGGCGCGCACGCCCTCGGCGGTGTTGATCAGGACGGGCCACACCGCGCTGAACGCGATCGAGGCGATCTGCATCGGCGCACCGAAGGCGAACACGACGACGAAGACGGGCACGAGCGCCGGGGGCGGTACGGCGCGGGCGAACTGGAGCACCGGGTTGCACAGCGCGTACGCCCATGCCGAGCGGCCCACCAGCACGCCGGCCGCGATCCCGCCGACGGCCGCGATCCCGAACCCGGCCGCCATCCGCCCGAGACTCGGCAGCACGTCCCCGATCCCGGCCGCGCTGAGAAACGCGTGCCGGGCGGGTCCCGAGAACCACAACTCCTGCGCGCGGAGGGCGATACGACTCGGTGGCGGAAAGTACACACTCCCACGGGCCCGGGCGCCCCACTGCCAGGCGCCGAGGGCGACGAGCAGCACCACCAGCCGCAGGACGGCGTGCCGCCAGGCGAAGGCGGGGCGTGCGGCGGGCTGGGGGTGGCCGACCGTCCCCCGGCCTCCGCTCACGCAGCCGCCCTCCGATCCGGTGTCCACGGGAACAACCGCCGTTCCGCCCGGACCAGGACGCTGTTGACCGTCAGGCCGATGGTGCCCGCCCAGAGCACGCCCGCGAGGACGTCGCGGGTGCCGTCCGTGGCGAGGGAGGCCTGGGCCATGAAGATGCCGAGGCCCTCGCCGAAGCCGGAGAGGATCTCGGTGGCGACGGCGAGGATCAGCGCGATCGCCGCCGAGATACGGACACCGGCCGCGATGAACGGCGCCGTGGCGGGGAGTTCGACGCGCAGGAGGACGGAGAGGCGGCCGAAGCCGAAGGCGCGCAAGGTGTCCTTGGCCAGCGGGTCGGTCTCGCCGAGGCCGTGGATCGTGTTGAGGAGGATCGGCCACACCGACGCGTACACGATCAGCGCGACCTTGGTCTCCGTGCCCGTGCCGAGCAGCAGGGACACCAGAGGGATCAACGCCACGGAGGGCAACGGGCGCAGGAACTCGACGATCACCCGGACCGCCGAGTCGACGATCGGCACGCTGCCGAGCAGCAGGCCGAGTGGCACCGCCAGCACGATCGCCAGGCCGAGCCCCAGCGCCCATGCCCGCAGGGTCGCGACGATCCCGGTGATAAAGGCGCTGTCGCCCGCCAACTCCACGGCGCGGGCGAGGACTTCGGAGGCCGGGGGCAGATAGCCGCGCCGGACGATCCCCGCGCGGCCCACCGCCTCGCAGGCGCCGAACGCGAGCAGCACACCCAGGCCACCCAGCGCCAGTTCCTGACGTCGCTTCACGTTCCGTCGCCCCCGCCTCACTTGACCAGCAACGTCCCCGGATCGATCGGCTTCTTCAACAGGCCCTGTTTCCGCATGAGTTCGGTCAGCCGCCGCAGCTGTGCGATGTCCGTGGCCGTCGCGTACGTCGGCAGGCCGATCGAGGTGGCCTGGTCCGCGGTCACCTTGGTGTACTTGGGCAGTTCGGCCCGTACGGCCGAGGGATCGGACGTGGCGATCTTCGAGGCGGCCTCGACGGCACTCCGGAACGCGGCGGCCGCCCCCGGGTGCCCCTCGGCGAACCTACGTGTCGTGACGTACCCGCTGATGGGCAGCGAACCGACGGGCGCCGACGCCCCGTCGAGCAGCACCCGCGCCTTCAACTGGCCCTGGATCGCGCTGTCGAAGGGCTCCACGGCGTGCACGGCGTCCACCTGTCCCCGCTGCAGGGCGGGGCCCATCTGGGGGAAGGCGATCTGCCGGTACACCGGCCGCCCGACGCCCCGCTGGTCGAGGATCGCGTTCAGGGTGAGCGACTGGATGTTGTTGAGGATGTTGACGGCGACCGTCCGGCCCGCGAGACCGGCAAGGGTCTTGATGCCGGAGTCCTTCGGCACCAGGACGTCCATCATGTGCGGCGCGGTCCGCACTCCCTCGGCGAGGACGCGCACGTCGAGCGTGCCCTTCTCGTCGGCCTGCAGGAAGGTCACGTAGTTCGCTCCGGCGATCACGTCGACCTGTCCGTTGGCCAGGGCGGGCAGCGCCTGGATGCTCTGCTGGACGGGCTGGAGGGTGACGTCCAGCCCCGCCTTCTCGAACAGGCCGCGGTCGCGGGCGAGATAGACCGCCGCCGTGTCGGTCAGGGGCAGGGCGGCCACGGTGATCTTGGTGCGGCCCCCGCCCGTCGTCGTGGAGCCCCCTTTGTCGCCGCAGCCGGCGAGGAGCAGTGTCAGGGCGGCCAGGACGACCGCCGGCTTTCCGATTCCCGGCCGCAATCGACGTAACGCCATACGGGCATGACTATCAGGGAATTGTCATGATCACCACATAAGAGGGCGTCGAAGCGTCACTCTTTGGAGAAATGCGAAAGGACCTCCTCGGCCACCCACCCGAGCGCGTCGGTCAGCGCCTCGGTGGCGACCGGCAGCCACAGCGAGCAGACGGAGAGCCCCGCCTCGGCCAGCGCCCCGAGCTCGTCCCGTACGCTCTCCGCGCTCACGTCGGGGCCGCCCAGCAGGCGCCCCGGCGCCTGTACGGCAGCGGTGAACCCCGGCGGTACGAGCGAGAGGCCCGCCGTCAGCCCCAGCGTCCGCGGATCCCGGCCGGTCGCGTCCCCGAGCGCTCCGAGCCGCTCGCGCACCGCCCGCAGCCCGGCCGCGTCGAGCCCGGCGCCGTGCCAGGCGTCGCCGTACCGCAGCGCCCGGCGCAGTGCCGCATCGCTCTGCCCGCCCACCCACACGGCCGGCCCCGACTCGGTGCGCGGCCGCACACCGAGCCGTACCTCCGCTTCGTCGCGCCACAACGCCCGTACGGCGGCCAGCTGTTCGTCCGCCCGCCGGCCTCGCCCCGCGAAGGGCACGCCGACGGCCTCGAACTCCCGCTGGTCCCAGCCGGTGCCGACGCCCAGGGTGAAGCGGCCCCCGGAGAGCCGGTCGAGGGTGGCCGTCTGATGGGCGAGGAGGACCGGGTCGTACAGCGGCAGCACGAGCACGCTGGTCACCAGGCCGACGCGGGTGGTCGCCCCGGCCACGGCGGCCAGGGTCACCAGCGGGTCGGGGGTTACGCCGGTCTCGCCGGCCAGTGCGTGGCCGCTGACGAAGACATGATCGAAGCCCAGGCGCTCGGCGGTGCGGGAGGTCTCCAGCACGCCGTCGACCTCCTCCTCCCGCGCGGGCCACAGACGGTGCGGTGCCACTCCGATACGCAGCATGTCGTTCGGTCTCCCCTCGTACGGCGACGCGGACACCCGAGCCGGTGAGCGGCCCGGCGACAGACGCAACAACGCGTGCGACGCGCGCGTTCCCTTGCCCGGCGACTGGGGTCGAACTTCATCAACGGCTTCAAGTCACTGCCCACGCAGGTGTGTTGAGGCGGATCAGGGCCGCACCTGGATCAGCGCGTGGGTTCCGCCGGTCCGCCAGCGCTGCCCCTCCGCCGCCACCAGGGCGGCCTCCGTCTCCGCGGCCAGACCGGTGATCACGTCGGACTTCAGGGTGCGCAGGGACGCCACCGGGGTGGGGAAGTGAGCGGTGACCCCGGCGAACGGGGTGGTGGGCGGCCAGAGGCGGTCGCCCACCAGGCGACGGTAGTTGAGGTCGCCCTTGACGATCGTCAGGGTGCTCGGGGCGAGGTCGTCGCGGAGGTCTGCGGGGAGGTCGGCGAAGGGCAGCGGGGCGGCGGCGAAGGGGTGGGCGCGCAGGACCAGGCGCCCGTCGGTCATCGCCGCCCACAGCACCCTGCCGTACGCGGCCGCCGCGCCCTCCGCCCCGTTCAGTCGCCGCAGCGCGTCGAGCACGTCGGCGGTCGTCGCGTCGGAGACGTAGTACGGGTACGGCTTGACGTGCAGGAACGCCCGCCGCACCTGGCCGCTGCGGAGGAGGTGGGCGATGAGGAGCAGGTCGGGGATGAGTTCGCGGCCCGCGTTGTCGGCGATCAGGGACAGGGTGGCGGCGCCGGAGGGCGGGAGCAGGGACCAGAGCAGGTCGCTGTCGTCGGCGACCAGGCCGGGCGCGGCCTCCTTGGCGCCGGCGCTCGCGTCGGAGAGGCGGAAGCCGAGGTCGGCGCGGTTGCCCCAGAGGGAGCCGTGCAGGAGGGCCTGTGCCTGTTCGGCGGGCGGCAGGCCGGTGAGGCGGTCGAGTGCGGTCAGTTCCTCCGCCGTCTCCGGGGCGTCCAGCTCGGCCAGTTTGGAGGGGCGGAAGGGGTCGATGCCCTGCCAGGGTCCCTCGGTGAAGTAGCCGACGGCTTCGAGGAGTTGGCGGTAGAAGTAGCTCTCGGACCAGAGCCAGGGGAGGTCGTACCAGGAATGGCCGACGTACGCGTCGAGGCCCCACCGCGTCCAGCGGTCACGGTCGTGGGCGTCGGCCGGGAGCGGTTCGACGACGCCCTTGGTGCAGCTTTCCAGCAGGGCGTCGAGGGCGCGGTGCCGGGCGGGGTCGTACGGGAAGGCCTCCCGGACCTGCCGGATGATCGCGGGGTGCCGCTCGGCGAGGACGCCGTGGGGGAAGGAACCCGGCTCGTTGCCGAGGATCACGGGCGGCGCGGACGGGGTGTCGGGCATGCGCCTCACCGTACCGCGCGGGTCAGGCGGTCCTGATCTCCCGCTCCAGGCGTGCGGTGAGGTTCAGGTAGCGGGCGCGGCGGGTGACCGGGACCAGGCCGCGGATCATGACGTGCCACATCTCGGCGACGCGGCGCGGCTGGCGGGCGACCGGTTCCAGGTGGCGGCCGACGACGCGGGTTCCGACGAACCAGCTGACCAGGGCGTGGGCGGTGGCCTCGATATCGATGTCCGGGTGGATGTCGGACTCCCTGACCGCGCCGTGCAGCTTGCGGGAGGCGAGCTCGCGCCACTCGGTGAAGGGGTGGGTCAGCGGCGGGCGCACCTCGATGGCGCCGGTGGCGAGGCGGAGTCCGGCCCGCTGGATGGGTCCTTCGACGGACATGCGGGAGATACGGAAGGTGATGCGGATCAGGGTCTCGAGGGAGGAGTAGCCCCGGCCCTCCAGCTCCCCCGCGATCTCGCGAGAGGCCCTGGACTGAAGCTCCATGATGGCGTGGGCCAGATCCTCCTTGGCCGCGAAGTGGAAGTACAGGGCGCCCTTGGTGACTTGGGCGTGCTCCACGATGTCGCTCAGGCTGGTCGATTCATAGCCGTGGCGGTCGAACAGTTCTGCTGCGGCCGTGATGATCGTCGCGCGGGTCTGTTCGGCGCGTAACTGCCTCGCCATCGGCTGAACACTCCTGGGACTGGGAAAACGGGTCGTGCAGTATGTTTCTCACTCCCCGTACACGATATCTCACCGTACGACGGCGCCGACGGCACACCCCGAGAACGTCGACCAGCCCTGCCCGGGCGGGAGTTGGGCGCAAGCCGGGCATCGCCGAGGAAAACAGCACGCGCGGTACGGACACACCACGGAGACCTGTCGCGACACGTGTCACCGCCGCGTACGGCACGCCGGTGGACGACGACCGTCAGGGTCGGTTGAGGCATGTCCCTCCTCGATCCCCCCGCCGCGGACGCAGGGCCCACAGTACGAGGCGACCGGTTGGTTTGCCAATGAGACGAGGATGACTGCCAACTCGGCTCACCGGAGGGGCACTTATGGCGAGACAGGAGCGCGCCGTCCGGACCCGCCGGACGATCCTCGAGGCCGCGGGCGCGGTCTGCGGCGAGCACGGATACCCGTCCACGACCATCGCGATGGTGCTGACACCGGCCGAAGCCACCAAGGGCGCCCTGTCCTTCCCCTTCCCCTCGAAGGAGTCGCTGGCCCGGGCCGTGCCGGACGAGCCATACCACCGAGCCCTGGAGGGCGGGCGGGCCGGTCCCATTCGCACCGGCCCGCCCGTCGAGGGCCCGCCTCCCCATGTACGGCGTGCCGTGTCCTGTACGCGTGGCCCGCGGACGGCGTTCACTGCACCACCGTGAACGCCTCGCGCCGGTTTCCCGTACTGCAAGGGAGCAGCCCGTTCCCGTGTCGGCCGAGGAGACGTTCCGGATGGTCCGGATGACCGCATACCGCACCGCCCTGGCGGCCGCCGTCGTGACCCCGTTCCTGCTGCCGCTGTGGGCGGCCGGCCCGGCGCAGGCGCACGGCGCGCCGACCGATCCGGTCAGCCGGGGCTACGCCTGCTCCCCGGACGGCAGGGCGAACGCCAGGACGGCGGCCTGCAAGGCGGCGGTGGCGGCCAACGGCGCCCCGTTCACCTTCTGGGACGACGTACGGGTCTCGGACGTGAACGGCCGCGACCGGCAGACCATCCCGGACGGAAAGCTGTGCAGCGGCGGCCTTGCGGAGTTCAAGGGCCTCGACCTCGCCCGCTCCGACTGGCCCTCGACGCGCCTGAAGCCGGGCGCGACGCTGAACATGACGTACGCCGCGCCGATTCCGCACGCGGGCACCTTCCGGCTCTATCTCACCAAACCGGGGTACGACCCGACGAAGCCACTGACCTGGTCCGACCTGCCGGCCCAGCCGTTCGCCTCGGTCAAGGACCCGGCCCTGACCGGCGGCGCCTACCACTTCACGGCGAAGCTCCCTGCGAACCGCACCGGACGTCAGGTCCTCTTCACGATCTGGCAGACCAGCAGCACACCCGACACGTACTACTCCTGCTCGGACGTGGTGTTCCCGGGGACGGAAAGCGGCGGTACGGCGGCTTCGGCGTCCCCGTCGAGCGACGGCGGCCGGACCGCGAGCGGCACGCCCTCGCCGACGGCCGAGAAGCCACGTACGCCGGCGAGTCCCGCGCAGCGGACGCCGACGGCCGCTGCGGAGAGCGCGGCGCCGTCGCAGCCCGACAGCACGCCCGTCGCCGCCACCGAGACCGCCGACTCGGGTCCCTCCGCGCCCATGATGGCGGGCGGCGCCGCCGCGGTGCTGGTGCTCACCGGGGGCGCCGCCCTGGCCCTGCGTCTGCGTCGACGCTGAACTACCGGGCTGTGAGGGTCAGTTGACGTAGACCGTCGCGCCGTTGTCCGTCACCGGGGCGTACTTGGCGGTGAAGTAGCCGCTGCTGAAGCAGAGCGACGAGCCGGACGTCTTGGTGAACTGCTGGTTGGTGAAGTTGATGCTGGCGTCGGTGTTGCTGGTGGTGCCGGTCAGGCTGGGGGCCTGGTAGACGCAGGAGATGGAGCCCAGCAGGGTCTTCAGCTTGACCGTGGTCTGGATGGTGGAGCCGCTCGCCGGGGTCACGGTGAGCGTGCCGTCGGAGGCCACGCTGGTGGTGTACGGCAGGTTGTCGACCGTGATGCTGGTGACGCCGGTCACGCCGAGGACGTTGCTGGTGCAGCTGCTGCTGTCGAAGGTCTGCGCGCCGACGGACTCGGTGGCGGTGCCGGGGGCGCTGGGGTTGTCCGTGACCGTGGCGGTGAACGTCGAGGACGTGCAGGAGACACCGCTGGTGCCGGTCGCGCTGGAGTACAGCGTCGCGGCGGTGCCGCTGGCGAGCGGCGCGCTGAGGACGTCGCCGACCGCGACGGCGGTGCCGCCGGTGGAGCCGGTGGTCAGCACGGGGGTGTCGGCCGCGGACGCCGGCATGGCGGCCGGGATGGAGAGGGCGGCGACGGTGCCGACGAGGGTGAGGAGGGTGCGAGTGCGCATGCGAGT
>NZ_WVUG01000244.1 GCF_017614965.1 Streptomyces griseorubiginosus | reverse complement strand
ACGGGGAGCGGTCCTGCCGCGCCAGGCGGGCGGGCCGTAGCGGCGCCAGATCTCGTTCCAGCGGCCGAGCCTGCCGACGGCCAGCATGATGATCAGGGCGATCAGCACGTAGTAGGCGTAGACGACCACGACCGAGGCGAAGCTGTGCGGCTCGGCCCAGGAGTCCGGGATCATCGCGTAGAGCGGCAGGAGCCACCAGCCGCCGAGGTAGCCGTTCCACAGCAGCGACCAGACGAGCCAGCCGACGAGGAAGGCGATCAGCGCACCGCTGATCAGCTGGCGGGCGGGGATGAGCTCCGGTTCCTCCTGCGCGCGGGGCTTGTGTCCCAACCTCCACACCCCGGGCAGCGCCTCCGGGCGTGGCGCCCTCAGCCACGCCAGGAACCCCGAGCTGTCCGGTTGCGGCGGAACCGGCGGCGCCGTGGGCATGGGCGGCACCGCGGAGCGTGCCCGCGGCACAGGATTCGCATGCGTCTCCCGCGCGTCCCGCGTCCCGTCGCTGTCCATCGCCCTCGCTCCCTGACCAGCCGCTTCCGTCCACCTTCAGCGGCCAATCTAACGCCCTCACCAAGGGAGTTCACCGATTGCGCGGCCGAGCGGGCCCGGGTGCTCCCGGATGCGCCATGTCCACCGCGGACAACCCGATCCGCCGACAACGCCCACATGGAGCATGCCCACCCCACGCTCCCCGTCCTAGCCTGCGAGAAAAGAAGGCAAGAAACCGCAATTCCCCCCAGGAGCCCCTCATGAGCGACCTTCCGCAGGAGCGCCGCGTCGTCACCGCCATCCCCGGCCCGAAGTCGCAGGAGCTGCAGGCCCGCCGTACCGCCGCGGTCGCGCAGGGCGTGGGCTCCGTGCTGCCCGTGTTCACCGCGCGCGCGGGCGGCGGGATCATCGAGGACGTCGACGGCAACCGGCTGATCGACTTCGGTTCCGGCATCGCCGTGACGTCCGTCGGCGCGTCCGCCGAGGCCGTCGTACGCCGGGCCTCCGCCCAGCTCGCCGACTTCACCCACACCTGTTTCATGGTCACCCCGTACGAGGGCTATGTGGAGGTCGCCGAGGCCCTCGCCGAGCTCACCCCGGGTGACCACGCGAAGAAGTCGGCGCTGTTCAACTCCGGCGCCGAGGCCGTCGAGAACGCCGTCAAGATCGCGCGGGCGTACACCAAGCGGCAGGCCGTGGTGGTCTTCGACCACGGGTACCACGGGCGGACCAACCTGACGATGGCGCTCACCGCCAAGAACATGCCGTACAAGCACGGCTTCGGGCCGTTCGCGCCCGAGGTGTACCGGGTGCCCGTGGCCTACGGCTACCGCTGGCCGACCGGTCCGGAGAACGCCGGTCCGGAGGCCGCCGCGCAGGCCATCGACCAGATCAGCAAGCAGGTCGGCCCGGACAACGTGGCCGCGATCATCATCGAGCCGGTGCTCGGCGAGGGCGGCTTCATCGAGCCGGCGAAGGGCTTCCTGCCGGCGATCCGCAAGTTCGCCTCCGACAACGGCATCGTCTTCGTCGCCGACGAGATCCAGTCCGGGTTCTGCCGCACCGGCCAGTGGTTCGCGTGCGAGGACGAGGGGATCGTCCCGGACCTGATCACCACCGCCAAGGGCATCGCGGGCGGACTCCCGCTCGCCGCGGTCACCGGTCGCGCCGAGATCATGGACGCCGCGCACGCGGGCGGACTGGGCGGCACGTACGGCGGCAACCCCGTGGCCTGCGCCGGTGCGCTGGGCGCCATCGAGACCATGAGGGAGCTCGACCTCAACGCCCGGGCGAAGACCATCGAGTCGATCATGAAGCCCCGGCTGACCGCCATGGCCGACAAGTTCGACGTGATCGGCGACGTCCGTGGCCGCGGCGCCATGATCGCCGTCGAGCTGGTCAAGGACCGTACGACCAAGGAGCCGAACCCGGAGGCGACCGCCGCGCTGGCCAAGGCCTGCCACCAGGAGGGCCTGCTGGTCCTGACCTGTGGCACCTACGGAAACGTCCTCCGCTTCCTGCCCCCGCTGGTCATCGGCGAGGACCTGCTCAGCGAGGGTCTCGACATCATCGAGCAGGCCCTCGCACGGATCTGAGATACAGGGAATCCGCAGCTCACGCACAGGAAGCCGGTCTCCCGCGCCCCAGCCGTCCCAGCCGTTTCGAGCGCCGGGACTGCGCGGCTGGGGCGGCGAGCGGCAGGCCGTGTGAAGAACGTGTGCGAGGTGTCTGTCGGGACTCGATTCCGCCTGTCTTCGGCCACCGGACTGCCGTAGGTTCTACCCAGATGAGAGATACACCCCGCCCACAGGGGACTGTGGGCGACTTCAGGCCGTGGCCTCCCCAGCTACGACCTGGTCGTGCCCTCGCGCACACACACGGAGCCTCAGGCTCCGGATCTCCTCACCGATCGGACAGTCGCCCGCCCCAAACCCCCCGGGGTGGGCGTCCATCCGGTCAGATCGGCCGCCTCGGAACGACCCCCCCTGTTCCGGGGCGGCCGGCCTCCTTCTTCCTCCTCTTCCTCGGGCTTCCCGCCCTGCTCTTCACGCTGATCACCTGGCAGGTCGCGGCCGGCGGCCTGCTGGTGCGCGTGGACAAGCGGGTGAGTCACGCGCTCGTGGATCCGCGACGCTTCTACGAGGTCCTCGCCGACCTGGGCAACATCGGTGTCGCCGTCCCCGTGCTCGCCGTCGCCATCGGGTACGTCGCCTGGCGCGGGCGCGCCACCGGTACAGACCGCTGGTGGCTGCCGCCCCTGGCCGCGGCCGTCCTGATGGCGCTGGTCCCGACCCTGGTCGTCCCGCTGAAGGTGCTGATCGACCGTCCGGGTCCGCCGGTCACGGGCCCGGGCACCGGCTACTACCCGTCCGGCCACACCGCCACCGCCTCCGTCGCGTACGGCGCGGCGGTCCTGCTCCTCCTCCCCCGGCTCCGCGCGGTGTACGCCCGGCGGGTACTGGTCGTCGCCTGCGCGGTGGTGAATCTCGCCGTCGGCTACGGCCTCGTGCGGCGCGGCTACCACTGGCCACTGGACGTCGTGGCCAGTTGGTGCCTGTGCGCGCTGCTGTTGACGGGCCTGTGGATGCTCCTCAGCCGAAATAGCCGTCGAACGTCTTCTGGAACTCCCCGTTCGAGTAGCGGTCCCAGTTGATCGACCAGGTCATCAGGCCGCGCAGCGCGGGCCAGGTGCCATGGGTGGGGTACGAGCCGCAGTTCGCCTTCCTCGTCAGGCAGTCGAGGGTCTTCACGACCTCGGCGGGGCCACGTAGCCGTTGCCCGCGTTCGTCGAGGCGGGCATGCCGATGGCCACCTGGTCGGGGCGCAGCGGCGGGAAGACGTTGGCCGGGTCGCCCGCGACGGGGAAGCCGGTGAGCAGCATGTCGGTCATGGCGATGTGGAAGTCGGCGCCCCCCATCGAGTGGTACTGGTTGTCCAGCCCCATGACCGGGCCCGAGTTGTAGTCCTGGACGTGCAGCAGGGTCAGGTCGTCGCGCAGGGCGTGGATGACCGGGAGGTAGGCGCCGCAACGGGGGTCCTGGCCGCCCCACTTGCCGGTGCCGTAGTACTGGTAGCCCATCTGCACGAAGAAGGTCTCCGGGGCCATGGTGAGCACGAACCTGCTGCCGTACTTCGCCTTCAGGGTCTTCAGCGCGGAGATCAGGTTGACGATCACGGGGGTGGTCGGGTGCTTGAAGTCCGTGTCGTCGGCGTTGAGGGAGAGGGAGTGGCCCTCGAAGTCGATGTCCAGGCCGTCGAGTCCGTAGGTGTCGATGATGTTCGAGACCGAGGAGACGAAGGCGTCACGGGCCGCGGTGGTGGTCAGCTGGACCTGGCCGTTCTGGCCGCCGATCGAGATCAGCACCTTCTTGCCGGCCGCCTGCTTGGCCTTGATCGCCGCCTTGAACTCGGCGTCGGACTCGACGTTCGGGCACTCGGTGACCGGGCAGCGGGTGAAGCGGATGTCGCCGGAGGTGACGGAGGTCGGCTCGCCGAAGGCCAGGTCGATGACGTCCCAGCTCGCCGGGACGTCGGCCAGGCGGGTGTAGCCGGAGCCGTTGGCGAAGCTCGCGTGGAGGTAGCCCACCAGGGCGTGGACGGGCAGGTCCGGCGTCCCGCCGGTCGAGCCGGTCGTGGTCGTGGCCGTCACGGCGGACGACTTCGCGGACTCGCCGGCGTCGTTCACGGCGGTGACCTGGAAGCTGTACGCGGTGGACGGGGACAGCCCGGAGACGGTGGCCGAAGTGCCGCTCACCGACTGGACCTTGGCGCCGTCGCGGTAGACGGCGTAACTCGTCGCGCCGGTGACGGCGGACCAGGACAGGGTGACCGAGGAAGAGGTGACGGCGTCGGCCCTGAGGCCGGTGGGGGCGGCCGGGGGCTGTCCGGTGGAGGCGCCGCCCGGGCCGACGAGCGAGATGTCGTCGGCGTGGTAGGCGCCGGTGCCGTACCAGCCGTGGGTGTAGATCGTGACCTTGGTGGTGGCCGCGCCGGTGGTGAACGTGGTGGTCAGCTTCTGCCAGTCGGCGGCGGTCGGCGTCCAGGCGGAGACGTCGGTGGTGCCGGTGCCGGACGCGCCGAGGTAGACGTACGAACCGCGGACGTAACCGCTCAGCGTGTAGGTGGAGTTGGGCTGGACGGTCACCGTCTGCGCGCACTGGGCGTTGTCGCTGCCGGCCGGGGTCGCCCGCAGTGCCGCGTTTCCGCTGTGCACGGGTGAGCCGACCGTCGTGCCCGCGCTGCAACTCCAGCCGTCGAGGCCGGACTCGAAGCCTCCGTTCCGCGCCAGGTCCGCGTCCGCCGCACGGGCGGCCGACGAGAGCGCGGTGAGGCCGGGCAGGGCCAGCACGGTGGCCGTGAGCACGGCGAGGAGGGATCTGGTGCGTCTGGGGCGGTCCACAAGAGCCTCCGGGCATGGGGGACTTGGAGGGTGGAGCGTTGCGATGACGGAGTGCGCCCAACTTGGTCCAGACCAATCCTGTTGTCAAGGGCTGAGGCAACAACCCGGCAGCCGGTCCGCCAACGCCCCAAAGGGCGCGGGAGCTGCGCGACCGGCCCCCACGACGCCTCAGTCGACCGACAACCTCCCGCCCCACGGCGTTCAGTCGTCCTCCGCCAGGCCCGCGGCAGCTTCGTGCATGGCCAGTTCCAGCAGCGCCGGGTCCGTGAGGGTGCCCGAGCCGTCCGGCGGCACCAGCCAGCGGACGCCGCCGGTGGAGCGGCCCGGGTACGGCACCACGATCCAGGTGCCGGCGCCCGCCGTACGGATGCCGGTGCCCAGCCAGCGGGCGGCGGTTCCGGGCGGCACGAAGAAGCCCATGCGCGCGTCCCCGAAGTCGACCAGCACCGGGCCGAGCTGGTCGAGGATGCGGGTGAGCACGTCGAGCGTGGGATAGCCGAGCTCGCCCGGCAGGATCAGCACGTCCCAGGCCTTGCCGGCGGGCAGCAGCGCGACCCCGAGGGGGTTGCGCTCCCACTCCCAGCGGCAGGCCTCGGGATCCGGAGCAACGGATGCCAGCCACTCGACCGCCGTCTTCGCCCCAGCCATGAGAAGACCTCCCTCTCTCCTGGACGCTGGTCGCGTCACGGGAGAGAGGGAGATCTCTGGTCCGCATTACGCGGGTTTCGTTCACCCTTCGGAGTGAACCGGGTCACATGTGAACGACTAGCTGTCGAAACCGAGCCCGAGTCTGTCCATCGTGCGCAGCCACAGGTTGCGGTGGCCCGCGTGGGAGTCGGCCCGGGCGAGGGACCACTTGGTGAGGGCGATGCCGGCCCAGGCGAAGGGTTCGGGCGGGAAGGGGAGCGGCTTCTTGCGGACCATCTCCAGCGAGGTGCGCTCCGTGGCCTCCCCGGCCAGCAGGTCGAGCATGACCTCGGCGCCGAAGCGGGTGGCGCCGACGCCCAGGCCCGTGTAGCCGGCCGCGTACGACACCCGGCCCTGGTGCGCGGTGCCGAAGAACGCGGAGAAGCGGGAGCAGGTGTCGATCGCGCCGCCCCACGCGTGCGTGAAGCGGACGCCCTCCAGCTGCGGGAAGCAGGTGAAGAAGTGCCCGGCGAGCTTGGCGTAGGTCTCCGGGCGGTCGTCGTACTCGGCGCGCACCCGGCCGCCGTAGTGGTGGACCGCGTCGTAACCGCCCCACAGGATGCGGTTGTCGGCGGAGAGACGGAAGTAGTGGAACTGGTTCGCCGAGTCGCCGAGCCCCTGGCGGTTCTTCCAGCCCACGGAGGCCAGTTGGTCGGCGGTCAGCGGCTCGGTCATCAGGGCGTAGTCGTAGACCGGGACGGTGTACGCCCGCACCCGTCTGAGCAGGTTGGGGAAGACGTTGGTGCCGAGCGCGACCTTGCGGGCGCGCACCGAGCCGTACGGCGTGCGTACGGCCATCCCCGCGCCGTACGGCTTCAGGGAGAGGGCCGGGGTGTGCTCGTACATGCGGACGCCGAGGCGGAGACAGGCTCGCTTGAGGCCCCAGGCCAGCTTGGCGGGGTGCAGCATGGCGACGCCCCTGCGGTCCCACAGGCCCGCCTGGAAGGTCGGTGAGTCGACCTGTTCGCGGACCGCGTCGGCGTCCAGGAACTCGACGCCCTCGGCGAGCCCCTGGCGCTCCATCTCCTCGTACCAGTCCCGCAGTTCCCAGGCCTGGTAGGTCTCGGTGGCCACGTCGATCTCACCGGTGCGCTCGAAGTCGCAGTCCAGGCCGTGGCGGACGACCGCCTTCTCGATCTCGTCGAGGTTGCGGGCGCCGAGTTCCTGGAGCTTGTGGATCTCCTCCGGCCAGCGGGTCAGGCCGTTGGGCAGGCCGTGGGTGAGGGAGGCGGCGCAGAAGCCGCCGTTGCGCCCGGAGGCGGCCCAGCCCGCCTCCCGGCCTTCCAGCAGGACGACGTCCCGTCCGGGGTCGCGCTCCTTGGCGATCAGCGCGGTCCACAGTCCGCTGTAGCCACCGCCGACGACCAGCAGATCGCAGGTCTCGGTGCCGGTGAGCGCGGGCTCGGGGTGGGGCTTGCCGGGGTCCTCCAGCCAGTACGGGACCGGCTGCGCGTCGGAGAGTGATGTCGTCCAGCGGTTCATGGCGCCTGGGGCCATGATGTCAACTCCCTACAGGCTTATGCCTTTTGCTTGTTCCTGCGATTACTGATCACCATGGACGTCAGGACCAGCAGGACGGCGACCAGGAACATGGTCGTGCCGATGACGTTGATCTGAACGGGCGTTCCGCGCTGTGCCGAACCCCAGACGAACATGGGGAAGGTGACGGTCGAGCCCGCGTTGAAGTTGGTGATGATGAAATCGTCGAAGGAGAGCGCGAAGGACAGCAGCGCGCCCGCGGCGATTCCCGGTGCCGCGATCGGCAGAGTGACCCTCAGGAAGGTCTGCGCCGGGCTGGCGTACAGATCCCGCGCGGCCTCCTCGAGGCGCGGGTCCATCGACATCACGCGCGCCTTGACGGCGACGACGACGAAGCTGAGGCAGAACATGATGTGGGCGATCAGGATCGTCCAGAAACCCAGCTGGGCACCCAGGTTGAGGAACAGGGTGAGCAGCGAGGCCGCCATGACGACCTCGGGCATCGCCATCGGCAGGAAGATCAGCGAGTTCACCGCGCCCCGCGCGCGGAAGCGGTAGCGGACCAGCGCGAAGGCGATCATCGTGCCGAGGATCGTCGCGCCGATGGTCGCGAGCGCTGCGATCCGCAGGCTGATGGAGAGCGAGCCGCACATGTCGGCGACCCCGCAGGGCTGTTTCCAGGCGTCCAGGGAGAACTGCTGCCACTCGTAGTTGAAGCGCCCCTTCGGTTTGTTGAAGGAGAACACCGTCACGATGACGTTGGGGAGCAGGAGATATCCGAGGGTGATCAGCCCCGCGATGACGACGAGATGGCGCTTGAGCCAGTTGACGAAGGCCATTTAAACCAGATCCTCCGTCCCGGACCTGCGGATGTAGAAGGTGACCATGACGAGGATCGCGGCCATGAGGATGAAGGAAAGGGCGGCGGCCGTCGGATAGTCGAGAATTCTCAGGAACTGCGTCTGGATGACGTTTCCGACCATGCGGGTGTCCGTCGAACCGAGCAGGTCCGCGTTGACGTAGTCGCCGGCCGCCGGGATGAAGGTCAGCAGCGTGCCGGAGACCACGCCCGGCATCGACAGCGGGAAGGTCACCTTGCGGAAGGTGGTGAACGGCTTCGCGTACAGGTCGCCCGCCGCCTCGTGCAGCCGCCCGTCGATGCGCTCCAGCGAGGTGTACAGCGGCAGGATCATGAACGGCAGGAAGTTGTACGTCAGTCCGCACACGACCGCGAGTGGTGTGGCCAGCACCCGGTCGCCGGCCGTCCAGCCCAGCCAGTTGGTCAGGTCCAGGATGTGCAGCGAGTTGAGGGTGTGCACGACCGGGCCGTTGTCGGCGAGGATCGTCTTCCAGGCCAGGGTGCGGATCAGGAAGCTGGTGAAGAACGGCGCGATCACCAGGATCATGATCAGGTTCCGCCAGCGTCCCGCCCGGAACGCGATCAGGTACGCCAGCGGGTACCCGAGCAGCAGACACAGCACGGTCGCCGCGGTGGCGTAGAGGACCGAGCGCAGGAACTGCGGCCAGTACTCGGACAGGGCGTTCCAGTAGGTGGCGAAGTGCCAGGTGACCTTGTAGCCCTCCTCCAGGGAACCCGTCTGCACGGACGTGGAGGCCTGGTAGATCATCGGCAGCGCGAAGAAGATGATCAGCCAGAGGATGCCGGGCAGCAGCAGCCAGTACGGCACCAGGCGGCCCCGCTTGCGCGGGGGCTTCTTCTCGGGGGCCGGCGCCAGGGGCGGCGCCTCGGTGACGGCGGCCATCAGGCTGCCTCCTCCTCGACCTCGGCGACACCGGCGTCGATGTCCTGCGCCGCGTCGAGCCCGAAGGTGTGGGCCGGGTTCCAGTGCAGGACGACCTCGGCGCCGGGCACCAGCCGGGCGTCGCGGTCGATGTTCTGCGCGTAGACCTCGAACTCGGGGCAGACGGGGCTGTCGATGACGTACTGGGTGGAGACGCCGATGAAGGAGGAGTCGGCGATCCTTCCGGTGATGCGGTTGCGGCCCTCGGCGATCTCGCCCGCGTCGTCGGCGTGGGTGAGGGAGATCTTCTCGGGGCGCACACCGACCAGGACCTTGCCGCCGGTCGTCGTGGGCGCCGAACAGCGCGCCTCGGGCAGCACGAGCTTGCCGCCGCCCGCCTTCAGCACGATGTCGTCGCCGCTCTTGGAGTCGACCTCGGCCTCGATCAGGTTGGACGTGCCGAGGAAGTTGGCGACGAACGTGGTCTGCGGGTTCTCGTACAGGTCGGTCGGGGAGCCGAGCTGCTCCACGCGGCCCGCGTTCATCACGGCGACCGTGTCGGCCATCGTCATGGCCTCCTCCTGGTCGTGCGTGACATGGATGAAGGTGATGCCGACCTCGGTCTGGATGCGCTTGAGCTCCAGCTGCATCTGGCGGCGCAGCTTGAGGTCGAGGGCGCCGAGGGGCTCGTCGAGCAGGAGCACCTTGGGGTGGTTGATCAGGGCGCGGGCGACGGCGACGCGCTGCTGCTGGCCGCCGGAGAGCTGGTGCGGTTTCTTGCGGGCCTGCTCGCCGAGCTGGACCAGCTCCAGCATGTCCTCGACCTGCTTCTTCACGCTCTTGATGCCGCGCCGGCGCAGGCCGAAGGCGACGTTCTCGAAGATGTCGAGGTGCGGGAAGAGGGCGTACGACTGGAAGACGGTGTTCACCGGCCGCTTGTAGGGCGGGAGCTGGGTGACCTCCTGCTCGCCGAGGTGGACGGTGCCGCTGGTGGGGTCCTCCAGGCCGGCGATCATGCGCAGGGTGGTGGTCTTGCCGCAGCCGGAGGCGCCGAGCAGGGCGAAGAAGGAGCCCTGCGGCACGGTCAGGTCGAGCGGGTGCACCGCGGTGAAACCGTTGTCGTACGTCTTGCTGATACCGGAGAGGCGGACGTCGCCGCTGGTGTCCTTGGTCATCTTCGTCACGCCCCTGTGAGCTTCGCGAACTTCTGCTGGTAGGCCGTCTCTTCCTTCGAGCTCAGGGCGCGGAAGGCGTGGGACTTGGCCTGCATGGCCCGGTCGGGGACGATCAACGGGTTGCTCGCCGCCGACTTGTCGATCTTGGCAAGGTAGGGCACCACTCCCGCGACGGGGCTGACGTAGTTGACGTAGGCGGCGAGCTCGGCGGCCGGTCCGGGCTCGTAGTAGTAGTCGATGAGCCGCTCGGCGTTCGTCTTGTGACGGGCCTTGTTGGGGATCATCATGTTGTCCGTCGAGGTCATGTAGCCGCTGTCGGGGATGACGTAGCCGACGTGCGGGTTGTCCGCCTGCAGCTGGACGATGTCGCCGCCCCAGGCCACGCACGCGGCGAAGTCGCCCTTGGTCAGGTCGGACGTGTAGTCGTTGCCGGTGAAGCGGCGGATCTGGCCCTTGTCGACGGCCTTCTGGAGGCGGGCGATGACGGCGTCGTAGTCGTCGTCGGTGAACTTCGCCGGGTCCTTGCCCATGTCCAGCATGGTCATGCCGACGGTGTCACGCATCTCGGTCAGCAGGCCGACCCGGCCCTTGAGCTTGGGGTTGTCGAGCAGGTCGGAGACCGACTTCACCTCGACACCGTCGAGCGCCTGCTTGTTGTACGCGATGACGGTCGAGATGCCCTGCCACACGTACGAGTAGGCGCGGCCCGGGTCCCAGTCGGGGCTGCGGAACTGGTCCGAGAGGTTGGCGAAGGCGTGCGGCAGGTTCGACGCGTCCAGTTTCTGCACGTAGCCGAGCCGGATCATGCGGGCCGCCAGCCAGTCGGTGAGGACGATCAGGTCACGGCCGGTGTCCTGCCCGGCGGCGAGCTGCGGCTGGATCTTGCCGAAGAACTCGTCGTTGTCGTTGATGTCCTCGGTGTACTTGACCGTGATGCCGGTCCGCTTGCGGAACGCGTCCAGCGTGGGGTGGTGCTTCCCGCTGTCGTCGACGTCGATGTACTCGGGCCAGTTGGAGAAGTTGACCTCCTTCTCCTTGGCCGAGTGGTCGTCCGCGGAGACACCGCCGCTCGTCTTGCCGGCCGCGGGGATGCCGCAGGCGCTCAGCGCGCCGAGGCCGCCGAGGGTGAGGGCGCCGCCCGCGGAGGCGCGCAACAGGGACCGGCGGGTCATCGCCGCCCGGCCGTTGCGAAGGCTGCGCCGCATCGCGGCCGCCACGGCCGGTGACAGGCGGTCGGGCTCGTACTGCTCCATGCGCTGCTGCCCTTTCGGGAGTCGCGGCCGCGGGTCGGGCGGCCTGCTCTACTGCTGTCGGTCCCCGAAGATCGTGCGGTGCCAGTCCTTGCGGGCCACCGCCGTGTTGTCGAACATGACGTGTTTGATCTGCGTGTACTCCTCGAACGAGTACGCGGACATGTCCTTGCCGAAGCCGGACGCCTTGTACCCGCCGTGCGGCATCTCGCTGATGATCGGAATGTGGTCGTTGACCCACACGCAGCCCGCCTTGATCTCGCGGGTCGCGCGGTTCGCCCGGTAGACGTCCCGGCTCCAGGCCGAGGCGGCGAGACCGTACGGCGTGTCGTTGGCGAGTCCGATTCCTTCATCGTCGCTGTCGAACGGCAGGACCACCAGCACAGGGCCGAAGATCTCGGACTGGACGATCTCGCTGTCCTGGGCGGCGTCGGCGACCAGGGTCGGGCGGTAGTAGGCGCCGCTCTTCAGCTCCCCCTGCGGGGCCTCGCCGCCGGTGACCACGCGCGCGTAGGAGCGCGCCCGCTCGACGAAACCGGCGACGCGGTCGCGCTGGACGTGCGAGATCAGCGGTCCGAGGTCGGTGCCCGGCGCGAACGGGTCGCCGAGCCGGACGGTCTCCATGAGGGCGGCCGTCCGCTCCACGAACGCCTCGTAGAGGGGCCGCTGCACGTACGCGCGCGTGGCGGCCGTGCAGTCCTGTCCGGTGTTGATGAGCGCGCCCGCGACCGCGCCGTTGACGGCCGCCTCCAGGTCGGCGTCGTCGAAGACGACGAAGGGGGCCTTGCCGCCGAGTTCCAGGTGCAGGCGCTTGACGGTCGCGGTGGCGATCTCGGCGACGCGCTTGCCGACGGCGGTGGAGCCGGTGAAGGAGGTCATCGCGACATCGGGGTGACCGACCAGGTGCTCGCCGGCCTCCTTGCCGGTCCCGGTGACGATGTTGACGACACCGTCCGGGATGCCGGCGTCGGTGGCGGCCCGGGCGAACAGCAGCGAGGTGAGCGGGGTCAGCTCGGCGGGCTTCAGCACGATGGTGTTGCCCGCGGCGATCGCCGGGAGGATCTTCCAGGCGGCCATCTGCAGGGGGTAGTTCCAGGGCGCGATGGAGCCGACGACGCCGATCGGTTCGCGGCGGACGTACGAGGTGTGGTCGCCGGAGTACTCGCCGGCCGACTGTCCCTGCAGATGCCGGGCGGCGCCCGCGAAGAAGGCGGTGTTGTCGATGGTGCCCGGCACGTCGAACTCGCGGGTCAGCTTCATCGGCTTGCCGCACTGCAGGGCCTCGGCGCGCGCGAACTCCTCGGCACGGTCGGCGATCACGGCGGCGAACCGGTGCAGGGCGTCCGAGCGCTCGCCCGGGGTGGCACCCGCCCAGCCCGGGAAGGCCTCGCGGGCGGCGGCGACGGCCGCGTCCACGTCGTCCGGGCCGGCCAGCTCGTACGTGTAGACCTCCTCGCCGGTCGCCGGGTCGACGACGGCGTGCGTACGGCCGGACGTGCCCTTGGTCAGGCGTCCCGCGATGTACTGCGCGCCGTCCGCGAGGCGGTCCTGCGCGGGGAATCGTTCCGGGGTGGCGGTGCCCGGGTTCTGCATGTCGCTCTCCTCCGCCGTCGCCCCACGGGGGAAAGGGGGCGGGTGGCGTAGCTCCAGCTCGATTTGAGTGCCGATCCTGACAGAGGGAATGGCGGTCGACAAGTGATTCCGTTGTTGCCTTTCGGTTACGCGACGGAATCTGTCGACCAGGTGTCGAGTGAGCGTGGAAAAGGGGGGACGGAGTGTCAGTGGTGGCTGCGAGACTCGCATGCATGGAGAGGATCACGGGGAGGATCGACTCGCGGGAGGCCCTGGTCAGGGAGGTCCACGCGGGGGCGAAGATCAAGTACTTGCACTTCTGGGGGCATCGGCCGCGGGCGGACGGACAGGTCGGGGCGAGCTGTCTGAGCCAGTGGTGGCCGTCGCCGTTCACGGTGGACGGGGTCACCTACGCGACCGCCGAGCACTGGATGATGGCGGGCAAGGCGCGGCTGTTCGGGGACGCGGAGGCGGAGCGGCGGGCCCTGGAGGCCGGGCATCCCTCGCAGGCCAAGAAGGCGGGGCGGCTGGTGCGGGGCTTCGACGAGGCGGTCTGGGAACGCGAGCGCTTCGGGATCGTCGTCGAGGGCAGCGTCCACAAGTTCGCCGCGCACGCCGACCTGCGGGGCTTTCTGCTGGGCACGGGTGATCGCGTGCTGGTGGAGGCGAGTCCCGTGGACCGCGTATGGGGCATCGGCCTCACGGCGGACGACGAGGCGGCGACGGATCCGGAGCGGTGGAGGGGGCCGAACCTGCTGGGATTCGCGTTGATGGAGGCGCGGGGGCGGTTGCGGGACAAGTGGGCAG
>NZ_WVUG01000243.1 GCF_017614965.1 Streptomyces griseorubiginosus | reverse complement strand
GGCCGAATGGGGGTCTGGGGGCACAGCCCCCAGGGCCGCGTACCCCCACGCCCCCGAACCCGGCCAACCGCCGGAGGCATCACGTCTCCGTGCGGTACATCAGGTCCGTCTCGTACGTCGTGAAGCCCAGCCGCTCGTAGACCGAGACCGCCGCCTTGTTGTCGCCGTCCACGTACAGCATCGCGGTCGGCAACTCCTGCGCCGCCAGGTGCCGCAGGCCGATCGTGGTCAGCGCCTTGCCCAGTCCGCCGCCCTGCGCGCCGGGCCGCACCCCCAGCACGTACACCTCGCCGAGGCCCTCCGTCGCATGGACCTTCGTCCAGTGGAAGCCGACGAGTTCGCCGCCGCGGAAGGCGAGGAAGAAGCCCGCCGGGTCGAACCACGGCTCGGCCTTGCGGTCGTCGAGGTCGCGCTGGGTCAGCGAGCCCTGTTCGGGGTGGTGGGCGAAGGCGGCGGCGTTCACCGCGAGCCACGCGGCGTCGTCCTGCCCCGGCACGAAGGTACGGACGGTCACGTCCGGCGGCAGGACCGGCTCGGGCAG
Organism: Streptomyces griseorubiginosus; assembly: GCF_017614965.1. Lineage (GTDB taxonomy): Bacteria > Actinomycetota > Actinomycetes > Streptomycetales > Streptomycetaceae > Streptomyces > Streptomyces griseorubiginosus_B. Next base: position 13,079 of record NZ_WVUG01000243.1, on the reverse strand, counting down.
GTTCAGGTCGGTCAACGGCCGCCGCATCTGCCGCAGTTCACGGAACAGGGTCAGCCCGAGGACCTGCGCGAGATGCCGGGCCGCGGAGTGTCCGCCGTGGGCCCACACCCGCAGCCGCTTGCCGGACACGGCCAGCAGTGCCGAACCGAGGGCCCGTCCGTGGCCCTGGCCCCGGTGCGCGGGGTGCACGACCAGCTCGGCGGCCGGCGCCTCCACCGGGTCGGTGTCCTCCAGCTGGGCGTAGCCGACGAGTTCGTCCCCGGAGCTGAGCAGCAGATGGGAGACGCCCTCGCGTTCTCCGCCGCGCAGTTGCAGCCGGCCCTGTTCGGACACCGCCTGCTGGCCGTCGTACCGCGCGGCCTCCGCCAGCAGGGCGAGTACGGACTCGATCTGCTCGGGGCTGAGCGCGGCGTGGGTCTCGATGGAGCGGGTCCGGCCCGCGCGTGCGGTGTCGTCGCTGGTCATGCGTACGAGGGTAAGGGGCGTGCGGCGCAAAGTGGGGGCATGGGACGAAGGGGACGTCCAGGCAAAGCGGAGGGCAAGCAGAGGGCAAAGGGAAACCAGGATGTAACCAAGAGCCCCCTGTCGCGCTACGCGCGTTGACCCTAGGCTGCGCCGGACGGGCCATCCTCAGCAGACCCTCAGGGGGGCGCATGCCAGCCACTTCCCAGCCGTACCGGGGCCGCAGACGCACACACCGTCTGCTGGCCGCGGCCGCCGCTCTCGCCACCGCCGGCGCCCTCGCCGCCGCGCTGCCGGCCGAGGCGCACGAGTCCACGGGCCACGGCCATCTGCCGAGCCGCTACCAGGACGTCCAACTGCTGTCCTTCAACGACCTGCACGGCAACCTGGAGCCGCCGACCGGCTCTTCGGGCCGGGTGAGCGAGCTCCAGGCGGACGGCACGACGAAGACCATCGACGCGGGCGGCGTCGAGTACCTCGCGACCCATCTGCGCGAGGCCCGCAAGGGCCACCCGTACTCCGTCACCGCGGCCGGCGGCGACATGGTCGGCGCCTCCCCGCTGATCTCGGGCCTCTTCCACGACGAGCCCACCATCGAGGCGCTCAACAAACTGGACCTGGACGTCACTTCGGTCGGCAACCACGAGTTCGACGAGGGAGCCAGGGAACTGGCCCGGCTGCAGAACGGCGGCTGCCACCCCACCGACGGCTGCTACACGGACCAGCGGTTCACGGGCGCCAACTTCCCCTACCTCGCCGCCAACGTCCTCGACGAGAAGACGAACAAGCCGATCCTCAAGCCCTACTGGGTGTGGAAGAAGAAGGACGTCAGGATCGGCTTCATCGGGGTGACCCTGGAGGGCACCCCGGGGATCGTCTCCGCCGACGGCGTCAAGGGGCTGAAGTTCAAGGACGAGGTCGAGACGATCAACAAGTACGCGCGCGTGCTCCAGGCGCAGGGCGTGAAGTCGATCGTCGCCCTCATCCACGAGGGCGGCTTCCCGGCCTCGGGGGCGTACAACTACGACTGCGACTCCGCGGGCGCGGGCAGCGGCATCTCCGGCCCGATCGTCGACATCGCCAAGAACATCACACCGGCGGTGGACGCCCTGGTCACCGGACACACCCACACCGCGTACGTCTGCACGGTCCCGGACCCCTCGGGCAAGCCCCGCATGGTCACCTCGGCCGCGTCCTTCGGCCGCCTCTACACGGACACCACGCTGACGTACGACCGCTTCACCGGGGACATCGCCCGTACGGCGGTGAAGTCGGCGAACCACGTGGTCACCCGGACCGTGCCGAAGGCGCCGGACATGACCGAGCTGATCGCCAAGTGGAACACGCTGGCCGCCCCCATCGGCAACCGCGCGATCGGCTACATCTCCGCCGACGTGCCGAACACGGGGACGGAGTCGCCGATGGGCGACCTGATCGCGGACGCGCAACTCGCGTACGGCAGGGAGCTGGATCCGGGGACCGACCTCGCGCTGATGAACCCGGGCGGGGTGCGCGCCGGGCTGACCTACGCGGCGAAGGGCAGTGAGGGCGACGGCGTGGTGACCTACGCCGAGGGCTTCACGGTGCAGCCGTTCTCCAACACGGTGAACCTGCAGGACTTCACGGGGGCGCAGCTGATCCAGGTGCTCAAGGAGCAGGTGAGCGGCACGAACACCGCCGCTCCGAAGATCCTGCAGCCCTCGGCGAACCTGGCGTACACCCTCGACCTGACGAAGACCGGCGCGGACCGTGTCCTCACGGACTCCATCAGGCTCAACGGCGCCGCCATCGACCCGGCCGCCACCTACCGGATCGCCACCAACAGCTTCCTCGCGGGCGGCGGCGACGGCTTCACCACGCTGGGCCAGGGCACGAACGACGTGGTCGGCACGGACGACCTGGCGGCCCTGGAGAAGTACCTGACGGCGAACTCCTCGCCGGCGAACCCGATCGCGCCGCCGGTGGCGAACCGGATCTCGATCGTGCAGTGACAGAGGCTGACCCCGCAAAGGGGCCCGGTGCATCGGCACCGGGCCCCTTTTAAATTCTGTGTAATCCCCACAGTAATGACTCAGGAAGCTCTCAGTGGAATTGGCTTTTCCTGGCCCCGGAATCCAGTAATGTTTTCCATGTCGAAAGCGAACAGCGCAAACGACGCCGAGACAAGGTAGATCTTCAGGAAGGGGCCCGCACTGACGCAGAATTTACACACGTAAATCAAAAGTAATTGCAGCAGATCGGTAGAAGAACTGTTGCAGACCAGTGACAGAGAATTCCACGGAAAGGGACACCCTCATGAGCTTCCACAAGATCGCCCCCGTCAGGAAGACCCGCAAGCCCGCCCCGGCGCCGAAGCCCGTGGCCAAGAAGCCCGCGCCGAAGAAGCACGCTCCGAAGCGCCGCCCGATCGAGCACCACGGCTGAGGCACACCAGGAGGCGGGGTCACCGGCCCGCGAGCGAGTCTCGCGCCGGGGCCCCGCCTCGGCCATGTCCGCAAGCGAGCAAGGGAGTCGACGATGAGGGAAGTCCGTCAGGCCTTCCGCAGGTTCTGGCCGCTGACCCGCGGCGATCGCAGATGGCTGGTGGTGATCATCGCCTGCGTGGTGGTCTCCGCGCTCGCCGAGACCGCCTCGATCCTGCTGTTCGCCCAGCTCACCGACAACGCCCTGAAGGCCGGCTCGCTCTCCGCCTTCTGGGGACCGGCCGGCGCCTGGCTGGGCGTGGCCGCGCTCGGCGCGCTCGTCGGCTACCTCGGCAACTCGCTGGCCACCTGGACCGCGGAGAGATTCGTGCTGCGGCTACGGGCCAAGGTCTTCCGGCACGTCCAGGACCTGCCCCCGCACTTCTTCCAGCGGCACCGCCAGGGCGACCTGGTGGAACGCCTCACCGGTGACGTCGAGGCCATCGAGCAGATGGTCGTCTCCGGAGTCGTCGGCACCGTGTCCGCCGCCTTCTCCGCCGTCTTCTACGCCTCCGCGGCCCTGTATCTGCGCTGGGACCTGGCCCTGGCCACCTTCGTCCTCGCGCCCCTCTTCCTGCTCGCCGCCCGCCGCTTCTCCGGCCGCATCAAGGCGGCTTCCCAGGACGAGCGGGTCGCCGACGGCGCCATCACCTCGGTCGTCGAGGAGTCACTGGGCAACATCGTGCTCACCCAGGCCTACAACCGCCGCGCCGACGAGGAGAAACGGCTCGAGAGGGAGGCACGCGCCTGGATGAGCGCCAGTGTCCGGGGCGCCCGGCTGAGCGAGATGTACGAGCAGTTCGTCGAGGTCGTCGAGACCCTGTGCGTCCTCGCGGTGATCGGCCTCGGCGTCTGGGAGATCTCCGCCGGGCGGATGACCCTCGGTCAGCTCCTCGCCTTCGCCGCGTTCATCGGCTACCTCTATCCGCCGGTCCGCAGCCTCGGCGGACTCGGCCTCACCCTCACCGCGGCCACCGCGGGCGCCGAGCGGCTGAACGAGATCCTGGACACCGAACCCGCCGTCACCGACCCCGCCGAACCGGTCGCCGCCTGGCCCGTGCGCGGCTGGGTCGGCTTCCACGACGTCTCCTTCCGCTACCCCGGGTCCCGTCGCGCCTCCCTGCGGGACGTGAGCTTCGGCGCGGGCCCAGGCGAGCTGGTGATCGTCACCGGCTCCAGCGGCGCCGGCAAGTCCACCCTCTCCAAGCTGCTCACCCGCTTCTACGACCCCGCACAGGGCGTGATCACCCTGGACGGCGTCCCGTTGACCGACATGAGTCTGCGGTTCCTGCGCGAGAACGTGGCGTTGCTCCCCCAGGAGACCCTCATCCTCAACGGCACGATCCGGGAGAACATCGCCTGCGGACGCCCCGGCGCGAGCGAGCAGGAGATCGAGCGGGCGGCGCGGGAAGCGGCGGCCCACAACTTCATCACCGCGCTCCCCGACGGCTACGACACCGCCATCGCGCCCGGCACCGCCGCCCTGTCCGGCGGCCAGCTCCAGCGCATCGCCATCGCCCGCGCGATGCTGCGCGCCGCCCCGGTCCTCGTCCTGGACGAGCCGACGGCGGGCCTGGACGCGGTGGCCGCCCGCCAGGTGGTCCAGCCGTTGCGCAAACTGATGGCGGGCCGCACGACCATCATGATCACCCACGATCTGAGCCTCGCCCCCGACGCGGACCGGATCCTGGTCGTCGACCGAGGACGCCTGGTGGAGACCGGCACCCACGCCGAACTCCTCGCCCGCGGCGGCGCCTACGCGGCGCTCGCCGAGCCGCTGCCGGACGCGGTGGCGGACGTACCGCCGCCGGCGGACGAGACGATGATCCTCAGGTGGTAGCCGGCTCAGGTGGTGGCGGGGTCAGGTGCCGGCGGGCGGGGTGCGGTGGGTCCAGTACCAGGAGAACAGGGCGCCCAGCGCGACCAGGGCGCCCAGGGGTACGCACACCAGCTCCAGGAAGTCGTGCTCCGGCCTGCCCGTGCCGGACTGCCAGACGGTGAACACGAACATCGCGACCAGGACGAGCAGCGCGCCGTTGAACCCCCAGGTCCACCCCTTGCGCCGGGCGGCCCGGTGCCGGATCAGCTCCTCGACCCGCGGCTGCCGTTCCCAACTGAGGCTGCGGTGCGGGGCGGCGGCCAGGCACAGCGCGGAGACCTCGGCGTACGGGTCGTCCACCTGACGGTCGTCCAGATGCGGAAGCAGGAAACGACGGCCCTCGAAGTCGTAGAGGTAGGTGACCCATTGGGGAGCGGCCCTGCCCTTGCCCCGCGGATCGTGCTCGACCCGGATGCCGTACACCTCGGGCCAGGCCCAGGTGCGCGAGCGCAGCGTCCCCTGCGCGGTGATCCCGGCGTCGGTGACGCGGGTGTGGGCCCGGAACTGCTCCAAACCGACCCGTGCGAGAGTCAGCGCCGCGGACGTGACGAGCAGCCATCGGCCCCACGCGGGCGGGCCCGTGTGGGAGCCGGCCATGAAGATCACCGCCACCAGCCCGAGGTAATGCCACGGAAGTCCTGTCCGCCTGCGGTACTCCCGCTCGAACGCGCCGCCCCCGACCGTGCCCATCGCCCGCCTCTCCCCGAAGCCTCTGCGGGCGATGGTACGTCCATCAACTGCGCACGTCAGGACGGGGGCCGACGTCGTTACGGCACGTCGGGGGGAGGCGTCGGGGCGCCCGGGAGGCGTACGGTCGCCACCGTGCCGCCGCCGTCCGCGTGGGTCAGCGTGACCTCGCCGCCCGCCTGCTCGACCGTGCGGGCGACGATGGACAGGCCGAGCCCTGAACCGGGGAGCGCGCGGGCGCTGGGGGAGCGCCAGAAGCGGTCGAAGACGTGCGGGAGTTCCTCGGCGGGGATGCCGGGGCCGTGGTCGCGGACGGTGAGGACGCCGTGGTCCAGCTGGACGTCGATCGTGCCGCCCTCCGGGCTGAACTTCACGGCGTTGTCGAGGATGTTGACGATCGCCCGCTCCAGGGCGGACGGCTCCGCGCGGACGTACCAGGGCTGGAGGTCGGCGGTGATCGTCAGCTCGGGCCCGCGCAGCCGCGCCCGGCGCAGGGCCGCCTCGACGGTGTCCCGCAGCGACACGACCTGGACGCGCTCGCCCCGTTGTCCCTCCGAACGCGCCAGCTCCTGCAGGTCGCCGATGAGCGAGGCCAGTTCGGTCATCTGCGCCTTCACGGAGGCGAGCAGGGCCTTGCGGTCGGCCGGGGGGATGGGACGGCCGGTCTCCTCGCTGCGGGTGAGGAGTTCGATGTTCGTCCGGAGCGAGGTCAGGGGCGTGCGCAGCTCATGACCGGCGTCGGCGATGAGCTGCTGCTGCAGCTCGCGCGAGCTGGCCAGCGAGGAGGTCATCGAGTTGAAGGACCGGGACAGACGGGCGATCTCGTCCTCGGCGTCGTCCTCCACGGGGATGCGGATGCCGAGGTCCTCGGTACGGGCCACATGCTCGACGGCCTCGGTCAGCTTGTCGACGGGCCGCAGCCCGGCCCGGGCCACCGCGAGGCCGGCGGCCCCGGCACCGAGCACTCCGACACCGGAGACGAGGAGAAGGATGAGGGCCAGTTCGTTGAGCGTCGACTGTGTGCTCTTGAGGGGGACGGCGACGAGCAGAGCCGTGTCGGGGTAGAGCGCCGGCGGACCGCCGAACGATTTGACGACGAGCGGCACGGTCAGCACCCGTACCGCGTTGCCGTTCTTGTCGGTGCCGTTGCGGAAGATGCCCTGGTTGCTGCTGGCGTGCTTGATCACGTTCTTGTCGGCGCCGGTCACGTTGACCGTGCCCTCGGAGTTCGAGGAGACGCAGGGCTTGCCGTCGGCACTGACCAGCTGCAGATAGATGTTGCTGGCTCGCAGGCCCTTGGTGTCATGCTGCGGAGTCTGCGGGCACGCGCGCAGCGCGAGCTGGACCTGGTCGAGGGGCTGCGGCCCCGTGGCCTGTTGCAGGTCGTTGTCGAGCTGGTCGTACAGCTTTCCCTGCACGATGAACCAGCAGGTGACCGCGACCGCCGCCACCGCGAACGCCACCGCCGCCGCGACCAGCATCGCCAGGCGGGAGCGGATCGGCAGGGTCTGGAAGCGGCGGAGGATCCTTCTCACTCCGCGCCGCCCTGTCGGAGCACGTAGCCGACACCGCGCACCGTGTGCACGAGGCGCGGCTCGCCGCCCGCCTCGGTCTTGCGGCGCAGATACATGACGTACACGTCCAGCGAGTTGGACGACGGCTCGAAGTCGAAGCCCCAGACCGCCTTCAGGATCTGCTCGCGGGTCAGCACCTGCCTCGGGTGGGCCATGAACATCTCCAGCAGGGTGAACTCGGTGCGGGTCAGCTCCACCGGCCGCCCGCCCCGCGTCACCTCCCGCGTCGCCAGATCCATCCGCAGGTCGGCGAAGGTCAGCGCCTCGTCCTCCTGGGCGGCCGCACTGGCCGCGGCGTAGGAGCTGCGCCGCAGCAGCGCGCGGACGCGGGCGAAGAGTTCGTCGAGTTCGAACGGCTTGACCAGGTAGTCGTCGGCGCCCGCGTCGAGCCCGGTGACCCGGTCGCCGACCGTGTCGCGTGCGGTGAGCATGAGGATCGGCGTCGTGTCGCCCGCGCCGCGGATCCGCCGGGCCGCGGTCAGACCGTCCATGCGCGGCATCTGGATGTCGAGGACGACCAGGTCGGGACGGTAGGCGGTGGCCTTGTCCAGGGCGTCCGCGCCGTCCACGGCGACCTCCGTCTCGTAGCCCTCGAAGGCGAGGCTGCGCTGGAGAGCTTCGCGCACGGCCGGCTCGTCGTCGACGATCAGGATGCGCTGGGGGTCACGGTCGCCATCGGCGGGGCTCATGGGCTTCGGGTTCCTCGGGTGCGGTGGGACGACAAGGACGCTGAGGGTGCTGAACGCCTTCAGCCTCGCATGTTTCCCTTCGGGCGCGTAGAGAGTGCGGCGCGGTGCGGGATCAGGCGCTCATCGCCGAGATCCGGTTCAGCGGCACCTTGCGGCGGTGCGGACGGGCCGCGTTGGTGTGCAGCCCCATCAGCTGGGGTGGCACGGCGACTTCCGGTGCCCGCGTGGCCGGTGCGTGCAGCTCGTACGCCACCTCGAGGGCCAGGGCGAGACCGGCCGGGTCGGTGCCGGTCACGGTGTGGGAAACCTGCTGGATCATGACGTACTCCCTGCTGGAGAGGTGAGGGGTCAGTTGGAGCCGCCGGCCCGCAGGTGCGCCAGGTCGGCCTTGACGGTGTTGATCGGGATGGCGAAGCCGAGACCGATGCTGCCGGCGTCCGAGGAGCCGGAGGAGGACGAACTGGCGGAGTACATCGCGGAGTTGATGCCGATGATGTCGCCGCTGGCGTTGATCAGCGCGCCGCCGGAGTTGCCGGGGTTGAGGGAGGCGTCGGTCTGGATCGCCTTGTAGGTCGTGGTGGAGGAGCCGGTGTCGCCGTTGAACTGCTGGCCGCCGAAGGAGAACGGCCACTGTCCGTCGCCGCCCTGGCCCTGCTGCTGGTTCTCGTCGGTGGAGACGGTCACGTCCCGGTTGAGCGCGGAGACGATGCCGCTGGTGACGGTTCCGCTGAGGCCCTCGGGGGAGCCGATCGCCACGACCGTGTCACCGACCCGGACGCCGGAGGAGTTGCCGAGGGTGGCCGGGTGCAGGCCGGAGGCGCCCTCCAGCTTGATCAGCGCGAGGTCCTTCTTGCTGTCGGTGCCGACGACCTTCGCGGTGTACGACTTCCCGTCGCTGGTCGTCACCTTGATCGACTGCGCGCCGGAGATGACGTGGTTGTTGGTGACGATCTCGCCGTTGCTGGTGATGATCACACCGGAGCCGGTGGAGGTGCCGTTGCTCAGCGTGGCGCCGACCTCGACCACGCTCGGGCTGACGGCCGCGGCGATGGAGGCGACGTCGCCCTGCTTGCTGGAGGGGACCACGCTGGTGGTGGTGGAGCTGGTGGCGGCGGTGTCGCTGCCGGTCAGCTCCTGTATGCCGTACGCGGTGCCGCCGCCTATGGCCGCGGCGACGATCGCCACGGCGGCCAGCAGGGCGATGGGGCCCCGCGGGCGCTTCCTGGCGGCCGGTGCGGTGCCGGGGGCCGGCTCGGCGGGAACGGTGGGCAGCACCGCCGTACCGCCACCGTTCCCGCCACCCTCTCCGCCGGCCATGGACTGGGGCTGACCCGGCCAGACGGTGGTGCCCGGCTGGACGGTGACCGGCTCCGCCTGCGGCGACTGTGCGGGCCGGTGCGCCGGCGGGGGCGGCCACTCCGGGTTCACGGGGGAGGAGGAGTGCTGCTGGGCGCCCTGGTAAGGGTTCTCGTACTGCTCGTACTCGCCGTCGCGGCGGAAGCTCTCGGTCATGTCAAAAAGCTTGGCCCGTGACCATGAGAGCTTCCTGAGTGCCCGCTGAGAAGCCCGACAGAACCTCGTATGCCCGATATAAAGGCCGTACTCGCAGCTGGGAGAGCTCTCTCAGCCGCTTCTCATACGGCGTTCACGCGGCGCTGATCACTCGCATCCGCAGGACTTCCGGGCCACCAGGCGCGAGGGGAAGGTCTTCAGCCGCTCCCGCCGGGACCCGGCCACCCGCAGCCCGTCGTCGAGTACGAGGTCCACCGCGGCCCGCGCCATCGCGCTGCGGTCGGAGGCGACCGTCGTCAGCGGCGGGTCGGCGAGCGCCGCCTCCTTGATGTCGTCGAAGCCGGCCACCGCCAGCTCGCCCGGAACGTCGATGCGCAGCTCGCGCGCGGCCCGCAGGACGCCGATGGCCTGGTCGTCGGTGGAGCAGAAGATCGCGGGCGGCCGCCGGGGCCCGGCGAGGAGCTCCAGCGCTATCCGGTAGGCGTCGTAGCGGTTGTACGGCGCCTCGAACAGCCGCCCCTCGGTCGGTTTCCCGGCCTCCTCCATGGCGCGCCGCCAGCCCTCGACGTGGTCGGAGACGGGGTCGCCGACGGCGGGTGTCTCGGCGGTACCGCCCATACAGGCGACGTACTCGTACCCGTGTTCCAGCAGATGTCGCACGGCGAGATGTGCGCCGCCGAGGTCGTCGGTGACGACGGCGACGTCGTCGATGGCCTCGGGCCGCTCGTGCAGCAGGACGACCCGGGCGTCCCAGGCCTCTATCTCGGCGGCGGCCAGGTCGTTGAGGGCGTGGCTGACCAGGATGAGCCCGGAGACCCGCATTCCGAGGAAGGCCCGCAGATAGTGGACCTCGCGCTCGGCCACGTAGTCGGTGTTGCCGACGAGCACCATCTTCCCGCGCTCGGAGGCGGCCTGCTCGACCGCGTGCGCCATCTCCCCGAAGAAGGGCTGACGGGCGTCCGGGATGATCAGGCCTATGAGATCCGTGCGCCGGGACGCCATCGCCTGGGCGACGCGGTCGGGGCGGTACCCCAGCTCCTTGATCGCGGCGAGGACACGCTCGCGCGTGGCCGGGGCGACCGGCCGGGGTCCGTTGTTGATGACATAGCTGACGACGGCGGTCGAAGTCCCCGCCAGTCGCGCCACATCATCCCGAGTCACCTTGGCCACGCGCGGAGTCTACGCGGATATACCCGCTGCGGGCAGGGCGAGCGGAAGCTTCCGCACACACCTCGTGTGCGGAAGCAATGCCCAGCCCAGGGGCCCGCTACGCGTCCGCGGACACCTCGGCCGCGCCGAGCGCCGCCGTCTCGTCCGCATCCTCCGTCTTTGCCCGTTCTGCCTTGGCCTTGGCTTCGTCGGAGACCCGGTCGCCCTTCTCGGGAGTAACGAATCGATAACCGACGTTGCGGACGGTCCCGATCAGCGACTCGTGCTCGGGGCCGAGCTTGGCCCGCAGCCGCCGTACGTGCACGTCGACCGTCCGGGTGCCGCCGAAGTAGTCGTAGCCCCAGACCTCCTGCAGCAGCTGTGCGCGCGTGAAGACGCGGCCCGGGTGCTGGGCCAGGTACTTCAGGAGTTCGAACTCCTTGAAGGTGAGGTCGAGGACCCGCCCCTTCAGCTTGGCGCTGTAGGTCGCCTCGTCCACCGACAGATCGCCGTTGCGGATCTCCATCGGGGAGTCGTCGTTGACGATCTGCTGGCGCCCCATGGCCAGCCGCAGCCGGGCCTCGACCTCCGCCGGTCCGGCGGTGTCGAGCAGGACGTCGTCGATGCCCCAGTCGGCGGTGACGGCGGCGAGACCGCCCTCGGTGACGACCAGGATGAGCGGACAGCCGGGGCCGGTCGAGCGCAGCAGCTGGCACAGGCTGCGGACCTGCGGGAGGTCACGGCGACCGTCGATGAGGATGACGTCGGCACCGGGGGTGTCGACGAGTGCGGGGCCTTCCGCCGGTGCCACGCGGACGTTGTGCAACAGCAGGCCGAGGGCCGGAAGCACCTCCGTCGACGGCTGGAGGGCGTTGGTCAGGAGCAGCAGAGAACTCATACGTCTGGTTCCTCCTCGGTCCCTGCGAGGACGTGTGCGGTACGTCACCTGCTCTGCGATCCCGAAGGCCCCGTACACCAGCGGTCACCTGGAGTTTCCCGCTTCGTATACAACGCTTCCGAAAGCACAAAAGGACCCGGGGGCGTCGCTGCCCGAGTCCTCTGCCCAGCAGAATAGCCCACATGAGCATCACTCCGGCAGGTCATGTGGCGCGTTCCATCGTTCGTCCGCATGGCGAGACGATCAGACACACCCCTATGCGGACGTTTCTGACAACGGACGACGGCGTCACGATCGATTCCGTATACGATCCGCCGGCCGCCGTATACGACGTCTCCGCGCCACCTGCCGTTGATCTCGCGTTCGTGATGGCCCACGGCTTCACGGGCGACGTCGACAAGCCGCATGTGCGCCGGGTGGTGGAGGCGTTCGCCCGCTACGGGGCGGTGATCTCCTTCTCCTTCCGCGGCCACGGGGCCTCCGGCGGGCGCTCGACCGTCGGCGACAAGGAGGTGCTCGACCTGGCGGCCGCGGTGCGCTGGGCCCGGGAGCTCGGGCACACGCGCGTGGCGACCGTCGGCTTCTCCATGGGCGGTTCGGTGGTGCTGCGGCACGCGGCGCTCTACCGGCCGCAAGCGGGTGGGACCGCGCACACGGACGCCGTCGTCTCGGTGAGCGCGCCGGCCCGCTGGTACTACCGGGGCACGGCCCCCATGCGCAAACTCCACTGGCTGGTCACCCGGCCCGAGGGCCGGCTGGTGGGCCGCTACGGCTTCCGCACCCGGATCATCAACCGCGACTGGGACCCGGTCCCGCTGTCCCCCGTCGAGGCGGTGCCGGCCATCGCGCCCACCCCGCTCCTCATCGTGCACGGCGACCAGGACGGCTACTTCCCGGTGGACCACCCCCGCATGCTCGCGGCCGCCGCCGGTGACCACGGCGAACTGTGGATCGAGGGCGGCATGGGCCACGCCGAACACGCCGCCTCCGACGACCTCCTCGCCCGCATCGGGGACTGGACCGGGCGCCGGGCGGGCTAGCCTGACGCTGTACACCGCCGATTGATTGAGGAACGGATGCCAAAGGTCACGGTGCGCTACTGGGCCGCCGCGAAGGCCGCGGCCGGGCTCGCCGAGGAGCCGTACGACGCGGACACCCTCGCCGAGGCGCTCGACGCCGTGCGCGCGCGACACCCCGGTGAACTGGTGCGCGTGCTGCAGCGATGCTCCTTCCTCGTCGACGGTGACCCCGTGGGCACCCGCGGACATGAGACGGTACGGCTGGCCGACGGCGGCACGGTCGAGGTGCTCCCGCCGTTCGCAGGAGGGTGACGATGACCGACCAGCCGTACGACCCGTACCAGCAGCAGCCGCGGCAGGAGTGGCCGGCCCAGCAGCCGTACCAGGGCTACGACGACCAGTACACCGCCCAGCAGCACACCCAGCAGTGGCAGGGCCAGACCTGGGAGACCCAGGTCCACGCACCGGTGCAGACGCCGGGCGCGGCGCCGTACCCGCCGGAGGAGCGGGGTGAGCCGTCGCAGCGGCACGGGGCGCCGGAGTGGCAGCAGCAGGCGCACTACCCGCAGCACCAGGCACCCGAGCCGCAGCCCCAGCCCCAGCAGCAGTGGCACCAGCAGGCGCACGAGGGACAGGGCTACGAGGGTTACGCGGCGCAGGGCGGCCATGCCGCGTCCGCCGCCTACCCTTCTCACGCTCCCGCGGCCCACGCCACCGCGCAGACGACGGGCGCCGCGGCCCACGCCCC
>NZ_WVUG01000242.1 GCF_017614965.1 Streptomyces griseorubiginosus | reverse complement strand
GGCCCGGCGCCTGATGGCGCCGGGCCCCTCCGTCGGTGCTCTCTCCGCCCCCTCAGGGCAGCTCGCGGGTGAGGAACTCCACGAGCACCTTGTTCACGGCGGCGGGATCCTCCAGATAGCCGTAGTGTCCGCAGCCCTCGATGAGCTCGTAGCGGGCGCCCGGGACGGCGTCGGCGACCTCCCGGCCCAGCCGGGGCGGGGTGATCAGGTCGTCCGCGAAGGAGATGACCTGGCAGGGCACGCGGATGTCACGGTAGGCGTTCAGCCGGTTCGCCAGCCGGCTGAGCTCCATCTGGGCCCGCTGGCCCGGCCCCGGCGCGGACGAGAGCTCGAACAGGTCGAGCCAGTCGGCCATCGCCGTGTCGTCGTCCAGGGTCCGCGGGGACAGTGACCTCAGGGCCCGCAGGACAGCCGCGTACCGGGCCGGGAACCGGACGCCCGAGTCGTACAGGTCGATCTCCGCCCGGGTGAGCTCGGCGCGCAGGAAGTCGGTGCGGCCACGGGTCGCCATGAGAACGGCCCGGCCGACCAGGTCGGGCCGGGCCAGAGCCAGCTCCTGGGCGACGAACGCGCCCATGGAGGTACCGACGACGGCGCAGGGCCCGAGGTCCAGGCGCTCGATGAGACCGGCCACGTCACCGACCATGTCCCGCAGGGTGAACCCCTCCGGGCACTCCGAGGACGGGGGGATGCCCCGGTTGTCGAAGGTGATCACCCGGAGTCCGGCGGCGGTGAGCGCGGGCACCTGGTGCAGCTGCCACACCGTACGGCCGCCGCCGGTGCCCTGGATCATCACCACCGGGTCACCGGTGCCGGCCTCCTCGTAACTGAGCCGCATCCCGTTCACGGGAATGACCGGCATGGTGCCTCTCCCCTCTCGTGGTGCTCCGGTCAGGCGGTGCCGTCCATGGCGTCGGCCAGGCTCTTGGGGCGCATGTCGGTCCAGTGGGTGTCGACGTACTCGAGCGCCGCGTCGCGGGTCGTCTCCCCGAGGACGGTCCGCCAACCCGCGGGCACTTCGACGAAGGCCGGCCACAGAGAGTGCTGCCCCTCGTCGTTGACCAGGACCAGGTAGGTGCCCTCGGGGTCCTCGAAGGGATTGCTGCTCATTCGAATGCTCCTTCTCCGCGAATGCGGTTTCTCTGGGAGTACTTACAGACGGTCCGCGAGGAATTGGCCGATCCTGGCCAGATGACGGGCATCTGTCATCAGATTTCCGTGCGTCGAGTCTATGGCGCACACATCCAGCGATCCACCGATGAACCGTTGCCACAAGTTGACATTCAGGCGGTCTTTCCGATCGGCCTGCGACTTTCGCTCCGCGGAGACGAAGACGACGTCCCCGTCGAAGAATGCGGGCCTGAACCGCCGCATGAGCCGGACATTGTTCACATAAACGTCCTTCAGAGCGAGCATGTCCCGGGCCTCCAGCTGCGCCAGCGCCTGGTCCCCCGACTGCAGGAACTCCCGGAACCGTCGCAGCACCCCTTCCTGGTCTGCTATGAGCTCGGCCATGTCGAATTCGAACCCCATGGCCTGGAGATTGTGCGCGACGACCTCGTGCTCGACCGGTTCCGAGGTGTCTGCGTTCTCCCCCGGCGGATAGGCGTCGAGCAGGGCGAGCAGGGAGACCTCCTCCCCCTCGGCGCGCAACCGGGTCGCCAGGGCGTGCGCGGCGAGACCGCCGAAGGACCACCCCGCCAGCCGGTACGGTCCGGACGGCTGCCGTGAGCGGATGAGGGCGAGGTAGTCCTCGGTCATCTCTTCCATGGACGACGGCAACGCACCGCCGCCGTCCAGGCCCCGTGCCTGGATGCCGTAGACCGGCACCTCCGGGCCGAGATGGCGCACGAGGCCCGCGTAACACCAGCTGAACCCGCCACCCGGGTGCAGACAGAACAGGGGGGCGGCCGTGCCGCGTGCCCGCAGTGCGAGCAGCCCGTCGGAGGAGCGTCCGGCGGCGGGGTCGGCCGTTCCGGTGAGGACGGCGGCGAGGCCCTCCGGTGTGGGGGCGTCGAAGACGGTACGGACGGGCAGGTCCTGGCCGGACTCCTCGCGGAGCCGGGCCACGAGACGGGCGGCGAGGAAGGAGTGGCCGCCGAGTTCGAAGAAGTCGTCGTCCGCGCCCGCCCGTTCGATGCCGAGCACCTCGGCGAACAGGGCGCACACGGTGTGTTCCGCGGGCGTCGCGGGGGGCCTGGCCGCACGGCCCGCCGTGTACTGCGGTGCGGGTAACGCGGACCGGTCGAGCTTCCCGTTGGGGGTCAGCGGCAGGTGGTCGAGGGGGACGACCGTGGCCGGGACCATGTGGCCGGGCAGTCGGCCGACGAGGTGCTCGCGCAGCCGGGCCGGTTCGGGGGCCTCCGGGCCGGCCGTCACGACGTAGCCGACCAGGCGCCGGTCGCCCGGACGGTCCTCCCGAACGACGACCGCGGCCTGCGCCACGTCGGGGTGTGCGGTCAGGGCCGCCTCGATCTCACCGGGTTCGACGCGGAAGCCGCGGATCTTGACCTGGGCGTCGGCGCGGCCCAGGTACACGAACAGCCCGTCGCGGGTCTGCCGGGCGAGGTCGCCGGTGCGGTACATGCGGGCGCCGTGCGGGCCGTGCGGGTCGGCGACGAAGCGTTCCGCGGTGAGTCCGGGGCGCTGCCAGTAGCCGCGGGCGAGCGCGTCACCGCTGATGTAGAGCTCTCCCGGGACGCCGGGCGGCACCGGGTTGAGCCACGGGTCGAGGAGTCGTACGGCGGTGTTGTCCACGGGGCGCCCGATCGGGGGAGCCGAGGGCCCCCAGGCGGCGGTGTCGGCGGGGAGCCGGTGGGCCGTCACCACATGGGTCTCGGCGGGGCCGTAGTGGTTGTGCAGCCGACGGCCGGGGCGCGCGGCGCAGAAGGCGCGCATGGCGCCCTGCGGGGTGAGTGCCTCGCCGGCCTGCACCAGGTCGGTGAGGTCGGGCAGTTCGAGCCGGGCGGCGACGGCCGCCTCGCAGACGGCGTCGATGACGAGGTTGGGCGCGTAGAGCTCCTGGATCCGCTGCTCCCCCAGCCAGCCGGCCAGCCGGTGCGGATCGCGCCGGACCTCCTCGGGGCAGACGACCAGCGTCTTGCCGGACAGCAGCGCGGAGAGGATCTCCTGCACCGAGACGTCGAAGCTCACCGCGGTGAACTGCGCGACCCGGGTACCGGGGCCGCCGGGCACCGTGCGCTCGTGCCAGTCGAGCAGGTTGGCGAGGGCGCGGGCCGGCATGGTGATGCCCTTGGGGCGGCCGGTGGAGCCGGAAGTGTAGATCACGTAGGCGGGATGGGCCGGGGCGAGCGGGGCGGTGCGCTCCGCGTCGGTCACGTCGGTCGCCGCGTGGTCGGCGAGTCGGGCCGCGACGCCGGGGCCGTCCACCGCGACCGGAGGTCCGGCCGGGGACCGGGGGAGTGTGCCGGCGAGGTCCGCGGTGGTCAAGATGACAGTCGGGCGGGCGTTGCCGAGCATGTACGCGATGCGGTCGGCCGGGTATTCGGGGTCGACGGGCAGATAGCCGGCGCCGGCCTTGAGGACCGCGAGGCACGCAGCGACCAGATCGGCCGACCGGTGCATGGCCACCGCCACCAGGCGCTCCGGGCCGACGCCCCGGTCGACGAGCAACCGTGCCAGCCGGTTGGCGCGGGCGTTCAACTCCTCGTAGGTCAGGGTGGTTTCGGGTGTCTCCACGGCGACTGCGTGCGGGGTGCGGGCGACCACGGCGGCGAACCGGTCGGGCAGCGAGGCGGCATCCTGCTCCCGTGTGAGGCCGTGGGAGGCGGCCCGTACGTGGTCGCGTTCCTCATCGTCCATGAGGGATACGTCCCCGATGGCGCGCTCCGGCGCCGCGGTGACCGTGTCCAGCAGACGCAGCAGCCGGGCCACGAGGGTCTCGGCGGTGTCCTGGTCGAACAGGTCGGCGCTGAACTCCAGGCCCGCGCCCAGCCCCGCGGGCCGCCCGTCGGCGTCCTGCCGTTCCGCGAAGGAGAACAGCAGGTCGAACTTGGCGGTGCCGGTGTCGGCGGGCAGCGCGGTGGCGTCCAGGCCCGGCAGCCGCAGACCGTCACCGGGCCGCCGGTCGGTGTTGTTGAAGGTGAGCATGGTCTGGAAGAGCGGATGCCGGGAGGGCGAGCGCCGGGGGTTGAGCACCTCCACCAGCCGTTCGAACGGCACGTCCTGATGGGCGTACGCCGCCAGGTCCGTCTCGCGGACCCGGGTGACCAGCTCGCGGAAGGCGGGGTTGCCGGAGGTGTCGGTGCGCAGGACCAGAGTGTTGACGAAGAAGCCGACGAGGTCGTCCAGGGCGTCGTCCGTGCGTCCGGCGACAGGGGTGCCGAGCGGGATGTCCTCGCCGGCGCCGAGCCGGGTGAGCAGGGCGGCGACGGCCGCCTGGACCACCATGAAGGGGCTCGCCTGGCAGGCCCGGGCGACGGCCACGATCCGCTCGTGCAGTGCCCGGGGCACCTCGTACAGCACTCGGCCGCCGCGTCCCCCGGCGGCGGCCGGACGCGACCGGTCCGCCGGCAGCTGGAGCTCTTCCGGCAGCCCGGCCAACGTCTGCCGCCAGTAGTCGAGTTGCCGGGCGACGGGGCTGTCCGGGTCGTCCTCGGAGCCGAGTGCGTCCCGCTGCCACAGGGTGTAGTCGGGGTACTGGACGGGCAGCGGACGCCAGTCGGGGGCCCGGCCGTCGAGCCGTGCCGTGTACGCGGCCGTGAGGTCGCGGGCAAGCAGGGGCACCGACCAGCCGTCGCCCGCGATGTGGTGGACCAGCAGGAGCAGCACCTGCTCCCGCTCTCCCGTCTCGAACAGCCAGGCCCGCAGGGGGACTTCCGCCTCCAGGTCGAAGGCGTACCCGGCCGCGGCGGTGATCTCTCGTGCCAGGTCGGCCGGAGCCACCGACGCCACCACGGTCAGCTCGGGCCGCGCCTCGGCAGCGGACAGCACGACCTGCCGGGGGCCCTCCGCGTCCTCGGAGAAGACCGTGCGCAGCGACTCGTGACGGCCGGTGAGGTCGGCGAGCGCGGCCCGCAGCGCCGATCGGTCCAGTTCGCCGGTCAGCCGTAGCGCGAAGGGGATGTTGTACGTCGGGCTCGGTCCCTCGAAGCGGTGCAGGAACCACAGCCTGCGCTGGGCGTGGGAGGCGGGGATCCGCTCGGGACGCGGCTCGGCGGGCCGCAGTGCGGGGCGGGCCGCGCACGCGGTGTCGAGGGCGCGGGACAACGCCGCAACGGTGGGCGCCTCGAAGAGCTGACGTATGGTCAGTTCAGCTCCGAGGACGGAACGGATGCGGCCCACGAGCCGGGTGGCGAGGAGCGAATGTCCGCCGTGCGCGAAGAAGTCGTCGTCGATGCCGACCCGCGGGACGCCGAGAAGTTCGGCGAACAGCCCGCACAGGATGTCCTCGCGCGGGGTGCGCGCCGCCCTGCTCTCGGGGGCCGGGGCGGTGGTCTCGGGCACCGGCAGGGCCCTGCGGTCGATCTTGCCGTTGCCAGTGAGCGGCAGCGCGTCGAGGAGGACGAACGCCGAGGGCACCATGTAGTCGGGCAGTTCGGCGGCGAGGTGCGCGTGCAGCGCGGCCGACTCCGGGGTGGTGCCGGCCTCCGCGACCAGGTGGGCCACGAGGCGTTTGTCTCCGGGGCGTGGTTCGGCCAGGGTGACGACGGCCTGGGCGACCTCGGGGTGACGGCCCAGGACGGCCTCGATCTCGCCGAGTTCGATCCGGAAGCCGCGGATCTTGACCTGGTCGTCGGCCCGTCCCAGGTATTCCAGGGTGCCTTCGGCGGTCCACCGCACGAGGTCACCGGTGCGGTACATGCGGGTGCCGGGCGGGCCGTAGGGGGCGGCGACGAAGCGCTCCGCGGTGAGTCCGGGGCGCTGCCAGTAGCCCCGGGCGAGTCCGGCACCCGCCAGGTACAGCTCGCCCGCCGAGCCCCGGGCCACGGGACGCAGTGCGGTGTCCAGGACGAGCAGCCGGGTGTTGTCCAGAGGCGTGCCGATCGGCACGGTCTGCGGAACCGGGGCGGTCGCGGGGATCCGGTGGCGGACAGCGAAGGTGGTTGTCTCGGTGGGCCCGTAGCCGTCGACGACGACCGTGTCGGGGCAGGCGTCCCTGACCCGGCGGACGGCGGCGGCCGGGACGACGTCGCCGCCCGTCCACACCTCCCGGACGCCCGCCAGGTGGTGCGGTGCCTCGTCCGCGACGAGTTGGAAGAGCCCGGAGGTGAGCCAGAGCGCGGTCACCTCGTGCTCGGCGAGCACCTTGCCGAGGGTGTCCGCGTCCAGGTCCGCCGGCGGGGCGACGACGGCGGTGCCGCCGGACAGCAGCGGTACCCACAGTTCGTAGGTGGAGGCGTCGAAGGCGTGCGGCGAGTGGACCAGGACCCGGCTGTGGGCGCCGCCGGCGAAGGACCGGTCCCGGGCGAGTTCGACCACGTCCCGGTGGGTGACGGCGACCCCCTTGGGAGTGCCGGTCGATCCGGAGGTGTGCATGACGTAGGCGAGCCGGTCCGGGTGCACGGGGCCCTCGGGCAGGTCCGCGTCGACGGGAAGCGGCGCGCCGGTCTCGTCGGCCCGCACGACGGTGAGGTTCAACTCGGCGCCACGCGCGGCATGTTCGCCGTCGGCCAGTACGAGAGTGACCCCGGCCAGGGCGGTGACCTGGCTCAGCCGGTCGAGCGGGTCGCCGTGCCGGAGCGGCACATAGGCGCCGCCCGCCTTGAGGACGGCCAGGACCGAGACGAGCAGATGGGTGGAGCGGTCCATGAGCAGCCCCACCGGTGTCTCGGCCCGTACCCCGAGCGCGACGAGCCGGCGCGCCAACGCGTCGGAACGGGCGTCGAGTTCGGCGTAGTCCAGGACGATGGCACCGCAGCGGACGGCCGGGGCGTTCGGGGTGCGCGCGGCCTGTGCGCGGAACGCCTCGGGCAGGCTCTCGCGGATGGGGCCGGTGTCCGTGCCGCGGCCCGGTGCCAGGGCTGCCTCCCGCTCCTCGTCGGAGAGCAGGGCGAGCCGGCCGACGGGGCGTTCGGGGTCCGCGGCCACGGTCCGCAGGACCCTCACCAGACGATCCAGTACGGCGGCGGCCGAGTCCGGTGGGATCAGGTCGGGCTGGTGGTCCAGGCGCAGCCGCAGCCCGTCCCGGCCGACGGCGACCAGCGCCATCGGATAGTGGGTGGCGTCCCGGTTGCGGGTGCCGGTGACGGTCACGTCGCCGAAACCGCCCGGCTCGTCGCGTTCGGCACCGATGTCGACGGGATAGTTCTCGAACACCATGGTGGTGTCGAAGAGTTCACCGGCGCCGGCGAGTCGCTGCACCTCGGCGAGCCCCAGTTGCTGGTGTGCCTGCAGCCGGGTCTGCTCGTCCTGGGTGCGGCGCACCACGTCCACGAACGCCTCGTCGGGCCGCAGCCGCACCCGCACGGGCAGGGTGTTGATGAACAGCCCCACCATGGTCTCGATCCCGGCGATCTCCGGCGGCCGGCCGGAGACGGTCGTACCGAACACCACGTCGTCGCGGCCGGTGAGCCCGCCCAGCACGACCGCCCAGGCGCCCTGCACCAGGGAGTTGAGGGTGAGCGAGCGTTCCCGGGCCAGTGCGCCGAGCGCCGCGTGGTCGGCGGCGTCCAGCTCGGTCTCCAGCCGGCCGGGTACCACCGGAGCGCGTTCGGCGGAGCGCGGGGCGAGGAGGGTCGGTCCGTCGAGGCCGGCGAGCGCCTGCCGCCAGGCGGCGACCGCAGTGTCCCGGTCCTGCCGGGCGAGCCACTGGAGGTAGTCCCGGAAGGGGCGGACCCGGGGCAACGCGCTGTCGTCGCCCTTCGTGCGGTACAGCGCCAGGAGTTCGCGCACCAGCATCGGGCGGGACCAGCCGTCGAGCAGGATGTGGTGGTTGGTCAGTACGAAGCGGTACCTTCGCCCGCCCAGCCGCATCAGAGTGAACCGCATCAGCGGGGGCCGGGCCAGGTCGAAGCGGCGCAGCCGGTCCTCCTCCAGCAGCCGGTCCGCGGCGGCCGTGCGCTCCGGCTCGGGCAGATGGGAGAGGTCCGTCTCCTCCCACGGCACTTCCACCTGGTGCGGGATCAGCTGCACGGGCCGCTTCAGGCCCTGGTAGCGGAAGGCCGCACGCAGGTTGGCGTGGCGCCGCAGCAGGGTACGACAGGCGGCGCCCAGCGCGGCCGTGTCCAGCTCGCCCTCCAGGTCGATGGCCTGCTGCACCAGATAGACGTCGGGTGCCTGCTCGTCGTACACGCTGTGGAAGAGCAGGCCCTCCTGCAGCGGTGCCAGGGGCAGGATGTCCTGCAGTCCGGACTGCTTCGCCATCAGAGGTCCCTCCACTCGTCTTCCAGCAGGTCGATCTCGCTCTGGTCCAGCAGGCTCAGCGACACGTCCGAGACGGTCAGCCCACCGGCCTCGGGGTTCTCGGCATGGTCGGCGAGGGCCTCCAGGGCCTGGAACCACAGCCCGGCCAGGTCTCGCACCTCGCTCTCGTCGAGGATCCCGTCGGCCCAGGACCAGGTGGCGGCCAGCTCGGGGCCGCGTGGGCCGTCGTTGGTACGGGCGTTGAGTTCCAGGGGATGGGCGAGCGCCACCCTGGGATCGGTGCCGCCCACGCCGGCCGCGGTGGCCAGCACCGTCCAGTCGGGGACGGTTTCGCTGCCGGCGTTCTCCACCCCCGCGGTGGTGAAACGGCCCAGGTAGTTGAAGGCGACCTGAGGAGTGGGCAGTCCGGCGAACCGCGGGGCGGTGCGCGGGTTCAGGTGCCGGACGAGTCCGTATCCGATGCCCTTGTCGGGCACTTGGCGCAGCTGCTCCTTGACCTGCTTGACGACGTCACCGGCGGCCGGGCCGCCCGCGAACGCGTCGGACAGGTCGACGGCGGAGACGTCCAGGCGCACCGGGTGCAGGCTGGTGAACCAGCCGACCGTGCGGGACAGGTCCGCCCGGCCGACGAGTTCCTCCTCCCGTCCGTGGCCTTCCAGGTCCAGCAGTACGGCCCTGCTCCGGCTGCCGCCTCGACGAGCCCAGGCGAGGGCGAACGCCGCCAGCAGGACGTCGTTGACCTCGGCCCGGAACACGGACGGCACGCGGGTCAGCACCCGCTCGGTCACCGCCGTGGGCAGGGTCAGGGTGAGGTGCCGGGCCGAGGCGTAGGTGTCGTCCGACGGCTCCAGGGGGCGCCGCCCGAGCAGCGGGTCGCCGTGCCGAAGCACCGACTGCCACCAGTCGGCCTCCGCGGTGCGCGCGGGATCGGCCGCCACCTCGGTGAGCCGCTGCGCCCAGCGGCGCAACGAGGTGCCCACGGGCTGCAGTTCGACCGGCCGGCCCGCCGCCATGGCCCGATGGGCCTCGGCGAGGTCCGGTACGAGGATCCGCCAGGAGACCCCGTCGACCACCAGATGGTGGACGATCAGGAGGAGCAGGCCGGGCGCCGTCTCACCGCGGTCGAACCAGACCGCCTGGACGAGCCGTCCCGCGCCGAGGTCCAGGCGTTCGCGGGCGGCGACCGTCTCGGCCCGCACCAGGTCCTGCTGAGCCGGCTCGTCGAGTCCGGCGGCGTCCACCCGGCGCAGGAGCAGATGGGCGTCGACGGCGCCGGGCTCGCGGACCTCCAGCCGTGGTTCCGGGCCGGCCGCGAGGCGGGCGCGCAAGGCGTCGTGGTGGTCGAGGACGGCCCGCAGCGCGGCCGTGAGGTCCTCGTGGCGCAGCCCCGTGGGTACCTGCACCAGCCGGGACTGGTTGAACTGGTCCGCCGGGCCACCGCGTCCGAGGAACCACCGCATGATCGGGGTCAGGGGGACGTCCCCGATGCCGGCACCCGGTTCCTCGACCGCCTCCCCGCTCGTCTCCGTGACGACCTCGGCGAGCGCCGCCACGGTCCGCTGTTCGAACACGTCCCGCACCGACAGTTCCAGACCGGCCCGCCGTGCCCGGCTGACCAGCTGGATCGACATGATGCTGTCGCCGCCCAGGTCGAAGAACCCGTCATCGGCACCGACCTCCGACAGCCCGAGAACGTCCGCGAACAGTCCGCACAGCACCTTCTCCCGCTCCGTGCGCGGTCCACGCCGGTCGGCGCCGGAGCCGAAGTCGGGGGCCGGCAGAGCCCGCCGGTCCAACTTGCCGTTCAGGGTCAGCGGCAGGGCGTCCAGGGGCACGACGGCCGAGGGAACCATGTACTCGGGCAGGGCAGCCGCCACATGTGCGCGCAGCGCGTCGGGGTCGAGCGTGCCGCCCGCGGTCGCGACGACGTAGGCGACGAGCCGTTTGTCCCCGGGCCGGTCCTCCCGCAGGACCACCGCCACCTGGCTCACTTCGGGCCGGTCTGCGAGGATCGCCTCCACCTCGCCCGGTTCGATGCGGAAGCCCCGCAGCTTGACCTGGTCGTCGACCCGGCCGAGGAACTCCAGGCGGCCGTCGGGCAGCCACCGTACGACGTCGCCGGTCCGGTACATCCGCTCCCCGGCACCCGCGAACGGGTCGGCCACGAAACGCTGGGCGGTCAGCTCCGCCCGGCCCAGATAGCCGCGAGCCACACCGCTGCCCGCGATGTACAACTCACCTGGCACCCCTACGGGCACCGGTCGCAGCCGCTCGTCAAGGGCGTACACCCGGGTGTTCCACAGGGGCCGGCCGATCGGTACGACCGCCTCGGGCACCTCGGCCGGGTCCCGCAGCGGGTTCACGGTGGAGAACACGGTGGTCTCCGTCGGCCCGTACTCGTTGGCGACGACCGTGTCCGGGCACGCCTCGAGGACCCGCCGGACGGCCGTGGGCGACACCACGTCACCACCGGCCCAGATCTCGCGCACCCCGCGGAAGCAGTCGGGCCGCTCTTCGGCGAGCACCCGGAACAGTCCGGCGCTGACGAACAGGCCGGTGACCCGGTGTGCGGAGAGGGTGGCGGCCAGGTCGGCGGCGCCCAGCCGGCCGGCCGGAGCCGCCACGACGGTGCCGCCGGTCAGCAACGGCGTCCAGATCTCGAACGTCGAGGCGTCGAAGGCGTACGGCGAGTGCATCAGCACCCGTTCGTGCCGGCCGCCGCGCCAGTAGCGGTCGGCGGCCAGATGGACCACGTTGCGATGCGTGTTGGCGACACCCTTGGGCATGCCGGTCGAGCCGGAGGTGTACATCACGTACACCAGCTGCTCCGCGTCCGTCGGCACGCCGGGGTTCGTCTCGGCCTCACCGGACAGATCCGTGCCGGGTCCGACCCTAAGGACCGGTATGTCCGCGGCGAAGGGCAGGTCGTCCGGATCGTGGTCGGTGAGCAGGGCCACGGCTCCGGTGTCCCGCAGGATGAACTCGGAGCGGGAGGCGGGCTGTTGCGGATCGATCGGCACGTACACACCGCCGGCCTTGAGCACGGCCAGCGTGGAGACGACCAGCTCGGCGGAGCGCTCCTGGAAGACCGCGACACGGCTCTCCGGGCTCACCCCCCGGCGCAGCAACCGGTGTGCCAGCCGGTTCGCCCGCGCGTTCAACTCGCCGTAGCTCAGCCGCTGTTCGCCGGACAGCACGGCGAGTGCGGCGGGATCGGCGGCGGCCACTTCCTCGAAGAGGGCGTGCACCGGAGTGCGGTCCCGGTGGGCGACCGCGGTGTCGTTCCACTCGACGAGCATCCGGCGCCGTTCGTCCGCGCCGAGGATCTCGGTCTCGCCGACGCGCTGCCGCGGGTCCTCGGCGAGCGCGGTGAGCACCCGGACGAAACGGCCGGCGACGGACTGCGCGGTCCCCCGGTCGAACAGGTCGGTGCTGTAGTCCAACGCGCAGCTCAGACCGGCCGCCCGCCCCGGTCCTGCGGGGCGCTCGGCGAGTTCGAAGGACAGGTCGAACTTCGCGGCCGGGGCCCCGAGGGGCCGCCCACCGACCGTCAGCCCGTCCAGCTCCGTGCGGGCCTCGTCCCGGCCGGCGTTGTCGAAGCTCAGCATGGTCTGGAAGAGGGGGTGGCGGGAGAGCGAGCGCTCCGGGTTGACCGCCTCCACCAGCCGCTCGAACGGCAGGTCCTGGTGCGCGTACGCCGCCAGGCTCGCGGCCCGGACACGATCGATGAGTTCGGCGTACGTCGGATCGCCCGAGGTGTCCGTGCGCAGCACCAGCGTGTTCACGAAGAACCCGACCAGCTCGTCCAGCGCGTCATCCGTACGGCCCGCGATCGGCGTCCCCAGCGGGATGTCCGTTCCCGCGCCCAGCCGCGTCAGCAGTGCCGCCAGCGCGGCCTGCAGCACCATGAACAGACTGGCCTGGTGATCGCGCCCCACCTGGACGAGCCGCTCGTAGACATCCTGCGGCAGTTCGAAGGCGACCCGGTCACCCCCGTACGAGGCCACCGCCGGCCGCGGCCGGTCGAAGGGCAGCGACAGCTCCTCGGGCAGTCCGGCCAGCGCTTCCTTCCAGTACGCGAGTTGACGGGACGCCTCGCTGTCCGGGTCGTCGTCCGCACCGAGCACCTGTCGCTGCCAGAGGCTGTAGTCGGCGTACTGCACCGGAAGCGGCGTCCAGTGCGGAGCCGCACCGGTGGTGCGCGCCGCGTACGCCGTCACGAGGTCACGGACCAGGATGTTTCGTGACCAGGCGTCACTGGCGACGTGGTGGGTGAGGATCAACAGCGCCCTGCGGTCGGTGTCGCCCTCGACCTCGAACAGCGAAGCCCGCAAGGGGACTTCGGAGGCGAGATCGAAGACGTACCCGGCCGCCTGCCGCATACGGCGAGAGACCTCGTCGTCCGACGCGAGGCTCTCCACGCACAGCGGCACCTGTGTCTGATCGGGGTCCAGCACCACCTGGTGGGCGGCGCCGGAACCGTCCTCGGCGAAGACGGTTCGCAGACTCTCGTGCCGGGTGGCCACGTCCGTCAACGCCAGCCTCAGCGCCTCCGCGTCCAGTGGCCCTGTCAGGTCGAGCGAGATCGGTACGTTGTAGGCGTCGCTCGGGCCCTCCAGGTGCTGCAGGAACCACAGTCGCTGCTGGGCGTGCGAGAGCGGCACCCGGGCCGGACGCGGTGCGGGGACCACACGGCCGCGGGCGCTGTTTCCGGTGTCGAGGGCGCCGGAGACGCCGGCGACGGTGGGGGTCTCGAAGAGCTGGCGGATGGACAGTTCCGCGCCGAGGACGGTGCGGATGCGGCTGACGAGTTTGGTGGCGAGCAGCGAGTGGCCGCCCAGGGCGAAGAAGTCGTCGTCGATGGTGACCGACTCCAGGCCGAGGACTTCGGCGAACAGGGTGCACAGGATCTCCTCGCGCGGTGAGCGCGGCGACCTGCCGTCCTGCGACTGCGGCCCGTAGTCGGGCGCCGGCAGGGCACGGCGGTCCAGCTTCCCGTTCGGGGTCAGCGGGAAGGCGTCCAGGGTCACGAACGCCGACGGCACCATGTAATCCGGCAGCTGGGCGGACGCGTGAGCACGCAGGTCGGCAGGTGCCGGCTGCTGCCGGGCCGGGTCCGGGACGACGTAGGCGACCAGGCGTTTGTCTCCCGGCCGGTCCTCCCGCACCAGGACCGCCGCCTGGGCCACGTGTGCATGGGCGGCGAGGACGGCCTCGATCTCCCCCAGCTCGATACGGAACCCACGCAGCTTGACCTGGTCGTCGACCCGGGACAGGTACTCCAGCTCCCCGCCCGCCGTCCAGCGCACCAGATCCCCCGTGCGATA
>NZ_WVUG01000241.1 GCF_017614965.1 Streptomyces griseorubiginosus | reverse complement strand
CCCCCCAGCCAGGGCTGTGTCCACCCAGGGGTTGCCACCCCCTGGCTACGGTCCTGCGCGTCTACGACCATGGAGGGGTGAACCTTCCCGAACTCGGTGCTTTCCTCAGGACCCGCCGCGACCGCATCCGCCCCGCCGACGTCGGTCTTCCCCACGGCCCGCGCCGGCGCGTCCCCGGGCTGCGCCGCGAGGAAGTCGCCCAGCTCGCAGGGCTGTCGGCTGACTACTACACCGAGTTGGAACGCGGCGGCGGCAGGAATCGCGTGCAGCCCTCGGCGCAGACCCTGGCGGCCCTCGCCAGAGCACTGCGTCTGACCGGCGACGAGCGCGACCACCTGTTCCACCTCGCCGAACGGCCGATACCCCGGTCGACGCACGGACCATCGGCCCATGTACAGCCCGCGCTATTGGGCCTGCTGGACCGCCTTTCCAACACGCCGGCACGCGTCATCACCGACCTGCACGAGACTCTGGTGGAAAACGACCTGGCCCGGAACCTGCTCGGCGGGTCCCCCGCCCACCGCGGCCCGACGGCGAGCTTCGTCTACCGCTGGTTCACCGACCCGCGCACACGCGAGATCCACCCGCCAGAGGATCACCCGCACCACTCCCGGGTGTTCGTGACCGACCTCCGGGCGGCAGCCGCCCGGCGCGGTGGGGACGCGGAGGTCACGAAGATGATCGCCGTCCTTCGCCGCCGCAGCCAGGAGTTCTCGACGCTCTGGGACACCTACGACGTCGCGGTGCGCCGTATGGACCGCAAGAAGATCATCCACCCCTTGCTCGGCGTCATCGAACTCGACTGCTACAACCTCCTCAGCGAGGACGGACGGCAACGCCTGCTGTGGTTCACCGCCCCGCCCGGAAGCCGCGGAGCCGAACAGCTGGAACTGCTGTCCGTCGTAGGGACCCAGGAGCTGAGCGTCACGAACAACCCGGCGCCGGAGGGCGTGCCCGCGGCGGAATCCGGATCACAGCACTGAGCCGCTCCGCAGAAACATGCGGTCCGAGTTCGTGAAACGGCAGCCCAACGCGAACGGCGAGACAAGCGGGCAGAACGGTGCCGGTTGCCGCGGGCAAGGTACGGGTGCCCGGCCAGTCGACCACCGCACCACCCCCTGCGCGCGGCCGGAACGAGGCCATTCGGGCGGGCGCGCCCAACGCTGCAGGCATGTGTGTGTCCATGTCCGCCGGCTCGGCCTCTGGCACGCCCACGCTCGCCACCGGCGCGCCCACTGCACGCCCAGGGCTGCCACGGCACATGGCGTCTAGGAGGAAGTCTCGTCCCCAGCCGGAAGGTGAACAGCCACGTCGTAGTTGGCAATCAGCCCCGCCAGCGTCCTCGGGCTCACGCCATGAACGTTGTCCCGGTCCGGATCAGCACCGGCTTCCAGAAGGAGCCGAATCGTCCCGCCTTCACCCCGCGAACAGAACACCGCCCTCCACAACGGCGTAATGCCATGACGGTCCACGGCATCGACCGCCGCACCCGCGGCCAGCAGGACTTCGACGACAGCGGGCACTTTCGCCTGAGCGGCAAAATGCAGCGGAGTCCATCCCCCGGCATCGGCAGCCCCCGGGTCGGCGCCCTCAGCCAACAGCCCCCTCAGGCCCTCCACGTCTCCACGGGAAGCCGCAGAATGCACTGCGGCCCGCCCCAACCGATCCCGATCCGTCATGTCGACCATCCTCACCCAGCTTGAAGAGAGATAGAGGCACCCCCCGGCCGATCTCGTCCGCCAGGAGCGAGACACGACAGAGGCCCCTGCTGGCAGACGTGAGCGCCTACTCGAACTTTCTGTACATAGTTCGTGAGGCGGGATGCGTGGACCGGGGGACGAGTAACGTCCTGGGTCGGCAACCGCGGTGGCTGAAAATGTGTCTCTCAATCCAAGGTTCCAGCGCTTCGGAGTCGGTCAAGTACGGCGGTACACCGGCCGGGGGGATGATGTGAGCACGTGGGTGGTGCCCGGATACACCGAGTCTCTTGAGCTCGGGGCGGGGGCGAGCGGTCGCGTAGTGCTGGCCGTGCATGCGGAGACCGGCGTTCCGGTCGCGGTGAAGTACCTCAGCGAGTCCCTGCGTACCCGGCCGGGTTTCGTGTACGAGTTCCGGTCGGAGGCGCGTCTGCTTGGCGGGCTGCACAGTCCGTACGTGGCCGGCCTGTATGAGTACGTGGAGAGCCCGGACGGCGCCGCCATCGTGATGGAACTGGTGGACGGCGTCTCCTTGCGAACGCTGCTGACCCGTCAGGGACCGCTTGATCCCGAGGCCGCACTCGTTCTCCTCAAGGGATCGCTACTCGGCCTGGCCGACGCGCACCGCGTCGGTGTCGTCCACCGCGACTACAAGCCCGAGAACGTCCTGGTCGAAACGGCCGGATCGTCCAAGCTGGTCGACTTCGGAATCGCGGTGGATGCCGGTACGAGCGCCGGCGTGGCCGGGACCCCGTCCTACATGGCTCCCGAACAGTGGACGGGCGCCCCCGCCTCTCGCGCCGCGGACGTCTACGCGGCCACTGCGACCTTCTTCGAGTGCCTGACAGGCCACAAACCGTACTCGGGCGACAACATCGCCGAACTCGCCCTGCAGCACATCGACGCCCCCGTCCCCGTCGAACAGGTACCAGAAGCGGTCCGTGAGCTGGTCCGTCGCGGACTGGCCAAGGCACCGGAGGACCGGCCGGCGGACGCCGACACCTTCGTGCGCGAACTGGAGATCGTCGCAGGTGCCGCCTACGGTGCCGACTGGGAGGAACGCGGCCGGACACGGCTCGCCGCCCTGGTGGCCCTGCTGGCACTGCTGTTGGTACGGGCCGGGGAGCCCGTCCCGGCGGGCGAGATCGTGACCGTGCTGTGGGGCGCGAACCCTCCGCACAGCGCGCTCAACGTGGTGCGCCGGCATGTCGGGGCACTGCGCCGCCTGATGGAACCCGGCCTGCCCGCCCGGGCCGCCGGACGCCTACTGCTGCGGGACGCGGGCGGCTACCGCTGGGCGGCCGACGCCGAATCGCTCGATCTGCTGCGCTTCCGTGCGCTGCGGGAGGAGGCCCGGCGGTCCGCGCCCGGGCGCGCGGTGGAACTCCTCACGGCGGCGCTGGAGTTGTGGCACGGGCCGGTGGCCGCCGGGATCCCGTCCGAGGTGCGCGAGCGGGCCGGGTTCGGCGCGGTCGACGGGGAGCATGTGGCGGCCGTGCGGGAGGCGGCCGACGCCGCGTTGCGCGCCGGCGTGCCGGAGGCGGTGCTGCCCCGGTTGCGGGAGGCGGCGGCCGGCCATCCGCTGGACGAGCCCCTGCTGGCCCGGCTGATCCTGGTGCTGGCGGCCACGGGACGCCGGCCCGAGGCCCTGGACACCTACCGCACCGCGGCCGCCCGCCTCGCCGACGAGCTGGGTATCGATCCCGGCCCCGAACTGCGCGACGCCCACCGCGCGTTGCGGCAGGACGGCCCCGCGACCGCCGCCCTGCCGAAGCCCGCCCAACTCCCGCACGACCTGGCGACGTTCACCGGCCGGGAGGCCGAACTCGACGACGTACTGGCCCTGTCCGACGCGACCGGGGCGGTGGTCATCTCCGCGATCGGCGGCATGGCGGGCATCGGCAAGACCACCCTCGCCGTGCACTGGGCGCACCGGGTCGCCGACCGCTTCCCCGACGGGCAGCTGTACGTCAACCTCCGGGGCTTCGACCCGTCCGGTTCGGTGATGAGCGCGGGCGAGGCGGTCCGGGTCTTCCTCGCCGCGCTGGGTGTGCCGCCGGAGCAGGTGCCGTACGGGGTGGAGGCCCAAGCCGCCCTGTACCGCGGCCTGTTGGCGGGCCGGCGGTTCCTGGTGCTGCTGGACAACGCGCGCGACACGGAGCAGGTACGGCCGCTGCTGCCGGGTACCCCCGGCAGTCTGGCGATCGTCACCAGCCGCAGCCGGCTGTCCGGGCTGGTCGCCGCGCACGGGGCGCACACGCTGACCCTGCAGCCGCTCGACGCCGAGCAGGCCAGGGCCTTCCTGGAGCGCCGGCTGGGCGCGGCACGGCTGGCGGGCCAGTCGGAGGCGGTCGCCGAGATCACCGCTCTGTGCGGCGGGCTGCCGCTCGCGCTGGCCTGTGTGGTGGCGCGCGCCGCCGCCCACCCGCACTTCCCGCTGTCGGCCGTGGCGGCGGAGCTGCGGGCGGCGCAGGGCAGCCTCGACGGGTTCGGCCGGAGCGACCCGGCCGCGAACGTCGAGGCGGTGTTCTCCTGGTCGCTGGCGGCCGTCTCATCCGGCGCCGCCCGCCTCTTCCGGCTGCTGGGCCTGCATCCCGGCCCGGACGTCTCGGCGCCGGCCGCCGCGGCACTGGCGGGAGTTCCGGTGCGGGAGGCACGGCGACTGCTGTCCGAGCTCGCGGACGTCCATCTGGCGAGCGAGCACGTTCCCGGCCGGTACGCCCTGCACGACCTGCTGCGCGCCCACGCCGCCGAACTGGTCGAGTCCGAGGAGGATCGCGACACGGCCGTCGACCGCCTGTACGCGTATTACGTTCACTCCGCCCACGCGGCCGACCGGATCCTCGCCCCGCACGCCGATCCCCTGCCGCCGGGTCCACCCCCGGCAGGCGTGAGCGTGGAGGAGCTGTCCGACGACCGGCAGGCCTTGGCCTGGCTGACCGCCGAGTACCCGGTCCTGCCGGCCGTGATCGACGCGGCCGCGCGCTCCGGCCGGGACCGTCTCGCCGCCCTCCTCGCCTGGTCCCTGGAACCGTTCTTCGACCGGCGGGGCCACTGGCACGACGGACTGGCCGCCCAACACACCGCGCTCACCAGCGCGCTGCGGCTGTCCGACCCGGTCTGGGAGGCGCACGGCCTGCGCGGCCTGGGCCGGGCGGAGGGCCGGCTGGGACTGCACGACCGCTCCCGACCCAGGCTGCGCCGCGCCCTGGAACTCTTCACGGAGCTGGACGACCCGATCGGCCGGGCCCAGACCCATCGCAGCCTCGGCTGGGAGGCCGACCAGCAGGGCGACCTCCCCGGCGCCCTGCACCACAACCAGCAGGCGCTTCAGCTGTTCCGCGCGAGCGGCGACCGGGCCGCGCAGGCCAGCGTCCTGAACTCGGTCGGCTGGTACCACGCGCTGCTGGGCCAGTACCGGGAAGCCCTCAGCCACTGTTTCGAAGCCCTCGCCATGCTCCAGGACCTGGGCGACCGCTACGGCCAGGCGTCCACCTGGGACAGCATCGCCTACGCGCAGCACGGACTGGGGCGCCACCCGCACGCCCTGCTGGGCTACCACAACGCCCTGACCCTGTACCGGAAGTTGGGCGTGCCCTATCTGGAGGCCTCCACGCTGGTCCACATCGGGGACACCCATCTCGCCATGGGTGCCCCCGACGAGGCCGACGCCGCCTGGCGCGAGGCGCTCACCCTCTTCGTGTCCCTCGGCCACCCCGACGCGGAAGAGGTCCGGGAGCGGCTGTTCGCCCAGGAAGGCCGACGCGACCTCGCCTGAGGAAGCGGACAGAGCGTGACGGACGACGAGGTGACGCGGTTCGAGGTGCTCGGTCCCCTGCGGGTGACGCGCGGGGAGACCGAACTGGACCTCGGCTTCCCCCAGCAACGCGCCCTGCTGGCCCTGCTGTTGATACGGGCCGGCCGGCCCCTGCCCGTCGGTGAGATCGTCGACGTCCTGTGGCCGGACGGCCCGCCCGCCAGCGCGCCGAACGTGGTCCGCCGTTACGTCGGCTCGCTGCGCCGCCTGCTGGAACCAGGACTGCCGGCCCGGGCCCCCGGCCGCCGGCTGCTGCGCGGGGCCGACGGCTACCGGCTGGAGGCGGCCGAGGACGAGGTCGACCTGCTGAGGTTCCGCGAGCTCACCAGGCAGGCGAAGCGGGAGGCGGCCACCGGGCGACCCGGACCGGCGCTGCGCCACTTCGCCGCGGCACTGGACGAGTGGCGGGGTCCCGTCGCGGCGGGCATCCCCGCACCGGTGCGCCACCACGCCGTGTTCACCGAGGTCGAGCGCGAACTCGTCGCCACGACCGTGATGGCCGCCGACGTGGCCCTGCTGTGCGGCGCACCGGACCGCCTACTGCCCCACCTCGCTCGCGCGGTCCGGCTCGATCCCCTCAACGAGTCGCTGCACGCCAGGCAGGTCATGGCACTCGCCGCCGCGGGACGCCAGGCCGACGCACTCGCCGCGTACGAGTCGGTACGGCTCCTGCTGGAACGGGAGTTGGGCGTCAAGCCCGACGTGGAGCTGGCGGCGGCCCACACGCGGGTGCTCCGCCAGGAAGTGCGGTCCGGGCACGGGGACCTTTTCGCACCGCCTGCGCAACTCCCGCCGGACCCACACGTGTTCGTGGGCCGAGAGACCGAACTGAGCGTGCTGCACGCCTCGGTGGACTCCTCGCAGGTTCTGGTGACGGGCATGCCGGGCATCGGCAAGACCACGCTGGCGGTGCACTGGGCGCACCAGGCCGCCGCGCGGTATCCGGACGGCCAGCTCCATCTCGGTCTACGGGGTTTCGATCCCCTCGACGACCCGCTCACCCCCGAGGCGGCCCTGCGCTCCCTGCTCACCGCGCTCGGCGTGCCCGAGCACCGTCTGCCGAGCGGTCCGGACGCCCTGGCCGGTCTGTACCGGAGCACGCTGTCCGGTCGCCGGGTGCTGGTGCTGCTCGACGACGCCCTCGACACCGAGCAGGTACGGCCGCTGCTGCCCGCCTCGCCCGGCTCTCTGACGCTGGTCACCAGCCGGCGCGGACTGTCCGGGCTGGTCGCCGCCGGAGCCCGCCCCCTGCGGCTGGGCCTGCCCTCCTCCGCGGACGGGCTCGAGATCCTGCTCCGGCACACCGGTCGGGAACGGAATCCTGCCGAAGCGGAGGCGGCCGAGGAGATCGTGGCGCGTTGCGGGCGACTGCCGCTCGCCCTGGCGCACTTGGCAGCCGCGGGCCCGCTCGCGTCCGTCGCCGCCGGACTGCGCCGCCCAGCCGGTCTCGACGCCTTCGCCGACGTACGCACCGCGTTCGCCGGCTCCTACCGCCGCCTGCCTGCCGACACGGCCCGACTGTTCCGGCTGTCGGCCCGCTGCGGACCGGAACTCACGGCGGAGACGGCCGCCGCGCTCGCCGACGTCCCGGTCCGCACGGCCCGCCGGCTGCTCGACGAGCTCGCCGACGCCCACCTCGTCACCGAGTCGGCACCGGGCCGCTACACCGGGCATCCCCTGCTGCGGATCTTCGCCGACGAGCTGAACCGTCTTTCATAACCGCAGGTCACAGCCGTGCCGCCAGTACTCCGTCACTCTTTTTTCACACCTTCCCCCTACGCTCCGAGGCGATGAAAGTTTTTGTTCGGTCCTGTTCGGAGGTGTGCAGGATGCCCATGGGTCTCGACATCGTCGTCACCGACGCGGCGCCGGTGCGGCTGCCCGGCGAGCGGTTGCCCCGCCCCGGCGCGCACCGGCTCTCGGCCGGGGTCGGCGGCGAGTTCCTCCTCGTCGGCGTCCGGGGCGGCACACCCGCTCCGGAGACTCCCGCGGACATCGCCCTCTCCCCTGGTGACATCTGCTTCTACGACGCCGACCACCCTCCGTCGCTGGATCTTCCCGACGGCGCCCGGCTGAAGGTGTTCCTGGTGTCGCGCGAGGCGCTGGGGCTGCCGGAACAGGCTTTGCGGCGGGTCGTGACGGCGCCGGTCAGCCGGTCCTCCCGGCTGGGTGGGCTGTTGTCCCCGTTCCTGTCGGAGCTCGCCGACACGGTCCCCGGCTCCCCGCCCGCGATCGCAGAGATGCTCTCCTGGAACGCCGTGAACCTGCTGGCCACCCTGGCGACCGAGCGCTCGGACGAGGCATCGACGCAAGCGCCGGGCGCACAGTCGGCGTTGCTGTCCAGGATCCTCAGGTACGTCGACCGCCATCTACCGGATCCGGACCTCTCCCCCGAGGTGATCGCCGCGGCGCATCACATCTCGGTGCGCTATCTGCACAAGCTGTTCCAGGACGAGGACATGACGGTCGGCCGGTGGATCCAGCGCCGACGTCTGGAGGAGTGCCGGCGCGATCTGCTGCACCGCATCCGGGGCAGGCGCACCATCGCCGCCGTCGCCGCCCGCTGGGGCTTCCTCAGCGCCCCGCACTTCAGCCGGGTGTTCCGCGCCGCCTACGGCATGTCCCCGAGCGAGTGGCGCGAGACGGCGGGCGGTCGTTCCAGTGCGCTCCGGGATCAGCAGTCATGCGCCGGCAGTCAACTCGCCCCGGCCCTGCGCTCCTAGCGTGCTCGTCGACGCGCTCGCGCAGCACCAGTCACACACTTCGGGAGAACTTGATGTCCCAGACCGCCGAACCGGTCAAGCCGGTCCTCGAACCGGCCGCCCAGGCCTTCGTCGAGGCCACCGCCAACCCGCCGTACCTCTTCGACCTGCCGCCCGCCGAGGGCCGTAAGGCCGTCGACGAGGTGCAGTCCGGCGAGATCGCCAAGCCCGCGGTGGACGAGGAGTGGATCACCGTCTCCGGCGGCCCGACCGGCAGTGTCCGGGCACGCGTCGTCCGGCCCGCCGGGGCCACCGGCACCCTGCCGGTGATCCTCTACATCCACGGCGCGGGCTGGGTCTTCGGCAACGCCCACACCCATGACCGGCTGGTGCGCGAACTCGCCGTCGGCGCGGGTGCGGCCGTGGTCTTCCCCGAGTACGACCTCTCGCCCGAGGTGCGCTACCCGGTCGCCATCGAGCAGAACTACACGGTCGCGAAGTGGGTCGTCGAGCAGGGTTCCACCAAGGACCTCGACGGCTCGCGGCTGGCGGTGGCCGGTGACTCGGTGGGCGGCAACATGACGGCGGCGCTGACCCTGCAGGCGAAGGAGCGCGGCGACGTCCCGCTGGTGCAGCAGGTGCTGTTCTACCCGGTGACCGACGCGAGCTTCGACACCCCTTCGTACCACCAGTTCGCCGAGGGCTACTTCCTGCGCCGGGACGGCATGCAGTGGTTCTGGGACCAGTACACGACCGACGAGGCCGAGCGGGCGCAGATCACCGCGTCCCCGCTGCGGGCGTCCACCGAGCAGCTGGCCGGGCTGCCCCCGGCCCTGGTCATCACCGGTGAGGCCGACGTCCTGCGGGACGAGGGCGAGGCCTACGCCAACAAGCTGCGCGAGGCCGGAGTCCCCGTGACCGCCGTGCGCTACCAGGGCATCATCCACGACTTCGTGATGCTCAACGCCCTGCGCGAGACCCATGCCGCCGAGGCCGCCATCAACCAGGCCGTCGCCACCCTGCGCGCGGCCCTCCACACCAACTGAGCCGGGAGACAGCCGACATGACCACCACACCCACCGCCCTTCTCGTGCACGGCGCCTTCGCCGACGCCGGCAGCTGGGCCGGTGTCGTCGCGGAGCTGCAGAACCAGGGCATCCCCGTGATCGCGCCCCCGAACCCGCTGCGCGGGCTGGCCGCCGACGCCGCCTACATCGCCTCCGTGGCCGAGCAGATCGACGGCCCGGTCGTCCTCGTGGGGCACTCCTACGGCGGCGCGGTCATCACCGTGGCCGGTGCCGTGGCGAACGTCGTCGGCCTGGTCTACGTCGCGGCCTACGTCCCCGAGGAGGGCGAGAGCCTGGGCGAGTTGCAGGGGCGCTTCCCGCTCTCGCCGCTGAGCAGCAACCTCAAGGAGTGGACGTACCCGGTCGAGGGCGGGCAGCCCGCGGTCGAGGTCACCATCCAGGCCGAGGCGTTCCCCGGCATCTTCGCCGCCGACGTCCCGGCCCCGGTCACCAAGGCGCTGGCGGTGTCGCAGCGCCCGCTGGCCGCCTCGTCGTTCACCGAGCCGGCCTCGACCGCCGCATGGAAGACCAAGCCGTCCTGGGCCCTCGTGGCGGCCGCGGACGAGGCGATCAACCCGGAGGTGGAGCGCTTCGGCGCCAAGCGCGCCGGCGCTACGACCGTCGAGCTGGAGGGCGCCTCGCACGCGGTCGCCGTCTCCCGCCCCGAGGAGGTCGCCGCGCTGATCCGCGACGCGGTTCGCGCCACGAGCTGACGTGACCGGAAAGGCTGCGCGGACGGCTCCACGGCGGCCGTCCGCGCGGTCGTTCAGCCGTCCCGGTACAGCTGCGTGAGCAGTTCGACGGCGGCCGGGGTCGCCGGGTGGGGGTCGTCGCGCCACCAGGCCAGGCGTACCGCGATGGGCTCGGCGTCACGGACGGGCCGGTAGACGACGCCGGGGCGGGGGTACTGGTGGGCGGTGGACTCGGCCGTCATGCCGATGCGCCGGCCCCCGGCGATGACGTTGAGCCAGTCGTCGACGTCGTGGGTCTCCTCGGTGGCCGGGCGGGCATCGGGCGGCCACAGGTCGGCTGTGGTCGTGCCGGTGCGCCGGTCGACGAGCAGCGTGCGATCGCCGAGGTCGGCGAGCCGCACGGAACGGCGCCGGGCGAGCGGGTCGTCCGCGGCCAGGGCGCACAGCCGTCGCTCCAGGCCCACGATGGCGGTGTCGAAGCGCCGGTCGTCGCCCAACGGCCTTCGTACGACGGCGAGTTCGCAGCTGCCCTCGGCCAGTCCGGCCGTCGCGGTGTTGACCCGGACCAGGTGCAGATCGGTCTCGGGGTGGGCCGCGGCCCAGCGGCGCTGGAAGGCCGCGGTGTGCCGGCCGACCGCCGACCAGGCGTAACCGATCCGCAGGCTGGTGTGGTCCGAGGTGGCGGCGCGGACGAGTTCACCGACCTCGCCGAGCACCCGCCGGGCGTGCGCCAGCACCCTCAACCCCGCCGCGGTGGGCGTCACTTCGCGCGAGGTGCGCCGGAGCAGCCGAACCCCCAGGGACCGTTCCAGCGAGGCCAGCGTGCGGGACACGGCCGCCTGGGAGACGTCCAGGGCGATGGCCGCGTCGGTGAAGGTGCCCTCGTCGACGATCGCGACGAGGCACCGCAACTGCCTCAGCTCCACATCCATGACTCCAGCGTATGGATCGAGCACCGCACGCATTTTGCGCATGCACCGGCGCGCGCCATCGTCGGCCCATGGGATCCGCACACACGCTGCCACCGGCCCGCACGGCCTCCGCCCCGGCCCGCCCTTCCTCGCGGCGGCTCGCGGGCGTCGTCACCATGGTCGGCAGCGGTCTGTCCAACCAGACCGGTGCGGCGATCGGCTCCCTCGCCTTCCCGGTGCTCGGTCCGCTGGGGGTGGTGGCGGTCCGGCAGTACGTCGCCGCGCTCGTCCTCCTGGCCGTCGGCCGGCCCCGCCTGCGGACCTTCACCTGGCGGCAGTGGCAGCCGGTGCTGCTCCTTGCCGTGGTGTTCGGCACGATGAACCTGTCGCTGTACACCGCCATCGACCGGGTCGGCCTCGGGCTCGCGGTGACTCTGGAGTTCCTCGGCCCGCTCACCGTCGCGCTGGCCGCCGCGCGGCGCCGGGTGG
The DNA here is from genome assembly GCF_017614965.1 of Streptomyces griseorubiginosus. GTDB lineage: Bacteria > Actinomycetota > Actinomycetes > Streptomycetales > Streptomycetaceae > Streptomyces > Streptomyces griseorubiginosus_B. The sequence continues at coordinate 2,282 of NZ_WVUG01000241.1, read as the reverse complement.
ACGCCTGCTGCGCGGTGATCGCGGCGGCCGGGGCCGTCACGCTGATGCGCCCGCGGCCCTCCACGGACTACGTCGGCCTGGGGCTCGGTCTCCTCGCCGCCGTCTGCTGGGCCTCGTACATCCTGCTCAACCGGACCGTCGGCCGACGTGTCCCCGGCGCCCAGGGGTCCGCGGCGGCGGCAGGCGTGTCCGCCGTGCTGTTCCTGCCGGTCGGTGTCGTCCTGGTGCTGCGGCAGCCGCCGACGGCCTCTGCGGTGGGGTGCGCCGTGGCGGCCGGGGTGCTGTCCTCGGCGGTGCCCTACCTGGCGGACCTGTTCACCCTCCGCCGGGTCCCGGCGCAGGCGTTCGGCCTGTTCATGAGCGTCAATCCGGTCCTGGCCGCCTTCGTGGGTCTGGTCGGTCTGGGGCAGCGTCCGGGGTGGGCGGAGTGGGCGGGCATCGGCGCGGTCGTCGCCGCGAACGCGCTGAGCATCCTCTGCGGAGACCGGTGAGCCGCCTCAGCGGGGACCCAGTTCGCGGGTGACCCGGTCCAGGGAACGGTTCTGCTGCTGTTCGTAGAGGGTGAAGGGGTCCAGGACCTCGCGGCCGACGGCACCGGACATCCAGGCGGCGTCGTAGGCGATGCCCTCCCGCGCGTTGTCCCGGGAACCCTCGCCGCTGAGGTTGGACTGGAAGATCCCGGCGGCGGAGCGGGGCAGGAAGTCCTCGTAGACGATGGGCGTGGCGCGCAGCCAGCCGCCGATGACCAGGGCCGCGAGGTCGCCGGGCGGGCGGCTGCCGTCGCGCGGCCGATCGTCCACGACTTCATAGGTGAAGTACGCCAACTTCCGCTCGGCCAGCTCCCGTTCGGTGGCAGGCATGTGCTTCTCCCAGACGGCCCGGGCCACTTCGGAGCGCCGCGCCCCGGGGTCCCGGGCGAGTCGGTCGTCGATGCGGCCGAGCTGGCTGTCGTAGAGGGAGCGGCCCTCGCGGGTCAGGGCGATGCCGCGCGCCTCGACCTCGCCGAAGCGGACCCGCAGGGCTCCCTGGGTGACGGTGCCGTCCGGGAGGCGCAGGGCGCGGGGTTCGGCCAGGGCCCGGAAGGAGGTCTGCCGCAGCAGGACGTCGGGGCCCCGCCAGGCGGGCGGCCCCTGGATGGTGTCGATCATCTCGATGCCGCGCTCGGTCATCCGGCGGTACAGCTCGTCGATGTCCAGGACGCGCGGGGTGAGGTGGTTGATGTGGGTGCTGCGCACACCGCCGATGTCGGCGGCGACGGCGGAGACCCGCTCCAGCGTCTGGTACCAGCCCCTGTCGATCGGCTCGGCCGACAACTCGAAGGCGGATACGGCGAGTTCGAGGAAACGCTCGGCGTCCTGGTCGGGCAGTCCGCGCTCCGCCTCCGCGCGGTCGGCCAGGGTGAGCAGCTCCGGCGGGAACAGTTCGCGGCCGGCGAGGAAGGTCTCCAGGCGGGCGCGCAGACCGGGGTCGAAGAAGCGGGGGTCGGCCGGGGTGAGCAGGGAGGTGAAGACGCGGAAGGGGTTGCGGGCCAACTCCTCGCCGTCGACGGGCCGGAACGCGGTCGACACGACGGGCACCGCGCTGGCGGCCGCCTCGCGCAGGTCGTAGAAGCCGACCGGGTGCATGCCGAGTGCGCCGAAGATCCGGGCGACCTGGGCGAGTTCGGCGGGGGTGCCGACGCGGATGGCGCCGTGCCGTTCCGCGGTGACGCGGCCGATGGAGCCGAGACGTTCGGCGTCGGCACCCCGGGCGCGCAGGACGTCCTCGTTCACCTCGCGGGAGACGTCCACCAGCGTGGTGTAGGCGGGCACCTCACGGCCGTACATCTCGGAGAGCCGGGCGGCGAAGGCGGCGCGCAGCCGCCACTGGCTGATCATCGGCGGGCTCCTCTCACAGGTCCCAGGCCCGCGGTCGCTCCAGTGCCTCCCACGCGGGCCGGCGCAGGGACGGCACGGCGACGTCGTGGCGCCGTCCTCGATGGAAGCACACGGAGCGGCGCAGGTCCTCCCGGGCGAAGCCGGACCTGGCCAGAACCGCGAGGGCGGCTCCGTTCTCGGTGTGGGTGACCGCGTGGAGGCGGTGCGGCGGCAGTTCGCCGAAGGCGGGGTCGACGAGAGCGACGCGTTCGCGCAGCCGGTACAGGGAGCGCGGCCGGAGACCGATCTCGTGGGCGGCGACCGGGTCGGGCCTCCAGCGCTGGAGGTGTTCGGCGTCGTCGGTCTCGAGCATGCCCCGCGGAGGAGGCGGGGGCGCTGCTCCTGGCCGACGGACGGGGCGGGGAC
>NZ_WVUG01000240.1 GCF_017614965.1 Streptomyces griseorubiginosus | reverse complement strand
CGCCCCTACAAGGCGCCCTTCCCCCTCGCCATCAGCATCGTCCTGACCGTGCTGATCCTGTTCGCGACCCTGCAGCTGATCGCTCCCGGCGCCGGCGACCACTGGTTCGGCTCGGACTACGCCCCGGACGGCTGGAGCCACGGCGAGCGCGTCAAGTACCTCCTCACGGAGGCCGTCCCCCTGGCCGCCTTCATCCTCCTCGGTGTCCTGTTCTGGGCCCTGGGCGCGCCGACCCGCGCCGCGGCGGCGGCCGCGGCGAAGTCCGACGACTTGAACGCGGGCATCACGGGGTAGACGCTCACGGTCCGCACCGCGGACCGCCGGGATGCCGGAGCCGTGGGCCGCGGTCACCATGGGGAGGAGGCTGGGCAGCACCCGGAGCACCGAGGAGACCGATGGCGTCGAGCACACGGACCATGGACCCCGGGAACTGCCCGACGCATCATGCACGCGACTCGAAGGACAGGTGAGGCGGAGCCGTGCTCGGCACGACTGCTGGCCCGGCTCTCCCTGGTGTGTGTCGCCGGTGCCGTGGCCGCCGTGGTCGCGGGCGCCGGGAAGTCGCTGATCCTGCTGCTGGGCCTGGTGGGACTCGCCCTGGCCGGGGCCGGCATCTGGTGGGCGCTGGCGCACCGCGGCATCGCCCGTTTCGTCGGCGCCCTGCTGGCGGTCGTGGCGCCGACGGCCGTTCTGGTGCTCTACGCGGTGTCGGGCCTGGGGCTGGTGGCGGTGGGGGCCGTGGCCGCCTGGACCGCCGCGCTCGCCTGCGCGCGCAGCGCGCTGCGCAGGCAGCGCAAGCCGCACGGAATGCATTCCCGCAGCGCGCGCCGACCCCGCCGCCCCGTACTGATCATGAACCCGCGCTCCGGCGGCGGAAAAGTCGGCAAGTACGGGCTGGTGGAACGGGCCGAAGCCCTCGGCGCCCGGGTGATCCTGCTCGACCTGGACACCTCTCCGGACCCGGTGGCGCTGGCCCGGCAGGCCGTCGCCGAGGGAGCCGACCTGCTGGGGGTGGCCGGCGGTGACGGCACCCAGGCCCTGGTGGCCGGTGTGGCCGCCGAACACGGCCTGCCGTTCATGGTGGTGACCGCCGGCACCCGCAACCACTTCGCACTGGACCTCGGTCTCGACCGCGACGACCCCACGCGCAGCCTGGACGCCCTCACCGACGGGGTGGAACTCCGCGTCGACCTCGGGGACGTGTCCGGCCGGCCGTTCGTCAACACGGCCTCGTTCGGCACCTACGCGCACATCGTGCAGAGCCCCGACTACCGCGAGGCCAAGGCGGCCACCGCCCTCGACCAGCTGCCGGACCTGCTGACCGGCGAGGCGAGCACCGCGCTGACGGCCCGGGCCGACGACGAGCGACTTCAGGCCCCGCAGGCGGTACTGGTCAGCAACAACCCCTACGCCCGGGCCGACCCCCTGGGAGGGGCGCGCAGGGCACGGCTCGACTCGGGCAGGCTCGGCGTGATCGCGGTCCGGGTGGAGGGCGCGGCCCAGGCCGCCGAGGTGGCGCTGCTGGGGGAGCGGGCCAGCGGCATCACGACCCTGGCGCCCCGCCGTGTGGTCGTCGAGTCCGAGGCGGAGTTCATCCCGGTGGCCGTGGACGGTGAGGCACTGACCCTGCCCACACCCGTCGTGTGCACGATACGTCCCGGCGCACTGCGGGTACGTGTGCCCAGACACCGACCGGGCGCCCCGTACGTCGCACCCTCCGTCGACTGGCGGCGTATCGTGCGCCTCGCGTTCCACCGGGCACCCGACCCACGAGAGAAGAACCAGGAGCACAGCGATGGCTGACCGCACCCCGCGGGAACACCGTGTAACGCGAGGCCTGCTGCGTGATCTCGCCGCCCTCGACCAGGCGCTGTACGAGGCCGTGACGGTCACCAGCACACCCGCGCTGGATTCCGCGCTGCGCCGGCTGTCCGCGGCGGCCGACCACTCCAAGATCTCCTTCGCCGTCGCCGGGGCCCTCGCGCTGAGCCCCGGCCGGTCGCGGCGCGCCGCCGCCCTCGGTGTCGCGGCGATCGGCGTCGCCTCGGCCACGGCCAACGTGCTCGGCAAGCGGCTCGTCCGACGGCCCCGTCCCCACCGCGCGGTGGACTCGCCGTTCCCGGGGCGGCACGTGCCGATGCCCGCGTCCGCGTCGTTCCCCTCCGGGCACACCGCCTCGGCCGTCGCCTTCGCCGCCGCGGTCGGCCCCGCGCTGCCCGTCGCGACGGTGCCGCTGGGCCTGCTCGCCGTCGCCGTGGGCTACTCGCGCGTCCACACCGGGGTGCACTACCCGGGCGACGTCATCGCCGGCGCGGTCCTGGGCACAGGAGCCGCGGCCACGGTCCTGGCCGCCGCCCGCCACCTGTAGGCCGCGACAGCGGAGGCGGGTCGTTGCGGCCGGGGGTGGTGGCGGTGTTGCGTGTCGCAGGAGTGCCTCGATGCGGTATCCCTCCACCGACCGGGGATCGTCCTCGCGCAACGGCCGGGCACAGCACTGTTACGGGCGGTTCGATCAAGTGGGTGGTTGGCTCAAGTGCGGTGTCCCTAGGATGTATTGCCTGGCGTCCGGGTGCGCCGGGTCCGGTGCGGGAGTGGGGGAGACGATGGAGTCCGGGAAGCAGTTGTCCACGAAGATCGACGCGACGGTGCCCACGGCCGCGCGCATGTACGACCACTATCTGGGCGGCAAGGACAACTACGCCGTCGACCGGGCCGCCTGCGAGGAACTCGACAAGGTGGTTCCGAGCACGCGCGCGCTGGCGCAGAACAACCGGCGCTTCCTGCAGCGGGTGGTGAGGACGCTGGCGCAGGAGTACGGCGTGCGCCAGTTCCTCGACCACGGCTCCGGTCTGCCCACGCAGGACAACGTGCACCAGGTCGCGCAGCGGGTCGATCCGCAGGCGCGGGTGGTCTACGTCGACAACGACCCGATGGTCCTGGTGCACGGCCGCGCCCTGCTGGACCAGAACGACCGCACCGCCGTCATCCAGGCGGACCTGCGCGACACCGACACGATCTTCTCCCACCCCGACACCGAGCGGCTGATCGACTTCTCGCAGCCGGTGGCCGTGCTGTTCAACTCGGTCTTCCACTGCATCCCCGACAGCGACACCGACGGGCCGATCGCCGTGGTGCGCCGGGTGGCCGAGCGGCTCGTGCCCGGCAGCTACCTGGTGATGTGCCAGCTGGTGAGCGAGGACGCCGAAGTGCGGGAGTTCGTCACGAACTTCATGGACCAGGCGACCCAGGGCCACTGGGGGCGGGTGCGGCAGGAGAAGGACGTCGCCGAGTGGTTCGAGGGGATGGACGTCCTGGAGCCGGGCCTGGTGGAGGTGTCCACCTGGCGGCCCGACAACGAGGTGGCGCCGCGTCAGCTCACCCAGGAGTGGATCGAGTTCGGCGGGGTGGGCCGCCTGCGGTAGCGGCGGCCCGGGTCACCGGGCCCCGTACCGCCCTTCGGCCGTCTCCCGCAGGAGGGTCAGGGACTCACGGGGGTTGAGGGCCTCGTCCGCCAGCCGGTCGAGGGTCACCCGGTACTCCTCCGTCTCGTCGCGGTCCTCCAGGAACGTCGCGCTCCTGATGTGCTCGAGATAGACCACGTCCGGCAGTTCGAGCCCGCCGAAGCGCAGATAGGTGACGGGGATGGCCGGTGCGGAGGCGTTCGTCACGTCCAGGGGGACGATCTGCACGGTCACGTGGGGGAGTTGTGCCATCTTGACCAGGTACTCGAGCTGTTCCCGCATCACCTCCCGGCTGCCCAGAACACGCCACAGCACCGACTCGTCGACGACCGCCCACAGCTGGGGCGGGTCCGGGCGCTGAAGCAACTCCCGTCGCCGCGTGCGCAGTTCCACCCGCCGCTCCACCTCGCGGGCCGGCGCCGAGGGCAGGCCGCGCTCCACCACGGCACGGGTGTAGGCCGGGGTCTGCAGCAGTCCGGGAACGTACTGGATCTCGAAGGTACGGATCGCCTCGGCCGCCTCCTGCAGTCCGACGAGCCGGTCGAACCACTCGGGCATCAGACGCTTGTCGAAGCGCTGCCACCAGCCCGGTTCCCCGGCGCGCCGCAGCAGCTGCAGCAGGACCGACGTCTCGTGGTCGTCTGTCCTGTACAGCTGCAGCAGCGCCCGGACATCATCCTCGGTGGGCGGCCGGCGTCCCTTGCCCGCCTCGATGCGCGACAGCTTCGCCGGGCTGAACCCCACGGCCCGAGCGGCCTGTTCCTGAGAGAGGCCGACATCCTCGCGAAAACCCGCCAGCTGCACCCCGACCAGCATCTTCAGCAGGGTAGGGGCCGGTTCGGTGCGGTCCAGATACGGTTCGAGGCGGGAGACGCGCGGTGACTCGGACGACATCCTGACTCCCGGTACGCAGACGACAACAGGGCGCATTATCGCACTGTTCTGCCTCTCGGCGCCCGTGTCGCCGGAAGTGGCGTCCGGGGGGCCGGGGGATCATACGAGGTGGTCGAACTCCCCGTCCTTCGCGCCGGCGATGAAGGCGGCCACCTCGGCCGGTGTGTAGACCAGCGCGGGCCCGTGCGGGTCGCGGGAGTTGCGTACGGCGACGCCCCCTTCGGGCAGGGCGGCGACTTCCACGCAGTTGCCCTCGGCGTTGCTGTGACGGCTCTTGATCCAGTCCACGCCCAGCGCGCTGGCCCGTACCCCGTTACGAACTGACGGCACGGCACTCTCCTTGCTCGTGTTGCGCCACATCAGCGGCCTGCCACCTCATCGGTGGTGTGCCCGCCCGCGGCGTCGGCTCCATCGTTCAACGCATGCAATTTTCCGTGAAATTGCACGAACATGCTCTCAGCGTGGATAATAACCAGGGCGTCAACCGCCCCCGCTGGCGCCCGTCCTGTCGTCCTCTCAGGAGGTGCTGTGTCGTCGCCCGCGCACCCAGCAGCCCTGTTCGGCCCGCCCGCGCGCTCGGAGGACCTCCCCCCGCTCCTCGCCGCACCTGCGCGCCGCGCTCCCCGGACCGCCGCCCTGTGCCTGTCCGGCACCGGCAGGGGAAGCGCCCAGGCCCGCGCCTTCACCGAACACACGCTCGGGCACTGGCGGTTGGACCACTGCCGTGACGACGCGCTGAGCATCGTCTCCGAACTCGTCGCCAACGCCCTCACCCACGCCCGGCCCGACCCGGCCGCCGAGCACGAGGTGTGGCTCAGGCTGACCCTGCGCACCAGTCATCTCGTCTGTGCCGTCAGCGATCCCGACAGCGCCGTACCGACGTGCCGCCCGGCCTCCGACGACCTGGACGAGAACGGCCGCGGCCTGCGCATCGTCGACGCCCTGTCCGAACACTGGGGCTGGACCCGCCGCGCCCTCGCGGGCAAGACCGTCTGGGCCATGCTGCCCACGCGGCGCCGCATCCTGGACGGGGGAGACGGCGGCAGGCCGAAGCCATGAACGCCCCCATCGGGAACGACCAGCCGCTCGCCACCCTCGGCGACGTCACACGGGTGCCATGGCGCGAGATCAAGGACACCACCGGGTCCGCAGCCGCCATCCCCTACCTGCTCGCCGCCGTTGCCTCGGGCGACGCCGGCGCCGCGCACACCGCACTGGCGGGACTGCGCAACCGCATCTGCCGCCACGGCTTCGTCGTCGACCAGGCCACCGCCGTCACCGTCCCGTTCCTGTGGGACCTGGCCCAGCGCCCCCAGGTCACCTGCCGCGCCCAGATCCTGCACCTGCTCCGCAACATCGCCGGCGCCCGCCAGTGGGAGACCACGGCCGCCGCCTACCCCAAACTGCGCCACCGCCACGGCGACCACATCGCCTGGGAGCACGCCGCCCGCCGCGCCGTCCGCGCCCACAGCGACGCCATCCCGCGACTGCTGAGCGAGGCTGACGCCGAACTGGTCGACGCAACCGAGGAACTGGCCACGGCGCTGGCCGCCCCGGAGGGCGGGAGCCCCGCCGGGTGGTCGAGCACACGCTCACCCTGACCGGAGCGGCACCGAGGCCGGGATCCGCTCCAGAACCCCGCCGGCGAAGACGTCGTACAGGGGCAGGGTCTCCAGATGCACATAGCCGATGTGGCAGTCGCACACGGCCAGCGGACACGGCCGGGGACGCAGGGCGGCGCGATAGGAGCCGTCGTAGAGATTGCCCAGTTCGGCAGGGACGAAATGGCAGCGCCGCACGGTGCCGTCGCCGTCTACCGAGATCACGGACTCACCGGTACGGCAGGGCAGGCCGGCGCTGGTGTGCGGGTGGCGGCTGTAGGGGAAGAGGGGGTCGAGCGCGGTCCACCGGTCGGCCTCGGCGTCCTGATAGGTGTGCCCCTCTGCCGCGTTGACCCACAGATAGACATGGCCGGGCAGGTCGGCCCGCAGTCGGCGGGCGGCCTCCAGATGTTCGGGCAACCCCACCACACCGACGCTGAAACGGACGCCGATGTCGGCGAGTTCACGGCACTTGGTGAGGAAGCGGTCGTACGGCGTCTGCCCGGGGTGGTAGGTGCACCACAGGGCCAGGGTGTCCGGATCGGCGTCCGCGAGCCAGTCGGTGCGGCAGCTGAGGTTGGTCTGGATGGCGACCCGGCGGATGTGCGGCAGACGCGACAGCCGCACGAGGGTCTGCCGGTACCAGGAGCGCACCAGACCCTCACCCCACGGAGTGAACAGCAGCGACAGACGATCACCGCTGCGGGCGGCTGCCCAGTCCGCGAAACGCTCCAGGGCGGCCCGGTCGGCGCGCAGTTGCGCGGTCGAATCGCGCCGCTTGGCGAACGGGCAGTAGGGGCAGTCGTAGTCACAGGAGGCGAGCGGCCCCCGGTAAAGGATCGTCAGGTCCATGGACGGCCGGTCACTTCCTCTCGTACGCGTCCATCGCGGCCCGCACGGCCGGCGAGAACAACCGCGGGCCGATCGCGTCGGAGTGGGCGAGCCCCTCCGCACTCAGACGCAGGCGCGCGGATCCGGAGTCGGCCAGCCAGCCCCGCTCGGCCAGCCCCTCGAGCTCGGCGGCGAAGTCGTCGCCGGGGGAACTCCCGAACCGGGCACGGTAGTCGGCGACCTCCAGGCCCTCCGCCTGCAACAGGGACTGCAGGAGATGCCGCCGGCGGGCCTCGCCGGCGTCCATGCGGTAGCCGACCTCGGCGTGGGCGAAGTCGGCGGCGCGGACGTAGTCGTCGATGATGCCGCGGATCTGGTGCATGCCGACCGCGTAGTCGAAGGAGTAGTGCAGCCCCCGGGTGTACGAACGCGCCCCGCACCCGAGGCCGATCATGCCGTCGGTCTGGCAGGCGTAGTCGTCGGTACCCTGCGGTGGGGCGTCCGCCCGGCGGAACATCCGCATGGACTGCTGGACGTACCCCCGCGCCAGGAGATGGTCACGGCCCGCGCGGTACAGGCGCAGCCGCTGCTCGTCCCAGGCCGGGTCGGTGCCCGACTCGCCGCGGTGGCGGTCGAGACCGGTCAGGGGACGGACGTAGAGCGGATAGAGGTACAGCTCCTCCGGGCGCCAGGCCAGGGCCGCGTCCAGGGAGTGCCGCCAACTCCGCTCGCTCTGGCCGTCGATGCCGTAGATGAGGTCGATGTTGAGGACCGGGATGCCGGCGTCCCGGACGCGGCCCAGCGCGGCCTCGACGTCGGCGCGGCGCTGCGGGCGCACGGCGGCCCGGGCCTCGGCGTCGACGAAGCTCTGCACACCCAGGCTCAGTCGGGTCGTGCCGCGCTCCGCGAGCACGGCGAGACGGTCGGCGGTGGCCGTGGCCGGCGAGGCCTCGACGGACAGCGGGATCGCCCGCAGGTCGGCGCCCATGCGCCGGTCGGCGATGTCGCACAGGCGCGCCAGTTCGGCCGCGGTCAGGAAGGTGGGCGTGCCGCCGCCGAAGGCCGCGGTGGCGAAGCGCACCTCGCCCGTGTCGCCGAGTGCCTCGCGCACCGCGTCGGCCTGCCGCTCCAGGGCGTCCAGGTAGGCACCGGTCAACCCGTCGGGCGCGCCGATGCGGGTGAACAGGTTGCAGAAGCCGCAGCGCACCTCGCAGAACGGTATGTGCAGATAGAGGGAGAGAGCGCTCCTGTCCTCGCCCGCCCACAGCGACCGCAGCGCGGGCCGGTCGGGCAGAGAGCGGTAGGCGGTCTTGTGCGGATAGGCGTACACATAGTGCTGGTAGGGACTGGTGAGCTGCGCTGTGGTCATCGGGCGGCCTCGGCGGGGTCGAGGAAGAACTGGGCGTAGGGCACGGTCCACACGGACTCGTGGCCGAGGCGGTGGCCGGTGTAGCCGTCGTCGCCGTAGGCGGTGCCGTGGTCGGAGCAGACGATCGCGAAACAGCGGCGCCGGGAGCTCGCGGCGGCGAAGAGCCGGCCGATGTGCCGGTCGACGTACTCCAGCGCGGCGGCGTGCGTGGCGCGGCTGTCCCCGGCCTCGCGGGTCGCGCCGGGCAGATGGAACCAGTTCGGCTGGTGCAGGGCGGAGACGTTCACGAAGAGGAACAGCCGCTGCTCCGCGGGGAGTCGGGAAACGATCCGCTCGGCTCGGGCGACCTGGTTCTCGAAGGACTGGGGCGAGGTGACGCCGAAGCCGGTCTCCCAGTGGGACTCGTCGAAGAGTCCGGGCAGCACCGAGCCGAGCGGGCCCTGCTTGTTGAAGAAGCCGACGCCCCCGATGCACACGGTGTGATAGCCCGCCTTGGCCAGCCCGGACACCAGGTCGGGAGTGTCGTAGACGAAGGTGCCGTCGGCGGTGGTCTCGCTGCCGGCGAAGCTCGCCGCGAACAGCCGCGGATGCGGCCCCGGCGCGGCCGGCGTCGGCAGGAAACCCGCGAAGATCGCCTGATGGGAGGCGTAGGTGAAACTGCCAGGTGCGTGGCGCTTCTCCCAGGCGCCGCCCGGAAGGTGACGGGCCAGGTTGGGGATGCGGCCCTCGGCCGCCAGCTCGACGGCCACGTCGTGGCGGAGGGTGTCGAGGGTGACGAGAAGGAGGTCGTCGCGGCCGACGATCTCGTTCATGTCTGGCTCGGACATGCGCTGTTCCTGTTCTGTACGGGCGGTACGGGCCGGGTGTGGATGAGCAGGGCGGCCGCCACCTGCGCGGCATAGGTGTCCAGTCCCTCGGCGCCGCTGCCGGGCAGACCGGTCAGCCGGGGCAGCAGATCGCCGAAGGCGTTGACCTCGCCGACGAAGGCTCTGCGCCACCCGACGGCCGGCAGCAGATCGACGCCGACGCACAGCGTGCGCGGAAAACAGGCCGCCGCCCGCTCGCAGACCTCCAGCACGCCCGCCCAACGGCCCCCCGACGCCTCCACGGCCTCGCGGGCTGCCCCCAGGTCGCCCCGGCTGCCACCGAGGTGGAGGTTGGTCAGCGGTGTGCGACTGGTGCGGACCACCGCGTGGGTGGCCCGGCCGGCGACCACGACCACCCTCAGATCCGCCGCGCGTCCCCGCAGGGAGGCCTTGGGCACCCAGCGCTCGAGATGCAGGCCCTCGGGCGCCAGCGCGTCGACGACGGTGGCGATGTCCCGCTCGTGCTCGTAGCGCCGCACCTTGAGGGAGTTGTACAGACGGCCGTCCGCGGCGAGCTCCACCGAGGTCGTCGCCCGGATCCGACCGCCCCCGCCCGCCTCCACGGCCAGAACACCGGAAGCGGACGACCCATGAGCGGGCTTGACGAACAGCCGCGGCATACGGTGCTCCCGCATCAGCGTCCGCACATCGTCCCAGCCCCGCACCGCCGAGCCCTCCGCCCCCGACGTCGGCGAGAACGGCACCGGAACCCCCGCCGCATCCAGTACGGCGTGACAACGGCGCTTGTCGAACAGCACCGCGAGCTCGTCGGGGCAGTCCAGCCGGACACCACCGCGCAGCGACCGCAGGGCGGCGATCAACCCCGCGTACCAACGCGCCGACCCCTCCACCCGAGTGGGATCCGGCACTCCCCGCAACAGACGGTCGACCTCGGGATCCTCGCCGGGAGAGTCGACGCGCACGATCTCGTCCGCGTCGAAGTCCGCTCCCCCCTCGCGCAGGACGTCCGCCCACGGCACCAGCCGCGGCCCGGGCAGACCGGCCGCGCGCACCGCGTCGGCGAAGAGGGAGACCCGCCGGTTGCCCGGGTTCCCGACCACGGCGAAACGCGGAAGAGCCGCTGCTCGGCTCACCGAGCGGGCACTCACTCGCCCACGGCGACATAGCGCCAGACCGTGCCGTCGTCCTCGGTGTCCTCGTCCGCGTCACCGCGGTCGAGATCGACCTCCACGCCCGCCGACTCCAGCGTCCGGCGGATCCGCTCCACGAAGGGCTCGCTCAGGTAGTGATGGTGGAGGTCGAGCTTCTTGAGGTGGGTGAGCGGCTGTCCGCCGAGCAGCGCGCCGGCGCCCTCGTCGGTCAGTACGCCCATGGACAGGTCCAGCACTTCCAGGCGGGCGACGACGGGAGCGGCGGCGACGGCCGCGGCCACCGCGTCCTGCATCTCGCTGTTGCGCAGGGCCAGATGACGCAGACGCGGCAACCGCGCGCCGGACAGGATGCCCTCCAGGTCGCCGACCTCGCTGTCACCGCCGTAGTCGGGAGTGCCGAGCCACAGGTCCAGGTGCTCCAGCGCGGGCAGATCACTGGCGCCGACACCGCGCACCACCGCGGCGGGCAACCCGCCCGTCTCCACGACGAGCCGGCGCAGCGAACCGTGGCTCAGGGCGGTGAACCCCAGCCCCGATCCACCCCGCACACCGAACTCCTCCAGCGCCGGAAAACCCGTCAACAGCCCGCTGACGTCGGTCTGGTTGATCCAGGAGATCTCGCACTCCTCCATCACCATGTCCCCGAGGAACAGCGCGCGCAGCGCGGGGAAGCGGTCCCGCGCCCCGAGCAGGGCGGCGATCACCGGGGAGGGGTCCGTGTCGTACGCCTCCTCCCAGGCGCCCACGATCAGGGCCCGCACCCGGGTGGTGTCGACGGCGGCACAGAAACGGGCGAAGGCGTCGGCCCAGTCCTCGTCGGCGTCGTACACGTCCGCCGTGACCCGCCAGGCCACCGAGTCCGCCTCGGGCAGGCCGTCCGTCGGCGCGGCGGGGCCGGGAAAGGTGTGCGCGGGCAGCCGGTACAACGCGTCGAGATGCTCGTGGATGGTCATTCGGCTGCTCCTGAGGAGAAAGAGTGCGCGGGATGTGATGTCGGAAGTTCTACCAACAGCCACTGACAACCCCCCTCGGCGGGGCGGGATTCGGGGGCGTTGTCAGTGGCGGCCCCTACGGTCTTGGTCATGAGGCCGGTGCGTGGTGCACCCGGCGGTGAGGGGAGAGCCGTGTTCAGGCAAGGAGACGTGCTGATCGTGCCGGTGACGGAGGAAGCGGTCCCGGCGCATGTGGCCCACGCGCCCAGGGAGCGACGGGACGGGCGGGGCCGCCTCGTGCTGGCGCTGGGCGAGGTCACCGGACACGCCCACGCGGTCGTGGGTCCGGGCGAACTGGTGCGGGAGCCGGGGCCGTTCGGCCCGCTGCTGCTGCACCTTCCCCAGGGCGGCCGGGTGGTGCACGAGGAACACGCCGCGATCGCGCTGCCCCAGGGCTGGTACCGGGTGATCAGACAGCGGGAGTACGTGCCCGGGTCCGTCCGCGTCGTTGCCGACTGAACAGCACAGAGGAGCACAGCACATGACCAGCACGGACACCGAAGAGCGCCTGACCCGGGCGAGCACCGGCCACGACCTGTCCACGTGGCGCGCGTACGCCTCCACGACCGCTCCCGCCGACCGCGTGAGCGCCGAGCACGGCATCCGGCGGGCCTATCGAGAGGCGGGACTGCCGGAACCGGAGCGGGTGGTGTGGGCCGACTCCCCGCGCGCGGCCGTGACACTGATACGACAGCTCACCGACCGGGGCCCCAGCGTACGCGAGGCGCTGCGCACCGCTCCCTGGGCGCTGGAGAGACGTCGGCTGCACGCCGAACTCGGCGCCGAGGGCTGGGCCGCGCACTGGGCGGCGACCGGCGCACGCCTGTGGGCCTCCACCCAGCCCCTCGTCGACCGGATCGGCACCGGCGTCCTGGAGGACCTCGTGGGCCGCGACACCGGCAAGGAAGCGGCCGAGGTCCGCCTGCTCCTGCTGGACGCCGTGCTCGGCCAGCACGACGCCCCCTGGCTCGCCGCGTTCCCGACACACGACGGCCCGCTCGGCGCCCTGGCCGAGGTGTGCCGCAGCGCGGGCTGGTGGTGGCCCTTCGCTCGCGTCGCCGTGGCGTCGGAACGGCCCGTGGCCCTGCACCGCGACGAGGCGGGCCGCCTCGACAACGGCGACGGCCCGGCCCTCGCCTACCCCGACGGCTTCGCCCTGCACGCCTGGCGCGGCATGCCCGTACCGCCCACGTTCATAGCCGAACTGCCCACCCTGACACCGGAACGCATCCGCGCCGAGGAGAACGCCGAGCTGCGCCGGGTGATGCTGGAGTACTACGGCTACGACCGCTACCTCGCCGATTCCGGGGCCCGCCCGGTGCACCGGGACGAGACCGGAACCCTCTGGCGCATAGAACTGCCCGACGACGAGCCGGTGGTGATGGTCGAGGTGCTCAACTCCACCCCGGAACCCGACGGCACCCGGCGCACCTACTGGCTGCGCGTACCGCCGACGACGCGGACGGCCAGGGCGGGCGTCGCGTGGACGTTCGGCCTGGAGGCAGACGTCTACGCGCCCGTGCGGGAGACGTGAGGGAGCCGGTCACCGGTCGGCGCTACGGGTGACGCGAGCGCCGGCACGGATCGCCTTGGGGATCTCGGCGACGGCGTCCACGTGCTCGATCAGCCGGTCCAGGTCGGCGCGGGGTGCGGCCGAGTCGAGCGTGACCGCATAGCTGATCCCCGTGGACGCCCAACTACCGGTGTCGAAACCGCCGGTCGCGCTGACGCGCACACCGTCCAGACCGATCCCCATACCCTCGGCCTCGCGGTACAGGTCGTTCAGCACGCACCCGGCGGCAGCCAGATGCAGCAGATGCGCCCCGGTGAAGTCGGCCTCGACGCTGACCCCTTCCGGCGTCCAGCGATGCGGAAAGCGGATCGAGTCCCCGCTCTCGGAACGCAGGGTGCCGGCACCGACCACGACGCCGAATCCGTCAGCCATGGGAGAATTCAAGCAGAACCCGGGCCGCCTTTGGACTCAGTTGCGGCTGCGGTGCAGTTCGGAGGGGGCGCCCGCGGACTGGGCACCCTCGTCGGCGAGGGCGATGGTGTCGTCATCGGTGAGACGGACGACGTAGACATGCCCCCTCTCGCACAGCAGGGTGCCGGCCGACCGGTCGGTGGGGTGGCTGGTGACCGCCTCGAAAGTGGCCGTTGTGCCCTGGACACCGCGCAGTTCGAGGGCTTCCGTGCAGCCGACCTCGCGTCCGGTGCCGGCCTCGGTGACGTTGCTGACCTGTTTGCCGGCGAGGTCTCCGCGGGCCGCCGTGTGAAGGGTCAGGGTGACCTTGAACGAGGTGGTACGAGGCTGGAGTTGCCCGTCGGCGTCCGGGGTGCCGGGCCCGGAACCGGTCCACACGCCCGTCCATGTCGCCGGCAGACGCTCGGAGGCGGTGGAAACGGTGGGCGACACCGACGAGCCACCGTTCCCGCCCGTGCCACCGGACCCGTTGTTCGTATCGCCGAACGCGTTCAGCAGCACGGCGGTCAGTGCCGCGGCGGCAGCGACGGCGACGGCACCGATGATCCACGGTCTGCGCCTGCGGGACGTGGTGCCCCGTTCGTCGGGCGCCGGGGTGTACGGAGGGAACCCGACGGGGGTG
>NZ_WVUG01000023.1 GCF_017614965.1 Streptomyces griseorubiginosus | reverse complement strand
CCTCCGCTCCGTGGAGCAGCCGCCCTGACGGCCGTCGATCCGCTCGGGCCCTTGGCCATGCCCGTCCGCGCGCCTGATCCCCGGCGCGTGTCCTGGGCGGAGGTGCGGACATGGCCGTTGCCTCCCCCCTGGGAGGCGGAAACGCTGCCCGTGGAGGCCGCGCTGATGCCCAGGGAAGAGAAACGGGACAGGAAGTTGTAGCCCACCACCATGCTGAACGCCGAGTTGTCGGTGGTGCCGTCCACGTACGGCCGGTCCTTGGCCGGGGTGAGGGTGACGGCGAGGATCCACGACGCCGACACGGCCGTCATCACCAGGGCAGCCACACCGAGGTGGGCCAGCCGTCGGCGCAGCGTGAGCGGTGCCGAGATCAGATACACGAGGGCGAGAGCAGGCAGTACGGCCCAGGACTCGAGCATCTTGGCCTGGAAGCCGATGCCGACCCAGACACCGGCGATGACCAGCGGCCGGAGCCTGCCCTCGCGCGCGGCCCGCTGAGTCGCCCCGGCCGCCAGCAGCAGGCACAGCGTGAACATCGGATCCTCGACCGAGGTACGGAAGAGACCCACCGCGACGGGGGTCACCAAGAACACCGCGCCGGCGATCAGAGCCGCATGCGTGCCCGCCCAGCGGCCGACGACGCGGTACAGGACAAGCAGACTGGCGACGCCTTCCAGAACCTGCGGAAGCGTCAGCGCCCACGCGTGGAATCCAAACAACCGCGCGGACAGCGCCTGCGGCCAGAGGAACCCCGGCAATTTGTCGAGCGTGATGGAATTTCCGGGATCGAAGGACCCGTAGAAGAAAGCCTTCCAGCTCTCCGTCATGCTGCGGGCCGCACTCGCGTAGAACGTGTGGTACTCGCTGCGGTCGATGCCCCAGGCATAGAACACGACGGCGAGCACGACGAGAACCAGCAGCGCAGGGCGTGCGTACGCCGGCTCACCCTGGGGTGACCGCCATGGCGGGCGACGGTATGAGCCCGCGGGCGCGGTTGCGTTGAGGACGTTCGAGGCCATGCGCAGCAGTTTTGGTCACGACATCTCCCCGCGACGCCGACGCGGCCCCATTTCAAGGAAACTCTCACCGCGACAAGAGGAATTCTTTAAGCGCATTGCACGGAAATGACGCCGGTCGAGTGAAGCCCTTACTCGCAGGGGAACGAATTCTCATGTGACAGTGACTCAGCCGTCTCTGCCCTGCCAAGTGGTCACGCAGGCCTCGTTCCCCTCCCTGTCGGAAAGGACCCAGAAGGCCGGGGCACGGGTCGCGGACACCAGTCGACCGCCCGCCGCCAGCGCGGCATCGACGCGCAGGAGCGCCTCGTCGTGGGGAACGCTGATGTCCAGGTGAATGCGGTTGCGTTGGGGGCGTGCTCGGTCCATCTGTTGGAACCAGACCGCGGGCCCGACCCGGAACGGGTCGACGAGGGGATCTTCCGGTCCTGCGCCCGCCAGTTCGTCGGCATAGCCCAGGACCGCCTTCCAGAAGGGCCGGATCCGGGCGATGTCCAGCGCGTCGATCGCGATCTCCACGAGCTGCACCGACCGCTGTGCGCCGGTCCCGGTCCCGGGCTCTGTCCGCAGCCCCGCTTCGCGGACCGTCGCGGAAATGCGACGGGCGAGTTCGACGTCCCGGTCGGTCACCGCCGCGTGGGCCCGGGACTGCAGGGTGAGCATGACCCGATCGGGGCGGGCATCGAGCAGGAGATGCCGATCGGCAGCGTCACCGCACACCTCCACGACGTCCGACGTCACACTGATTCCCTGGGCCAGGGACCGGACCGGGACGGACGTCTGCAGGGTGCCCAGGATGTAGCGCCAGCCGTGGTCGTGCACTGCTTCTGACGCTGTCCGTCGGCTCAGTCGTTGCTCCACCACGCCATCCTTGCAGGTCACGTCGGCACGGGCCGGTCAGTCCGGGTACTCCGGTCCGATCGCCGTGCGGGCGCCGAGCGTCCTGCCCCTGCCCCAGCCGAGTTCGCGCCGGTATCCGCCGAGCAGCCCCGAACCCTCCAGTTCGGTCACATCGCGGAAGTGCGAGTCGGCGGCGACCGCGGTCACCAGCGGCGCCACGAAGAGCGCGTCGGTCGGGCAGTACGCCTCGCACTGGAAGCACGTCTGGCAGCTGTCCTGCCGCGCGATCACCGGAATGCCGTCCGCGCCGCGGTCGAACACACGCGTCGGGCAGACTTCGACGCACCGGTCGCAGGCTATGCACCGACCCGGCTCGACGATCTCGATCATGCGGCTCGGCCTCCGTTCGCGAGCAGTTGACGCCGCGGCGTCTCCGGGCGGCTCCAGATCTCGTCGAGCCCGCCGGTGAGCAGCCGGTGGTGCTGGGCCGGGTCCAGCGCCGGGTGATCGGTTCGTTTGTGCATGCCGCGGGATTCGGTGCGCCGCAGCGCCGCGTGGTACATCCACCGCCCGTGGGCGACCATCGCGGCGGCCTCCCGGGCGCGGAAGAGCTCCTCGCCGTCGGCCCCCAGCCCCTCACGGACCGCGGACCAGGTGCGGTGCAGGGAACGCAGCGCCGGTTCCAGCCGGTCCGCGTGCCGCAGGTAGTTGCGGTCGTACGGCAGGATCTCGCGCTGCACGGCGTCGACGGCCTCGCGGTGGCCGATGGTCACGGGACCGGTGGGGCGCAGACCGGCTGTACCCGCGGCGCGCAGTGCGCGCCCAGGACGGCCCCGGCGGGCGGCGAACCCGGCGGCGCCCCGGCCCGCCCAACTGCCCGAGGACACCGCCCACGCGGCGTTGTGGCTGCCGCCTCCGGTGAAGCCACCGCAGATCAGCTCGCGGGTCGCGGTGTCGCCCGCCGCGTACAGACCGGGGACGTCGGTGGAGCAGTCGTGGTCGGCGATGCGTACGCCGCCCGTCCCCCGTACCGTGCCTTCGGCGAGCAGGGTGACCTCGAACAGGTCGGTGAAGGGGTTGATGCCCAGCCGGTCGAAGACCAGGAAGGTGTTCGGCTGGCCCTTGCGCATCGCTCGCTGCTCGTGCGGTGCCGCCCGGTCGAACCGGGCGTACACCGGCTCCGTGAGCAGGGTCTTGGCGATCACCGACCGGCCGCGGGTGCTGCCCGCGCCGTCGAGGACCGAACCGTCGGCGCGGTAGAAGGTCGCCCAGGAGTAGTAGGCGGTCTTGGTCAGGGACGTGCCCTTCGGTGCGATGGCGTAGGCGTTGGAGAACTCCATCCCGGACAGCCGCGCCCCCGCTTCGACGGCCAGCAGCGCCCCGTCCCCGGTGTTGACGTCGCAGCCGAGCGTCTTGGAGCGGAACGCGCATCCCCCGGCGGCGAGCACGACCGCGCCCGCCTGGACACGGACGGTCTCACCGGTCGTACGGTCCAGCGCCCGCGCTCCCGAGACGACTCCGTCCGTGTCGGTGAGGAGCTCCAGCGCCGGAGTGTGGTCGAGGACGCGGACGCCGAGCCGTTGTACCCGGGTGCGCTGTCGGCGCATGTACTCCGGGCCCTGGAGGTCGCCGCGCAGTTGCCGGCCGTCACTGTCGACCGGGAACGGGTAGCGCTGGATGCGGGCCAGTTCGTCCATGCGTGCGTGGGTCTCGTCGAGGACGCGTGCCATCCAGTCCCGGTCGGCCAGATGACCACCGAGTGCCTCGCGGCTCGCCATGGCGGCCTCGCGCAGTTCGGGGACGTCGTCGACGTACCAGATGCCGGTGCCGACGGAGGCGGTCGCTCCGCTGGTGCCCGTGTAGCCCTTGTCGGCGAGGACGACGTCGGCGCCCGCCTGGGCGGCCTTGATCGCGGCCCAGGTGCCCGCGGGGCCACCGCCGATCACCAACACGTCGGTGTTCAGGGTGGGTTCGGGGTCGTTGCTCGTCATGGCGCGCGTTCCTTTCCGTACGGGTTCAGGGCTTGAGACGGCCGGTGGCGAACAGCGCGGCCGACCAGGCCGTCAGTGCCGCCGCGAGGGTCCAGACCACGGCCAGCGCCCAGCCCGCGCCGACGTCGCCCTGGCCGAGGAACCCGATCCGTTCGACCTGGACCAGCCAGAAGACGGGGTCGAGGTGGCTCAAGGCGTCCCAGAACGACGGCAGTTGGTGCACGGAGTAGAAGACGCCGCCGAGGAAGCCCAGCGGCAGCAGAATGATCGACTCCATCGAGTACACGTGGTCGAGGGACTTGGCGTGGGCGCCGGCGATCACGCCGACCTGCGCGGCGACCAAGAGCAGCCCGAGGGTGCCGAAAGACAGGACGAGGGGGCGGGCCGGGGCACCGCCGTGGGTGAGCGGCAGGGCCACCGCCAGGACTCCCGCGCCCACGACGGCTCCGCGGGCGATGCCGCCGCCCACGAGCGCCGCGTTGATCTCCCACCACCTGAGGGGACTTGCGAACACGTCGTCGATGTACTGGTCCCTGCGCGCCTCGAAGAGGCTGGTCGTGCCGTTGAAGAAGCCGACGTTGACGATCGCCTGGGCGAAGAGGCCGGGCACGATGAAGCTGCCGTAGCCGACGCCGTCGACCGTGTCGACGTGGGAGCCGAGAGCCGATCCGAAGACGACCACGAACAGCACGGTCGACAGCACCGGACCGACGACGCTGTAGCGCCAGATCGTGAGGAAGCGCAGGACTTCGCGCTCCAGGAGCCACAGGAACGGTGAGCGCTCCGACCGGAAGGGCTCGTCGTACGCCGGAGGGGCCGGTGTACCGGTGCTGCTCACGAGGCCACCCCTTCAGCCGTGATCACCCGGTCGTAGACCTCCGAGATGTCCCTTGCCGCGTACCGCCGGAGCAGTGAGGCGGAGGAGCCGCGGTCGACGATCCGGCCGGCCCGCAGCAGTGCGATCTCGTCGCACAGGGTCTCCGCCTCCTCCAGGTAGTGGGTGGTGAGCAGAATGGTGGTGCCGGCCGCGTTGAGGCCCTTGACGACCCGCCAGATCTCCGAGCGCAGTTCGACGTCGACTCCGGCCGTCGGTTCGTCGAGGATGAGCAGGCGGGGGTGGTGCATGAGGGCCCGTGCGAGGACGAGGCGGCGTTGCATGCCGCCGGAGAGTTCGTAGGCGCGTTGGTCGGCCTTGTCGTCGAGGCGGAACAGGGCGAGGAGTTCGTCCGCGCGCCGGGCGGCCGCCTTGCGGCCGATGCCGTGGTAGCCGGCGTGGTAGACCAGGATCTGGCGGATGGACAGGAACCGGTCGACGTTGATGTCCTGCGCGGCCAGGCCCAGGAGCCTGCGGGCCTGGCGGCTGCGGTGGTCGTGGCCGAAGACGGAGAGGCTGCCGGCCGTGGGCCGGACGATGTTGCACACCGAGCCGATGAGGGTGGTCTTGCCGGCACCGTTCGGGCCGAGCAGCCCGAAGAACGCGCCGTCGGGTATCTCCAGGTCCAGTCCGGACACGGCGGTGAAGCCGTCCTCGTAGGTCTTGCGCAGGCCCTCGACCCGCAGGGCGGGCGGGTTCCCGCCGCTCCGGGAAGACGGAGCGGCGGGAGGCGCGAGCGGGTCGGGCCCGGACAGCGGGTCAGCCATGGAACTGGTTCGCCGGAACGGGGAGACCGTAGTGCTCGCGCAGGGTCGTGCCCTCGTAGTCCTCACGGAACAGGCCCTTGCCGCGCAGGATCGGCAGCACGTGCTCGACGAAGGCCGCAAGGCCCGACGGCAGGGCGGGGGCCATGATGTTGAACCCGTCCGCGGCACCGCCCTCGAACCACGCGATGATCGTGTCCGCGACCTGCTCGGGCGTGCCCACGAACTCGAAGTGGCCGCGCCCGCCGCCGAGCCGCGAGATGATCTGCCGGACCGTCAGCTGCTCACGCACCGCGAGCTCGATGATCAGGTCGGATCGGGACTGCGAGCCCTCCAGCTTCGGCCTGGCCAGGATGACGTCCGGTAGCGGGGCGTCGAGTCGGAAGACCGACGGCTCGGTCTCGAACACGGCGGCCAGCTGACGCAGCCCGTACTCGGGGACGCGCAGTTCGTCGAACTGCCGGGCCAGCGCCCGGGCTTCCTCCTCGGTCGACCCGATGTAGGGGACGATGCCGGGCAGGACGATCACGCCGTCCGGGTCGCGGCCCGCCGCCACGGTCCGTGCCTTGATGTCCGCGTAGAAGGCGGCCGCGCGCTCGTACGTCGTGTGAGCGGTGAAGATGGCCTCGGCGTGGCGGGCGGCGAAGTCCTTGCCGTCCTCCGAGGAGCCCGCCTGGACGAGCAGCGGGTAACCCTGTGGCGGACGCTCGACGTTGAGGGGGCCCGCGACCTTGAAGTACCGGCCCCGGTGGTCGAGTCGGTGCAGCAGCCCGGGGTCGGCGTACCGCCCGGTGCTCTTGTCCGCGGCGACGGCCTCGGACTCCCAGCTGTCCCACAGCGCCTTGGCGACCTTCAGGAACTCGTCGGCGCGGGCGTAGCGTTCGGCGTGTCCGGGACGGTCGTCGAGGCCGAAGTTGGCCGCCTCGTCCGCGCCCGCCGAGGTGACGATGTTCCAGCCGGCGCGGCCGCCGCTGACGTGATCGACGGAGGCGAGGCGACGGGCGAGGTTGTACGGCTCGTTGTACGTCGACGACACCGTGGCGATGAGGCCGATCCTGCTGGTCGCCTGGGACAGCGCGGTGAGCAGGGTCAGTGGTTCGAGCTGGCCCGGGGGCCGGAACTCGCCGGTGCCGATGAGGGCCGGGCCGTCCGCGAGGAACAGCGAGTCGAACTTGGCGCTCTCGGCGAGCTGTGCCAGCTCGATCCAGTGCCGCAGGTCGAAGTCGGCGCGGGGGTTGCTGTGTGGGAGCCGCCAGGCCGCCTCGTGGTGGCCCGCCTCCATGAGGAAGGCGTTGAGGTGGAGTTGACGTCCTGGCGCGCTCATGAGGTGACCTTCAGCTTGGAGCTGTCGTAGCCGGCCGGGAGGAGGTTGTCGGTGATCGACTTGACGTCGACCGTCTTGGTGATCTGGCCTGCTTCCAGGAAGGCGTCCGCGAGCTTCTGCTCGGCCGCGATGTCCGACGTCTCCACCGGTGTCACGCGGGTCTCGAATGTCTTGAGGGATGCCTTGGCGTCGTCCAGCGGGATGCCCTCCTCCTTGGACACCGCCTCGGCGTACTTGTCCTCGTGCTTGATCGCCCACGCGAACTCGCTGGCAAGGCGCTTCAGTACGTCCGTGAGGGCCGCCCGCTTGGTCTTGTCGTTGAGCGACTTCTCGCTGGCGACGTAGTAGCTGCTGGTCTGGTCGATCGGCGGCAGGCCCTTCGCCAGAATGCGTGCGCCGTTCTTGACCGCGATCGCGGACTGGGGGTTCCAGATCGACCAGGCGTCCACCTTGCCGGTGTTGAACGCCGTGGCGCCGGCCGCCGGGTCGAGGAAGACCAGCTGCACGTCCTTGGGGCCGAGGCCGACGCTCTTGAGCGCGTTGAGGGCCAGGCCGTGGGCCGAACTGCCCTGCGGGACGGCGATCTTCTTGCCCTTGAGGTCCTTGAGCGACTTCAGCGGCGATCCCTTGGGAACGATGATGTTCTCGTTGGACTGGGTGGGCGTGAGCGAGCGGTTGACCGCGACGACCTTGAAGCCGTACTCCTTCGCGGCGCCGGTGATCGGCGGCACGTCGCCGACGCTGCCGAGGTCGATGTCGCCCGAGGCGGCGGCCTGCACGAGCGGCGGGCCGTAGGTGAAGCGGGCGAACTTCACCTTGTAGGACGCGCTGTCGAACGCGCCGGTGATCCGCGCCAGTTCCTGGCTGCCGTCACCGCCGTTGTCGCCGATGGTGAAGGTGTACTTGCTCCACTCGGGGTGCTTGGCGTCGCTCGCGTCGACGGCCTTGCTCAGCGGCGCGGTGGAGTCCGAGGACGATCCGCAGGCGGCGAGGGTGCCCGCCAGGGCGAGCGAACCGATGGCGCCGATGAGTCTGGTCGTTCTCTGTCGCATGGGCTGTCGAGCTTTCTGTGCTGGGTGAGGGTTTTTTGGGGAAGGTCAGTGCTGTCCGGCGAGGCCGAGGTCGTCCAGGAGCCGGGCGCGGAGTTCCTCACGGGCGACGCTCGCCTCCCGGTCCGCGGCGGTGAGGCTCACCGTGTGCGCGCTGCCGATGCGGCCGTTGCTCATGACGACGATGCGGTCCGCCAGGGCGATCGCCTCGTCGACGTCGTGGGTGACCAGGAGCATGGCCGCGTGGTGCTTGCTGCGCAGCGCGCGTACGAGGTCGTGCATGCGCAGTCGGGTGATGGCGTCCAGGGCCGCGAACGGCTCGTCGAGCAGCACCAGTTCGGGCTCGGAGACCAGTGCCCGGGCGAGCGACACCCGCTGGGCCTCGCCGCCGGAGAGCTCCTTGGGCCAGGCCTTCTCGCGGCCCGAGAGTCCGACCTCCGCCAGCACCTCGCGGGCCCGCTGGTCGGCGTCGGGGCCGTGCAGGCCGAGCGTGACGTTGCGCAGCACCCGCTGCCAGGGCAGCAGCCGGTCGGCCTGGAAGACGATCGCGCGCCGTGCCGGGACCTCCACGCGTCC
The DNA here is from genome assembly GCF_017614965.1 of Streptomyces griseorubiginosus. Lineage (GTDB taxonomy): Bacteria > Actinomycetota > Actinomycetes > Streptomycetales > Streptomycetaceae > Streptomyces > Streptomyces griseorubiginosus_B. Next base: position 44,246 of record NZ_WVUG01000023.1, on the reverse strand, counting down.
GCCGTCGGGCCGGTCGAGGCCGGCGAGCAGCCTCAGCAGGGTGCTCTTGCCGCAGCCCGAGGGGCCGAGCAGGATCACCAACTCCTCTTCCTCGATGGTCAGATCGAGGCGGTCGAGGACGCGACGGTCACCGAACTGCCGTACCACCTGCTCGACGACGACCCCGGTCCGACGGCGGGGCTCCGTCGTGATGGTGCTGCTCATGACGCCTCATAACTGGGTCGCCACCGCAGCAGCACCCGCTCGAGAGCCCGGACGAACTGGTCGGCGAGCAGACCGAGGAGCGAGTAGATCACCAGCCCCACGAAGACCTGGTTGGTCTGGAGATACGTCTGCCCTTGGGTGATGAGGAAGCCAAGTCCCTTGTCGGCGTTGACCGTTTCGGCGGCGACCAGTCCCAGGACGCTGTATGCGAGGGAGAACCGGAGGCCGACCAGGAACCCGGGCAGGGCTCCGGGCACCAGTACGCGCGTGACCAGGCGCCAGGTGCCGGCGCCCGTCGTGCGCGCCATCTCGATCAGCCTCTGGTCGACGCCCCGTATCGCGGCGAACAGGTTGAGGTACATCGGGACGCCGGCGCCGAAGGAGATCAGCAGGACCTTGGTGAGTTCGTCGATGCCGAACCACACGATCATCAGCGGCAGCACGGCGAGGAGGGGGATCGTGTTGAGTACCTGTACGAGCCCGTTGAAGAGGTACTCGCCGCTGCGCAGCAGCCCGCCGAGGACGCCGGTGACGACGCCCACCGTCAGTCCGATCGCCAGGCCGATGCCGGCCCGCTGCAGCGATATGGCCAGGTCGGGCCCGAGGACGCCCTGTTGCCACAGGTCGACGGCCGACTTCACGATCGAGGTGGGTGCCGGGGCGTAGGTCTTGGACACCACGCCTGCCCGGGCGAGTATCTCCCAGACGACGAGGATCGCGACCGGAGTCGTGTAGATGCCCAGCGGCCAGCGCAGGCGCTCGCGGAGTGTGCGCAGCGGTGTCCGTCGGCGGGCGTCGACCGGCAGGAACACCTCGCGTTCCGGCGCGTTGGTCGTCGTCTCCGCGTCCGGGCCCTTCACGACCGCCGGTGCCGGGATGCGGATCTCGGTCATGCCGCCACCGCCAGGACGCCGCTGTAGTGCGAGGCGTCGCCGAGGAGTTGCTCGCTGCGGCGGCCGTCGACTCCGGCGGGCACTTCCCCGGCGACGGTCACCCGGTTGAGGCGGCGCGGGTGGTCGTCGTAGTTGTCGACGCCGTAGTGCTGGGTGATCCGGTTGTCGAAGATCAGCAGCTGGTTCGGGGACCAGGTCCAGCGCAGGATGTTCTCCGGGCGGGTGACGTACGACTGCAGGATGCGCAGCAGATCAGCGGAGTCACTGCCCGACAGGCCGACGATCCGCTTGGCGAACCCGCCGATGAACAGCCCGCGTTCGCCGGTCAGCGGATGCACCCGCACGACGGGGTGCTCGGCCTCGTAGGGCGTCGAGACGAAGGCGCGGTCGTACTCCTGCCGTTGGGCGGTGGTGGGCTCGGGGCGTGCGTAGTCGTACTGGTTGGTGTGCACGACGCGCAGGGTGTCGGCGAGGGCGCGCAAGGGTTCGGGCAGGTCGCGGTAGGCCGCGGCGGCGTTGGCGATGAGCGTCTCGCCGCCGTAGGGCGGGATCTTGATGGACCGGAGCGTGGTCACCTGGGGCGGGTTGACCACGAAGGTGACGTCCGTGTGCCATTCGTTGGCCTTGGACGTCTCGCTGTCGACGGCGAGCACGTTCGTCGTGCCGTCGGCGGCCGGCACATTGGGGTGGGCGGTCGTCAGCTCGCCGAACCAGCGGGCCACACGCTCCTGGCCGGCGTTGTCGAGTCGCACGTCGTCGAACACGATCGCCTTGTGCTCGTTGAGGGCGTCTCGCAGCGTCGTGACCGTCGCGAGGTCGGGGGGCGCCGTGAGGTCGACGCCCTCGACGACGGCGCCGATGCGGCTGGTGAGCTTACGGATGGACGGAGGCATGAGGGGGTCCCTCCCGGACAGACGGGCACACGCGAAGGGGCGCAGGGGATGACATGACGGGGTGAAAGAGGAAAAGGCGTGGTCGCAGGGCCGCCACAGGCGCGTTCTCAGCGACCGCGTCGGCGTACGCGAACAGGCTCCCGACTCATGCGAGGAGGAGGGGAGACGGGGAGCCCTCAGAAGGTGAGTTCGACGGTCCTGCGGGGAGAGACATCACGATGCGGGCGGCTCAACGCCGCTTCACACCGACGCGCACCGAATGCGCGCGAGGCTGTCGCCGGGGACCACGTGCCGGGTCAGCGACAACAAAACGCGCTGGAGACGTGCGCCAGGTCGATGTGGCGCCGCCGAGTGAGGTCCACGCGCGGGTTCATGAGACGGGAGTTCAGCAGAAGCCACCAGGTTGGTCAATAACTTCCCGGACAGGTCTTGCATTGCGGACACGGGGACCTTCTCGGCCTCTTTCCGACCTTGACATCCGCGGGGACGGACGACGTACGTTGAGGCCGAGAGTTCCTGATGGGTGGAGGCTTCCATGCACGTACTGAGCGCGCCCTCGCGCCGTGCGTGCACCGGTGCGCGGCTGATCACCCGGCGGCATGTCGACTACTGCCGTACCTCCTCCGCGGTCTGTCCTTCCGTATCCGCCTGATCCCCTGCCGGCCCTTGCCGCCGGCTGTCTCGTCGTGGCCCGTCGGCCGCGCATTCTCGCGTTTCCCGGAAGGAAGCCCATGTCCGGCCCTGCCCTGCACCTCGCCGTCGAGATCGACGGCGACGGCGCCCACCCCGCGGCCTGGCGCCGCGCCACCCACTCCCCCGATCAGCTGCTCACCCCGCGCCGCGTGGCCGGTGTCGCCGCCGTCGCCGAGAACGCCGGGTTCACCCTGGTCACCCTGGACGACGGCGTGCTGCCCCCCGGTGCGGCACCGGATCCGGTCGGCCGTATCGGCGCGGTGGAGCGGGCGGCTTTCGTCGCGGCGTCCACGAGCACCGTAGGGGTCGCGCCCGTCGTGTCGGTCACGTACGCCGAACCCTTCCACGTCTCCAGTCAGTTGGCCTCCCTGGACCACATCTCCGCAGGTCGCGCCGGGTGGGTGGTGGCGGAGGAGGAACGTCCCGAGGCGGCCCGTGCCTGGGGGCGCCCGCCGGTCGCCGACGCCGAGGCGCGGGCCCGGGAGTCCCGTGACGGTATCGAGGTGGCCCGCGCTCTGTGGGACTCGTGGGAGGACGACGCGGTCATCCGGTCCGTGGCCACCAGCCGCTACCTCGACCGCGACCGGCTGCACTACATCGACTTCACCGGCGAGACGTATGCCGTCAAGGGCCCCGCGATCGTGCCCCGCCCGCCCCAGGGGCAGCTCGTCGTCCTGGGCCGGCCGGACCGGGTTCCCGCCGCACAGCTCGACGTCGGGCTCGTCGAAGGACGCGATCTCGCGTCGGTCGCCAGGGCGGCTGCCGCCGCCGGTACGCCCCGGGTCTTCGCCGAGGTCGAGGTGGCACTGGACACCCCGGGCGCCACGGCCGCCGAGCGCGTCGCGGACCTCGAACGGCACGCGGCATGGAGCGACCGCGGGCGACTGCGGCACATCGGTTCCGCCGACCAACTCGTCGCCCTGCTCGGCGAGTTGAGCCGTCATCTGGACGGGGTACGGCTGCACCCGCTCGTGCTGGACGAGGACCTGTCCGTGCTCTCCCGACTCGTCCTGCCGGCCCTGTCCGAGCGACGTCTCGTCGCCCGTCCGCTGCCCGGTACGTCCCTGCGCTCGACCCTGGGTCTGGAGCGCCCTGCCAACCGCTACGCCGTCGCGGCCACCGCCGCCCAGGAGGACGCACGATGACCCGCACCGACCCCCTCGACGTCCCCCGGCCACACGCCCAGCTGCACTTCGGCGTCTTCTTCCAGGGCGTCAACCACTGGACCATCTGGTCCGCCCCCGGCAGCGGCTCCCAGATCGACCCCGCGTCCTTCCGCAAGGTCGCCCAGACCGCCGAACGCGGCCTGTTCGACGCCTTCTTCCTCGGCGAGGGCCTGCGGCTGCGCGAGGTCGACGGCCGGATCCACGATCTGGACGTGGCCGGGCGTCCGGACGCCATCACCCAACTGGCGGCGCTGGCCGCGGTCACCCGCCGGATCGGCCTGGTCTCCACCTCCAACTCCACCTTCAACGAGCCCGCCGACCTGGCCCGCCGCCTCTCCGGCCTCGACCTCCTCTCCGAGGGCCGCGCCGGCTGGAACGTGGTCACCACGGACAACGCCTGGACCGGCGCGAACTTCCGCCGCGGCGGCTACCTCGACCACGCCGACCGCTACCGGCGCGCCGAGGAGTTCCTCACCGTGGCCCGTGCCCTCTGGGACGGCTGGGAGGACGGTGCCGTCGCCGACTCCGCGACCGCCCGCGCCTGGTCGGCTCCCGGCGCCGTGCGTCAAGTGCGCCACAGGGGTCCGCAGTTCGACGTCGACCTCGCCCCCACCCTGCCCCGCAGCGCCCAGGGTCACCCGGTGATCTTCCAGGCCGGTGACTCCGGCGAGGGACGCGACTTCGCCGCCCGCAACGCCGACGTCGTCTTCTCCGCGCACGGCAACGACTTCGACGACGCCCTGACCTTCGCCGACGACCTCCGACGCCGGCTGCGCGCGGTCGGGCGTCCCGACGACGATCTGCGGATCCTGCCCGGCACCGAGATCATCATCGGCGCGACGGAGGAGGAGGCCCAGGAGAAGAAGCAGTGGATCCGGCTCCAACAGGTCACCCCGGCCACCGCGTTGGGGATCGCCGGGCTGCTGTGGGGCATCGACCTCTCCGACCGTGACGCCGACGGGCCGCTGCCGAAGGAGGACCCGGTCGTCACCGAGAACGACGGCTCCTTCGGCGCCCGCCGGATCGCCGACCCCCGTGCGGTCGTCGCCGAGTGGCGGGCGAAGGCGGAGGCGCACGGCTGGTCGCTGCGCGAGACGGTCATCGCGCTGGGACCACAGCGCGGGCACGTCGGCACGCCGTCCGGTCTCGCCGACAAGTTCGCCCACTTCGTACGGCACGGCGCGGTCGACGGCTTCAACGTCACGCCGTACCTGATTCCCGACGGCCTCGACGACATCGTCGACCTGCTCGTCCCGGAACTGCAGGAACGCGGGATCTACCGCACCGAGTACAGCGGGACCACCCTGCGCGAGAACCTCGGCCTGCGTGAACCGCTCACCCGCCGGTCCGCCCCGGACCGGCGGCAGGCGGGCTGAGCCCCCGCGCCGGATCTCGGACACATGACTGACAAGAAGCTGTCACACAGGAACCGGAATGCCACTCCGGCCGACGCCCGTTCTGAACCGACATGACGGTTGGAGTAGTGCTCACCGCGTCCGACGCGCCGAACCAGGTCGACGCCGCCGTACGACTGGCCCATGAGGCAGCGGAGTTGGGCGTCACGTCGGCCTGGTTCGGGCAGACCTTCGGCGCGGACTCGCCCCAGCTCGCGGCGATCGTCGGGCGCGAGGTGCCGGGACTGCAGGTCGGCACCTCCGCGATCCCAGTCTTCGGCCGCCACCCACTGCTCGTCTCCAGCCAGGCCCAGACCGCCCAGGCCGCGACCCACGGCCGCTACCACCTCGGTCTGGCCCTGGGCACGAAACGGCTGACGGAGACCGCCTTCGGCCTGCCCTTCGAGCGGCCCATCGCCCGGCTGCGTGAATTCCTCACCGCACTGCGGCAGTTGACCGAGACCGGCACGGCCGACTTCCACGGGGAGCTGCTGACCGCCACCACCCCGCTCCCGGCGCGGGTACCGGGTGCTGAGAGAGGTGTCCCGCTGCTGGTCGCCGCGATGGGACCGCAGGCGCTGCGGGTCAGCGGTGAACTGGCCGACGGGATCCTGCCGTACCTGGCGGGACCGCGCGCCCTGGCGGACCACATCGTGCCCGCCCTGACCACCGCCGCCGAGGCCGCCGGCCGCCCCGCGCCGAGGATCGTCGCCCTGGTGCCGGGCGTGGTCACCGACGACGTGGAGGCAGTACGGGCCAAGGCCACCGAGAACCTCGCCTTCTACGAGGGGATCCCGTCCTACGCCCGGGTCATCGAACTCTCCGGCGCCCGACGAGCCGCCGACCTGGCCGTGATCGGCGACGAGCGGACCGTCGAGGCCGAGGTGCGCCGTTACCGCGACGCGGGCGCCACCGAGGTCGTGTTCTCGGGCACCGAGATCGCCGGAGAGGCCGACCGCCGACGCACCTGGCGACTCCTCGGCGAACTCGCCCGCTGAACCGCCCCGAAGACCCGACAGCCCCAGCACGAAGGAGCATCCTTTGACCACCGAGGCCACCGCGACCGACCTCCACACCTTCACCGAGACCTGGCTGGAGTGGTACCGGGCCCAGGAGGCCCGACTCTCCGCCCCGCACGGCATTCTGGCGATCACCGGCCAACACTGGCTCGACGACCACCCACAGCGTTTCCCGGACGCGCCCGGCGCCTGGCACACCGGCCCCGACGGGGTCGTCGTCACTCTCGACGAGGGCGATGAACTGGTCGTCGACGGAACCACGGTGCGCGGTGAACACCGCTTCGGCGTGCTCCCCGAGCGCGGCGGCGTCAACGCGGTGTGGAAAGACGCCGTCATCGAGGTCGCCAAGCGCGGCGGCCACGACATCGTGCGCCCCCGGCACCCGGACGCGCCCCGGCGCACGGCCTTCACCGGAACCCCTGCCTACGCACCTGACCCGCGTTGGGCCGTGACCGGCCGCTACGTCCCCTTCGACACGCCCCGGCCGACCACCGTGGGGGCGGCCGTCGAGGGCCTGGAGCACGTCTATGACGCTCCGGGCAGGATCGACTTCGAGCTGGACGGACGTCAGCTGTCCCTCACCGCGTTCCCCGGCGCCGGCGAGGGCCGGCTGCTGGTGCTGTTCACCGACGCCACCTCCGGGGTCACCACCTACGCCGCCAACCGGGCCCTGTGGCTGGAGCCGCCCGCCGCCGACGGCCGGGTCGTCCTGGACTTCAACCGCGCCACGAACCTGCCGTGCGCCTACACGGACCTGGCCACGTGCCCGCTGCCCCCGGGCGAGAACCGACTGCCGGTGGCGATCGAGGCCGGTCAGAAGATCCCCCGCGAGCGCGGCGGTTCCTGAGCTGGGCCCGGCGCCCGGCCATTGACCAACGGCAAGATCTCTCCGTACGATCACGATTGGCATTGAGTGTCAGCGTCAAGCCCTGGCTCGCTGACCGGCAACCCTCCCACGCGGTGGGGTGCTCCAGGTGAAAGCCCGGCGGGACCACCGACGATCCCGCAAGCGCGTGGCCCCGTGACCGGGGCCGGACAGGTGGAGGACCGACATGCGGCACGGTGGTGACCTCAGCGCCCGTTTCGCCGGCGCCACCGTGTTCTCCCGGCTCTCGCGTCGGCGCCACATCGATCTCAAGCGCTCGACCAGCTGTCTCTGTCAGGCCTGACGCGCCTCTTCAGCGCTGGTCGCCGTCCGGCACCAGTCGCCGCCGCATCCGCCTGCACATGATCCGCGTACTTCGTTTCCGCTGATCCCCGTTCTTCCTTTCCACTGATCCCTGTCTGCACAGCGCTCCCCGACGTCGGCATCACGCCGAGCGGGTCCGCACGCCCTCGCACGGCCGTGCCCCGTACCACCGCCGTGCCTGGTGACACGAGTAGGAGAAGCCCTCCGTGATCGCACTTCCCCATGTCAGAACCTCTCGGTGGGCGGCACTGACCGCCGTTGTGACCACCAGCGCCCTGCTGACCGCCTGCGGATCGGGCGGCGGCGACGCGGGCGGCGGCACCGGACAGCCCAGGTCCGGCGGCACCCTGACCTTCGCGGTGGGGTCGGACTCCGGCTGCGTGGATCCGCAGCAGGTCGCCAGCAACGAGACCATCTACTCGGTGCGCCAGATCGTGGACTCCCTGACGGACCAGGACCCGAAGACCGGCAAGATCGTGCCGTGGCTGGCCAAGAGCTGGGACGTCAGTCCCGACGCCACGACCTTCACCTTCCACCTGCGTTCCGGCGTCACCTTCAGCGACGGCTCGAAGCTGACCGCGCAGGTGGTCAAGGACAACTTCGACGCGGTTCCGAAGCTCGGCGCCCTGGGCACGCTCGCCGAGGGCTACCTGAGCGGCGTCAAGAGCACCACCGTGGTCGACCCGCTCACCGTGAAGGTGACCTTCAGCCAGCCCAACGCCCAGTTCCTGCAGGCCACTTCGACGCACTCGCTCGGCATCGAGTCCTCGGCCAGCGTGAAGAAGACCCCGCAGCAGAAGTGCAGCGACGGGGTGACCGGCTCCGGACCGTTCGTGCTGAAGCAGTACGTGCAGAACCAGTCCCTCACACTCGCCAGGCGCACCGGATACGCCTGGGGATCGTCACTGTGGTCGAAGAAGGGCGAGGCGTATCTCGACAAGCTGGTGTTCAAGGTCGTGCCGGAGGCGGGGGTGCGGGCCGGCAGCCTGCAGTCCGGTCAGGTGGACGCCGTCGCCAGCGTCGGCAAGGCCAACGAGGCGGCGCTCAAGGGCGGCCAGGTCACCCTTCAGCGACGGGCCAACCCCGGGGTGGTGTTCGGTCTCGGCCTGAACAACTCCCGGCCGCTGTTCAAGGACGCCAAGGTGCGTCAGGCGATCCTCCACGCCATCGACCGGCAGCAGATCGCCGACACCGTGTTCCCGACCGGCACCCGCCCGGCCACCAGCGTCCTCGCGCACACCACACCCGACTACACCGACCTCGCCTCCGGCCTGACCTTCGACGCCTCCAAGGCCAAGTCCCTGCTGGACGCGGCCGGTTGGAAGACCGGAAGCGACGGCATCCGCGCCAAGGGCGGCCAGAAGCTGAGTCTGACGATCAAGTGGTTTCCCAACGCAGCCACCAACCAGCCCGCGCTGGAACTCGTTCAGCAGCAGCTCAAGGCCGTCGGTGTCGACGTGGCCCTCAAGCAGCTCCAGGTCACGCAGTTCGCCCCGACACTCCAGTCGGGCGACTACGACGCGGTGTGGGGGAACGTGACCCGCGCCGACCCCGACATCCTGCGCAGCTCCTTCTCCACCGAGCTGGCCAACTTCTACCACCTGCCCCCGAGTTCCCTGGACACGGCACTGTCCGAGCAGGCCGCTACCGTCGACCCGGCCAAGCGCAGGCAACTGGTCGGCGAGGCGCAGCAGTTGATCGTGCAGAACGCCTACTACGCCCCGGTGGTGGAGCTCCAGACCCAGCTGGGCGTGTCGAAGAAGGTGCACGACCTGGACTTCGACGCCTCCAGCCGGCTCCAGCTGCACGACACCTGGATCGGCTGACGCATGCGCCGCTATGTGATCAAACGGCTCGCGCAGGCGGTCGGCGTGCTGTGGGCGGCGTACACGGTCTCGTTCCTGGTGCTGGACTATCTGCCGGGCGACCCGGTCACGGCGATGGCCAGTGCCGGGATGGACTCGGGGCAGGTCGACCCGCAGCAGATCGCCGCCCTGCGGCACGAGTACGGCTTCGACAAGCCGGTGCTGGTGCAGTACGCCGAGTACCTCGGCCGGGCGGTGCGCGGGGACTTCGGCGACTCGGTGTCCACCGGTCGCGCGGTGACCTCGACGCTGGCCGACGCCCTGCCGCAGACCCTGCAGTTGACCGGCACGGCCCTGCTGCTCGCGGTGCTCCTCGGCGGCGGTCTGGCGGTGGTGGCGACGTACACCACTCAGCGCTGGCTGCGGCAGCTGCTGCTGTCGCTGCCGCCGCTGGGGGTGTCCGTCCCGACGTTCTGGGTGGGGCTGCTGCTGGTCGAGTTGTTCTCCTTCCGGCTGCACTGGTTTCCCGCGTTCGGCAACGACGGCCTGCGGGGCCTGGTGCTGCCGGCCCTGACGCTGGCGGTGCCGACCGGGGCGCAGGTCGCCCAGGTGCTCGCCAAGAGCCTGCTCACCGCACTGGACCAGGCGTACATCGAGACGGCGCGGGCCAAGGGCGCCGACCGGTGGCGGGTCCATCTGCGGCACGCCCTGCGCAACGCGTCCCTGCCGGCGCTGACGGTCGTCGGTCTGCTCGTGGGGCAACTGATCGCCGGTTCCGTGGTGGTGGAGACCGTGTTCTCCCGCGACGGCCTCGGCCGCGTCACCGCGGCGGCGGTCACGGCCCAGGACATCCCGCTCGTGCAAGGGGTCGTGGTGTTCGGAGCGCTGATCTTCGTGACTACGAACCTGGTCGTCGACCTGGTCTACCCACTCCTCGATCCACGGATCGTGGTGGCCTCGAACGGAAGGGCGGCCCTCGCATGAGCCAGAGCCTCGTCGACGACACCGCCCTCGGCCTGGCCCGGCCGGTCGACACGGCCCCCGGCCCCGAGCCGCGCAGCCGCGGCGACGTACGACGTCTGCTGCGGTTCCTGGCCCGCCGACCGGGCCTGCTGCTGTCGGTCGTCGTCCTCGTCCTGGTGGTACTGGCCTCGTTCTGGCCGGGACTGTTCACCTCTCAGGACCCGCTGAAGGGCGTCCCCGCCCAGAACTTCCGCGGCCCGAGCGCACATCACTGGTTCGGCACGGACGAGTTGGGCAGGGACGTGTTCTCCCGGGTCGTCCACGGCGCCCAACTGTCCCTCAAGGCGACGCTGATCGCCGTCCTGGTCGCGTTCGTGGTCGGCGGACTGCTCGGGGTGGTCGCCGGGTTCGTGGGCCGCTGGGTGGACGACGTCCTCATGCGCTTCGTCGACGTACTGCTGTCCATCCCCGCGCTGTTCATGTCCCTTGCCCTGGTCACCGCGCTGGGCTACGGCACGGTGAAGGTGGCGGTCGCGGTCGGCATCGCCAGCGTCGCCTCGTTCGCAAGGGTGGCGCGCGCGGAGGTGCTGCGGGTGCGGCAGGCGGTGTTCGTGGAGGCCTCGCGGGCGAGCGGGGCGCGCTGGTACTCGGTGCTGGGCCGGCATGTGCTGCCCAACGCGGCGGGCCCGGTGATCGTCCTGGCCACCCTCGACTTCGGCTCCTCCATCCTGGCCGTCTCCGCCCTCAGCTTCCTCGGTTACGGCGCTCCCCCGCCCGCCCCGGAGTGGGGCACGTTGATCTCCGACGGCCGCAACTACCTCGCCAACGCCTGGTGGCTGACCGCGCTGCCCGGACTGGCCATCGCCGCGACCGTGCTGGCGACCAACCGCATTGCCCGCGCGCTGGACGGCGAATGGTCCCGACAGCCATGACCGACGAACGTGAGGACGGTGAGGACGTGACCACACCATTGCTGGAGATACGCGGTCTGTCGGTGTCGTACCGCACCCGGGGCGGCACGGTCGAGGCCGTCCGGGGCGTGGACCTCGACGTGTGGCCGGGACAGGTGACCGCGGTGGTCGGCGAGTCGGGCTCGGGAAAGAGCACGACCGCGCACGCGATCACCCGGCTGCTGTCGGCGAACGGCCGGATCGACGCGGGCACCGTCCGCTTCGGCCGGCACGACCTCACCACCCTCTCGGAAGCCGAACTGCGCACCGTCCGCGGGGCACGCATCGGACTGGTGCCCCAGGATCCGACGGTCTCCCTCAACCCGGTCAGGCGGATCGGTGACCAGGTCGCCGAGGTGCTGCGCATCCACGGTCTGGCGACCCGCCGATCGGCTCCCGCCGAGGCGGTCGAGGTCCTGGACCGGGCCGGGCTGCCCGACGCGGCCGTACGGGCGCGTCAGTACCCGCACGAACTGTCCGGTGGGATGCGACAACGCGCCCTGATCGCCGTCGCCATCGCGGCGCGGCCCGAGCTGATCATCGCCGACGAGCCCACCAGCGCGCTCGACGTCACCGTGCAACGGGTCATCCTCGACCATCTCCAGACCCTGACCCAGGAACTGGGCACCGCGGTCCTGCTGGTGACCCATGACCTCGGGGTCGCCGCCGACCGGGCCCAGCGGCTGGTGGTGATGTCCCGGGGCAAGGTCGTCGAGGCCGGCCCCACCGGCGACGTCCTGGCCGGCCCGCAAGACGCCTACACCCGGCACCTGCTGGCCAGCGCCCCGAGCCTGACGACCGCCCGACCCCGCACCCCGGTCTCCGCCCCCGAGGCGGAGACGGCACCGCTGCTCGAAGCACGCAACCTCGTCAAGGAGTACAGGCTGCCCCGCGCCGGTGACGGGCCACGAACCCTGCGCGCCGTGGACGACGTCAGCCTCACCCTCCGACGCGGCCGGACCCTCGCCCTGGTCGGCGAGTCGGGCTCGGGCAAGTCCACCACCGCCCGCCTGGTGCTGCGCCTCACCGACGCGACCGCCGGACAGATCCTCCTCGACGGCACCGACGTCACCACCGCCAAGGGCGCACAGGCCCGGCAGTTGCGCCGCCGCGCCCAGCTCGTCTACCAGAACCCCTACGCCTCCCTCGACCCCCGCTTCTCCGTCGCCGAGGTGATCACCGAACCGCTGCGCGCCTTCAAGGTCGGCGACCGTGCCTCCCGGCTCAGCCGGGCCCGCGAGCTCCTCGACCGGGTGGCCCTGCCCGCCGCCACGCTGGAGCGCCGGCCGGCGGAACTCTCCGGGGGACAACGCCAGCGCGTGGCGATCGCCCGGGCCCTCGCCCTCTCCCCCGACCTCGTGGTCTGCGACGAGCCGGTATCCGCGCTCGACGTGTCCGTCCAGGCCCAAGTCCTCGACCTGCTCGCCGAATTGCAGGCCGACACGGGCGTCGCGTACCTGTTCATCTCGCACGACCTGGCCGTCGTGCGCCAGATCGCCCACCAGGTCGCGGTCATGCGGACCGGCCGGGTCGTCGAGACCGGACCGCCCGAGAAGCTGTTCACCGACCCCCGCCACGAGTACACCCGAGAACTCCTCTCCGCCATCCCCGGCGGCCGGCTCCCCTCCCCCGCCCAGACCGCCACGAGCCGAGGAGCAGCGTCGTGAGCACTCCCGCCATCACCTCCTTGGCCTTCCTCACCCCCGGCAACTTCGCCGACGACGACCCCTACACCGGCCTGGAGGAGACCCTCCAGCTCTTCGAGTACGGCGAACGGCTCGGCTACGACGGGGCCTGGATCCGCCAGCGCCACCTCGAACACGGCGTCGGCTCCGCCGCGGTGTTCCTCGCCGCGGCCGGCCAGCGCACCGAGCGGGTCGAGCTGGGGACCGCGGTCATTCCCATCGGTTACGAGAACCCCTTCCGCCTGGCCGAGGACCTCGCCCTGGCCGACGTCCTGTCCCGCGGCCGCCTCCAGGTCGGCTTCAGCACCGGCATGCCGCACGCCGAACTCCTCGGCGACCTGGTGCACGACGGCGACTGGCGCGGCTTCGACCTGTCGTACGGCAGGATCGCCCGCCTCGTCGACCACCTGCGCGGCGACTACCTCGGCGGCCCGGACACCGTGATCCAGTCGCCGGGCAACGTCCAGCGGCCGCGGCTGCAACCCCACAACCCCGGTCTGGTGCGGCGGATCTGGTACGGCGGAGGCAGCCTGCGCTCGGTCCGCTGGGCCGCCGAGAACGGCCTCGGTCTGCTGTCCGGCAACATCGTCTCCGGCGAGGACACCGACGACTTCACCACCGCCCAGGCGAACCTGCTCGCCGAGTACCGGCGCGCCCTCGGCGACGACCGGCAGACGACACGTGTGGCACTGGGGCGGGTGATCGTGCCGTACGACAGCGCCGACGCGGCCACCCGGACCCGCTACCGCGACTACGCGGCCAGTCGACACGCGCGCACCCTGAAGCCGCAGACGCTCGCCGCGCTGGGCGGGAAGCGGTTCCTGTTCGCCCCGGACGTGGTCGGCACCGCGGAGCAGATCCTGGAGCGGCTGACGGCCGATCCCGTCCTCGCGCAGGTGTCGGAACTGCGCCTGGAGCTGCCGTACGAGTTCCACCGGGAGGAGTACGAGCAGATCCTGCACGACGTACGGCACCTGATCGCCCCTGAGTTGGGCTGGCGCACCGCTTTCCCCGCTGTTCAGGAGGCGAGCCGGTGAGCCCTGGCTCATCGCGCTCGCACGATGGTCTTGCCGGTGTTGCGGCCGCGCAGCATGCCCAGGAACGCGTGCACGATGTGCTCGAAGCCGTCCACCACCGTCTGGTCCAACGCGAGCCGGCCGCTCTGCAGGTGAGGAACCGCGAAGTCGTACAACTCCTCTTGCAGGTCAAGGTAGTTGCTGACCAGGAAGCCCTCCATCCGAAGGCTCTTCTCCACGAGGTCCGCGTAGTTGAAGTGCGGCGGCGGCACTTCGGGGGTGTTGTACTGGCCGATCGTGCCGATGCGGACGATGCGTCCGGACGGGCGCAGCGCTCCCACCGCCGCGGCCAGTTGCTCCCCGCCGACGTTGTCGACGAACACGTCGATGCCGTCCGGTGCGGCCTTGCCGAGCAGGTCGGCGGCGGGTCCGCAGTGGTAGTCGAAGGCGGCGTCGTAGCCGACTTCCCGGGTGAGGTGTGCGGCCTTCGCCGCCGATCCGGTACTGCCCACGAGCCGTCCGGCTCCGAGCAGCCGGGCGAATCGCCCGGTCGCCGTGCCGACCCCGCCCGCCGCCGCCGTCACGAACAGGTCGTCGCCCTCCTGGAGCCGGGCGATGCGGGTCAGGCCCGCATAGGCGGTCAGGCCGGTGCCTCCGAGAACGCTCAGGTACGCGGTCAGCGGCACCCCCTCGAAGCGGGGCAGGTGACGTGTCTCCTCGGGAGTGACCACGGAGTGCGTGCGCCAGCCCCGCCGGTGGAACACGGTCTCGCCCTCGGTCAACCCGGGGGTGCGCGAGGCGATCACCCGCCCGATGGTGCGGCCCTCCAGCGGGGCGTGGAGCGCGAAGCCTCCGGGCACGTCGTCCATCATCTCGCGGTGGTAGGGGTCGACGGACCAGTAGAGGTTTTCCACCAGTGCGCCGCCGGCCGCCGGTTCGGGAGGCGGGGACTCGACGAGGGTGAAGTGCTCGGCGGTGGGGAAGCCGTGCGGGCGGGCGGTCTGGTGCACGGTGAGCGCGGTCTCGTTCATGACCGGACCGTAGGGCGGGAATGCGCCTGGTGGTCAGTGGGTTGGGCTCATGCGACGCCCCGTTCCATGAGCAGTTCTCATACGGTGAGGTGAGCGCCCCGTGGCCCGCACGATCGACTCCGATCTCTCCCCGCACGAACTGCGCGTGCTGGTGGCGATCGCGGACACCGGCGCCTTCTCGGCCGCGGCCGGCAATCTCGGGCTCACGCAGTCCGCGGTCTCCCACTCGGTGCGCGGCAGCGAGCGCAAGATCGGTGCGGTGCTCTTCGAACGCGGCCGCAGCGGCGCCTGCCCCACCCCGGCCGGGCAGAGAGCCGTCGCACACGCCCGCCGCGTCCTGCGTCTGCTGGACGTCCTGACCGCCGAAGCGCGCGGTGCTGCCCGCTCCGACGCGGCGCGGGGTCAACTGCGCATCGCGGCCTTCCGCAGTGCGGCTCTCCATCTGCTGCCGCCCGTCCTCGAGCGGTTGCTCGCCCGGCATCCGTGGATCGAGCCGCGGGTGCGGATCGTCCGCGAGGTGGGACGCGGCACCGCAGGCGAAGTGGCCGACGGGAAGGCCGACTTGGCCCTCGCCACGCTGGGCGGCTCCGTCGCGCTCGAGCCCGGCCTCGTCGCGAGCGGGCTCTTCGAGGAGCCGTACTCCCTGGTGCACGCGGCGGGTCACGCCGCCCCGCGTTCACTGCCACTGGTCGACTGGGCCGAGAACTGCGGCTCGTACACCCGCGACTGGTGGACCGCACAGGACTGGATCCCGGAGGCGACCGTCGTGGCCGAGGACGACGGAGCGGTTCTCTCCCTGGTGAGCGCGGGTCACGGAATGGCGATCATGCCCGCGCTCTCCCTGTCCGGCGCGCCGGACTCGGTCGGGATCACCGACCTCGGCCCCACACGCCCGACGCGCCGGGTCGGCTACGTCACCACCCCCGAACTGGCCAGGTCGGCCGTCGTGCGCGCCCTGGTGAGGGAACTGCGGGCCGCCGTCCCCCAAGGAGCGGGTGTCAGATCAGGCCGGGGCGGCGGCCGCGTGATCGACGGGCGTGACAGAGGTCATTGACAAGCCGAATCGGTGAGGTTGTCATGAACACATGATTCGAGGTCGTGAGATGTGCGGGACAGCCGGCGGGCGAGCTCCGCGGCGGCGCGGTCACTGACCTTGCGCTCCGAACTGCTCGACGCCGCCCGGGCCGGGTTGTCGGCCCGTTCCGGCGTCCTCTTCCACGGTCCCGCGGGAATCGGCAAGTCCGTCCTCGTGTCGGCGCTGACGACGGACGCGGTCGGCACGGTTCTGCGCTGCTCGCCCGCCCAGGAGGACAGCGAGCTGCCGTTCGCCGGGCTTGCCGACCTTTTCGCACCGGTGCCGCGGAGCCACCTGGACGCCCTCGCGCCCGAGCTCCGGCGGGCACTGGACGCGGCCCTGCTGCGCGGCCCGGAACCGCGGGACGGGCGCGGTCGGCTCGCGGTGCGCGCCGCCGTCCTCGAGGTGCTGCGGACCCTGGCCGCCGCCGACCCGGTCGTCCTCGTCGTGGACGGCCTGCAGTGGCTCGACGAGCCGACCGCCGAGGCGCTCGCCTTCGCCGTACGGCGCCTGGAGGGCCTGGATGTCAGGATGGTGGCCGCCGAGCGGGTGGCCGAGGGCGAACAGCCCGAGCGGCTGCGCTGCTGCCCGCCGGGCACCGCCGAACTCTCGGTGCCGCCGCTGAAGGATGAGGAAGTGGCGGACCTCGTCCGGGACGGTACCGGTGCCGACCTGCCGCCGGCGGTACTGCGGGCGATCCAGGACACGGTCGCCGGAAACCCTTTGTACGCACTGGAGTTGGCGCGGGCCGCCCTCCTCGGACCGGCGCGCGACGGCTTCGGGCCGCCGCTGCGCGTGCCCCGAAGGCTGCGCACCCTGCTGATGGGGCGGACACGTACCCTGCCGGAGCACGTGCGACGCACTCTCCTCGTCGCCGCCACCGCCGCTCACCCCAGCCTCACGCTGCTGCGTGCGGCAGGTCTCCCCAGCCCCGCCACGGCTCTCGCGGACGCCGAACGGCTCGGCATCGCGACGGCGGACGCGGAAGGCACCGTACGGTTCTGCCATCCCCTGATCCGGACCGCCGTCCACGCCGACGCGACGGAGAGCGACCGCCGACAAGCGCACGCCGTGCTGGCCCGCGCGGTCACCGAGCCCGTGGAGCGGGCCCGCCATCTCGCCCACGCCCACCCGCACGAGGACGAGACCACCGCCCTGGCCCTGATGACCGCCGCGGAGTCCGCGCGACTCGACGGAGCCCTCGGGGCGGCCTGCGAACTGGCCGGCCTGGCCGCCCGCCGCACCCCCGGTGACCGGCCCGCGGACCGGGCCGAACGGCTTCTGGCAGCGGCCGACTTCGCGTGTGACGCGGGGCAGTCGGAGAAGGCGGCCCAGGCGGCGGAGACCGTTCTCGCCGTGGGCCCGGCCCGGCAGCGGGTCCGGGCCCGCCTGATCCTGCTGCGCAGCGCGGGGCAGGCACTGGAGGGTACCCACGCCCTGATCGAAGAGGGTCTGCGGGACGCCGAGGGCGACCCGGAGGCCGAGGCGTGGCTGCACCACTGGGCGGCGGTACGAGGCCTGTTGTGCGGGGAGTTGGAGAAGGCGGCCGGTCATGCCCGGCTCGCCGCTCGCCAGGCCGACGTGGCGGGTGACACGGAGACCCGCATCGGGGCACTCGCCACGCTGGCCCGGGTGCGCTCCCTGGCGGGCGACCCGCTCGCCGCCGACGTCGCGTTGCAGGAGGCGCTCGCCCTGGCCGGGGGCGCGGAAGGCGGCCCGCAGAGCTGGCGGCTGATCCGGATGCGGGCGATCCTGGCCCTGGAGTCCGACCGGGTGACCGAGGCCCGCAAGCAGGTCGGCGAACTCCTGAGCCGGATCGCGGAGTTGGCGGGCGTCGAGGAGGTCATGGCGACCCTGGTGGCGCTGACCCGGATCCAGGTGCGCGCCGGACTGTGCCGCGAGGCCCTGGACACCGCGGCCCGCTGCTCGCAGGTCATGGCCCGGTCGGCCCCAGCGCTGTACGCGGCCGCGCTCGCGGCCACCGCGGGCGGCACCGTCGAGGAGGCCCGGCGCCTGGCCGCGCAGGCGGTGGCAGCCTCCGAGGCCGACGGCGACCGGCTGTTCCTGCTGCGCGCGCTGGCCGCGCTCGGGCAGGCTCAGCTCCTCGGCGGCGACCCCCACGGGGCGGCGGCCGCGGTGGAGGCGTTGCGGCGTGTCAGGCAGCTGGGTACGGCCATGGGCGCCGCCGATCCGCCCCTGCTGCACTGGTACGCCGACCTGGCCGAAGCCCTCGTCGTGCTGGGCGAGACGGAGGAGGCCGGGGCGGTGCTCCGCGAAGCCCGTGCGCGCGTCTCGCCCCGCACGCCCGCCAGCGTGTGGGCGGCTCTGGAACGGTCGGAGGGGCTGCGCGAGGCCGGCCTGGGCCGGCCGAAGGAGGGCGCGGCGCGACTGGGTGCGGCGGCGGACCGGCTGCGGCAGCTTTCCCTGCCGGTCGACCTGGTGCGCACTCTCCTCGCGCTCGGTACGGTCGAGCGCCGCTCCCGTCGCCGGAGCGCCGCTCGCACCGCCCTCGGCGAGGCGCTGGAGGTCGCCACCCGTGCCGGCGCCGCTCCCCTGGCAGCCCGGGCGAGGGACGAACTCGCCCGCGTCGACGCCTCGAGCCGTGAGACGGGTCCCGACCTGACGCCCACCGAGGCCAGGATCGCCGAACTGGTGGGCGGCGGGGCCACCAACCGGGAGGTCGCGGCCGAACTGTTCATCAGCGTCAAGACCGTTGAAGGGACCCTGTCGCGGGTCTACCGCAAGGTCGGGGTCCGCTCGCGCACCGCCCTCGCCCACGCGATGGCGGTCGCCGTCATCGCCTCCGGGGCCGCTGTGAACACCAGCGATGACGGCCAAGTGGAACGCAGGGAAAGGGCGGTGACGGTCGCTCAGCCCACCGGCGCACAGGGCCGTCGCGCCGTGGACATACACCGTTGACATGACATCCGCCGTTAACACGTAACGCAAGGGTTCCCCCGCTTATGGGGGTGGGGCCGGAGTTCCTACGGTGAAGCCGTTCCGCTCTCGGAACAACTCCCCCACTTTCCGGAGGACTTCAGTGAAGTCTCGTCTGAAACTGCTCGGCCTGCTCGCCGCGCCGGCCCTCGTCACCGCGGTCGTCCCCGCCGCCTACGCCGCGAACGCCCCGCACACCACGCGTGCCGCCATCGCCGGAGACGTTCTGCCGGGCCTGAAGCAGAACGCGCACCGCACCGGGAACGTCGCGGCCGACAAGCGCATATCGGTGGCCATCAGCCTGACGCCCAGAGGCGGCAGCGCTCTCGACACCTTCGTGGCCAAGGTCAGCGATCCGCACTCCGCCTCCTACGGTCACTACCTCACCAAGAGCCGGTTCGCGGCGCGCTTCGGTCGCACCGACGCGGAGGTCGGGCAGCTCAAGGACTACCTCCACGCGCAGGGCCTCACCGTCGGCAAGGTCCACTCGGGCAACCTGCTGATCGACGCGAGCGGCACCGCCGCGCAACTGGAGAAGGCCTTCGGCACCAAGCTGTCGACCTGGAAGGACGCGAGGTCGGGGCGCTCCTTCTACGCCAACGACAGCGCGCCGACACTGCCGTCCGGCCTCGCCCACCTCGTCAGCGACGTGGCCGGCCTCAACAACCGCGTGCAACTCCACCACCAGGCGATCACCCGGACCGTCTCCCCGCACAACGGCCCCGGCGGCGGCTACACCCCGGCCCAGCTCAAGGGCGGGTACAACGTCTCCGGCAGCTACACCGGAAGCGGCCAGAAGATCGCCCTGCTGGAGTTCGACGGCTTCCAGCAGTCCAACATCACCAAGTACGACACCAACTACAGCCTGGGCTCGCCCACCCCGACCGTGCAGAAGGTCGACGGCGGCTCCGGCGCTCTCGGCGACGGGCAGGTCGAGGTCGAGCTGGACATCGAGGTGCTGCACGCCATCGCCCCGAAGGCGAACGTCACCGTCTTCGAGGGCCCGAACTCCGACGCCGGCGAGGTCGACACCTACCAGGCCATCGTCGACAGCGGCATCCCGACCACCTCGATCAGCTGGGGTGCCGCCGAAAGCGCCCGCACCACGTCCAACATCAACGCGGTGGACGCCGTCTTCAAGGCGGGCGCGGCCCAGGGCCTCGGCTTCTACGCCGCCTCCGGTGACGACGGCTCCGACGACGCGGGCGACGGCGGCACGTCCGTCGACTACCCCGCCAGCGACCCGTACGTCACCGGTGTCGGCGGCACCAAGCTGACCGTCACCTCCGCCAACGCCTGGAGCAAGGAGGTCGCCTGGTCCGGCGGTGGCGGCGGCAAGTCCTCCGTCTTCAAGATCCCGAGCTGGCAGACCGCGGTCCAGAAGAGCGCCGGCGGCGGCTACCGTCAGGTGCCGGACGTCTCCGCGCACGCCAACCCCAGCCCCGGTGTGTCCATCTACTCGCAGGGCTCCTGGTCCTCGGTCGGCGGCACCAGCGCCGCGGCCCCCGAGTGGGCGGCGTTCGCCGCCCTGTACAACCAGCAGGCCGCCGCCGCGGGCAAGGCCAACCTCGGCTTCGCCAACCCGGCCCTGTACTCGGCGAGCGGCACCGGCTTCCATGACATCACCAGTGGCAGCAACGGCGCCTACTCCGCGTCCACCGGCTGGGACTTCACCACCGGCTGGGGCTCGTACAACGCCGCGACTCTGGCGAGCAAGCTGCTCGGCTGACATCGAACGTACGACACACAGCGCGGGCCGGGACAGCTCCCGGCCCGCGCTGTGTGTCATGGCGGCCCGCTGTTCCATGTCCTCGCTCCTGTGGTCCCTGGCTCGGATTCTGCTGGATTTCAGCCATGCGGTGGACAACGACGCACATGTCTTCCGTACTATCGCTTGAACACAGCTGTGCGGCAGTAACGACTGCTGCTCACACAGCACCAGGATGAACAGCACAGGCGTTGGATTCCGCACACGTCATGGCCTGTCTCCGGTCGACCGTGACGCCCCGCGAAGGAGTGTGAGCATCATGTCCGAAACCACTGCCGGCAACAGCGAGTTGACGTCGCACTACAGCGCACAGGTGGCAGGCGACCTTGAGCGCAACCTCAAGGAGCAGGATCGCCTCCAGGAGGAGATCGAAGCACTGCAGTCGCAGTTGACCGCCCTGCAGGAGGACCACACCGTCCTGGTGAACATCCAGCAGGCTCTCGGTGTCCCGGCAGCTCCCCCCCAGCCTGCCCCCGAGCCGGAGACGGCGCCCGCTCCCCGAAAGAGCAGGACCGCCGCCGGATCCGGGAAGGGCAAGCAGGCACGAGCCACCAAGTCCACCGCTTCCGCCCGGAAGATAGGCAAGAAGACCCCGGCGCCGGCCCCGGCCCCGGCCTCGACCGCGCCGAAACTCGTCGACCTCGTCCGCGAACACCTGGCCGGCCAGCAGGAGCCCCGCTCCGCCGCCGAAGTCGCCACCGCACTGCAACAACAGCACCCCGAGCGGGACATCAAGACCAAGATCGTGCGCCTCACCCTCGAGGGACTGGTGGCCAGGAACCACGCCCAGCGCACCAAGCAAGGCCGCTCCGTCTTCTACACCACCCCGGAAACCGCCGAGCCCGCCCCGCAGGGCGAGCCGGAGACATCCCAGTCCGCCTGACAGTCACTGCCCCGTCGCGACTCCGTGCATCCGGTGCCGTCCCGCTGCGGAGGCCCGCGCATGTGCGGAAGAAGCAAGAGACGATCAGGAGGTGCTTGCTCGACGGCTCTTCGGGTACCGCGTTCAATGAGAGTGGCATCCGCATGGGCAGGTGGTTACTGAAAGTGATGTGGGCGTGACTCGTCTCAGTGGCTCGGGAGACGACCGGTCGAACGGATCAGGAGGGGATCCCCGGTCCGTCGCGCTGGAGATCGCCGACGCCGTGGACGCTCTCGCGGATCTGTGGTCGGTGGCCGCCCAGGGAGCCAGTCTGCGGCTGTCGCCGCACCAGTTGCGGGCCCTGCGGATCCTGGAATCGGAACCAGGGCTCAATCTCACCGCTCTGGCCGAGGGCATGGACATAGGGCCGCCCACCGCCAGTCGGCTCTGTGATCGGCTGGAGGCGGCCGGCCTGCTGGAGCGTCTGCTGCATCCGCACAAACGACGCGAGGTGCAACTGGTCCTCACGAACCGGGGTCGGCAGGTGCTTGCCGAAGTGGCCGCGCGCCGGTCCCAGGCGCTCGTCGCGGTTCTCGCGGCCATGGAGCCCGGCGAGCGGACGGCGCTGAGCCGGGGTATCCGGGCCTTCCTGACGGCTCAGGACGGCGCCGGCAAGGAAGGCGACGGCTCCCCGTGAGACCTCAGGTGCGGGGGCCGTTCCAGTCGAGACAGACCACCGCGGCATCCGTGGCGAGATCGCTGCTGCCGTAGTGCTCGACCAGCCCGGCGACGATCGCGCGTGCCGTGTCGTACGGTGCCGTCGGACGGGTGGCACTCAGGATCTGGCGCAGGGCACGTTCGCCGAAGAGATCGCCCATGGCGGAACGCGTACCGTGCACCCCGGTGCTGACGGCGATGAGACGGTCTCCGGGCCGGACCTGGAACGTCTGCTCCTCGTAGAGGGTCTCCTCGAACATCCCCAGCGGCAGCTGGGCCGTCAGTTCGATCTGCTCGGTGCGCCCGTCCCGCTGGCGGAACAACTGGGGCGAACCCGCGTCGACCGCGCACACGGTGCCGGTGGCCAGCTCGAACCGCAGCAGCAGCGTGGAGGCGTAGACCTTGCCGCCGTACTGGGCGTAGACGGCCTGGTCGGCCAGGCACGCCTGGTCGGCGAGGGCGATGTCGGCGCGGCGGGCGTTGCGCAGGGCACTGACGGCGAGACTGGTGAGCAGAGAGGCGTCGATGCCGTGGCCCATACCGTCGGTCATGGTGAGGACGAGGTGGTCCGCGCCGGCGGACCAGTCGAAGTTGTCACCGCCGATGGCGTAGGCGGGTTCGAGGTGGGCGCCGATGACATACTCCTCGCGGGCGCAGCCCCCGCCGGGGAGGAGTTGCCACTGCATCTCGGCGGCGAGCGTGAGCCGGCGGGTGCGGCGGGCCTGGAGGTAGACGTCGGTGTCACGGCCGGCGGTGATGACCTCATGGCCGAGCGCGGTGGCGAAGTCACCCAGCTGAAGTACCGTGCCCGGATCGGGGGCCCCGGCGGGCAGTCGGACGGAGAGGACACCCAGGCGGTCCCCGCGCACCGTGATGGGCAGGTGTGCCACATGGCCCGTCGGCTCCTGCGCGACTTCCAGCACCGGTTTCTGGGTGCGGAAGGCGCTGCCCGCGGGCCCTTCGTGAGCGGGGACGGGGCTGTGGGTGTGCGGCAGGTGGGAGACCGCTTGCAGGACCGTCAGGCCGTAATCCGCGAGGAGCAGTGTCACCTCCTGGGCGCCGACCCGCTCGGCGAGGAGGCGGCGTGCGGTGGCCACCAGCGCATGGGGGGCGGCCGTACGCAATTCGGCTTCCGCTGAGGGAAGCGGTTCAGGCGTCTTCACGGTGTCCACCCTCTCGCCTCGTCATCTCCACGCTATCGCGCGAAGTCGCGCATCCCACCCTGTTCAGGCCCCGCCGGGGCGGGGTGCGGGCAGGCCGGAGACCCAGGTGGTGATGGTGACGGTGGTGCCCTCGCCGGGGCGGCTGTCCAGGGTGAACTCCTGCACCAGCCGCTCTGCTCCGCTCAGTCCCAGACCCAGGCCGCCACCGGTGGTGTAGCCGTCGGTCATGGCCTGGCCGATGTCGCGGATACCCGGGCCGGTGTCGACGAAGGTGAGCCGCAGTCCGCGCCGGGGGCCGTCCTCGAGCACCGCGATCTCCAGATGGCCGCCGCCGCCGTGGATGAGGGTGTTCCGGGCGAGTTCGCTGGCCGCGGTCACCAGCTTGGTCTGCTGGACCAGGTTGAACCCGAGGCCTACGGCCGTGCGGCGCACCTGCTGACGTACCCACGCCAGATCCGCGTCCGAGCGGATCGGCAGGCGCGTGGTGGAGGCGGGTGGGGCATGCATCACGCACCCTCTTCCGGGTGGGCGGTCGGAGCTGCCGCGCACGTGACGGCCGACGACCTGGCGTTGGCGGCCGTCCTGGCCCGAACAGGCTTGTGGGAGGAGGCGACGGACTCCCTGCCGATGATGTCGCGCAGGCCCGCGCCCATCGCAACCGAACCGCGTCGCGGCTCAGCAGGGGTGGCCGGCACGACGTCCCCGGGCGCCGCCTGCGGCACCGGGCCCGCACGGGTGGCGGCGCCGGTCACTGCGGGCTCGCTCCCGCGAGGGAGTGCCGGGAGACGACGACACCCCGCTCGGTGAGGGCGTGGGCCAGGGCGTCGGCGAGACCGGCCCGCGTGACGACCGTCCCGAGGTCGATGCCCAGATGGACGATGGTCTGCGCGATGGCCGGACGGATACCGGACACGATGCACTCCGCGCCCATCAGGCGTGCCGCGGCGACCGTCTTCATCAGGTGCTGTGCGACGAGCGAGTCGACGGTCGGCACGCCGGTGATGTCGAGGATGGCGTACGCGGCCCCGTGCTCGACGATCGCCTCCAGGAGACTCTCCATCACCACCTGGCTGCGGGCGCTGTCCAGGATGCCGATCAGCGGGACGGCGACGACGCCCTCCCACAGCCTGATCACCGGGGTGGCGACCTCCAGCAGCTGCTGGTGCTGCCGGGCGATCACCTGCTCGCCCTCAGTCACCGTCGTCTCCAGCACCACCAGGCGGAGCGTGCCCATCAGGGCCGTCAACGCGAGGGCGCAGTCATGTGCGGGCCCCTCCGCGGAAGCGTCGAACTCGGCTCGCAGCAGGGCGATGACCGGCGCGCGCAGGCCGGCGACCTCGCTGTCGATCTGTGCGGGGGTGAATCCGGCCCGGCCCCGGGAGGCGGACATCCGGCCGAGCTGGTCTCTGACGGCGGTGAAACCCGGAGCCGCGAGATCCTCCAGCCGTCCGGAGCGGGCCACGTCGGCCAGTGCGTCCACGACGGCCCTGGACGCCTCGACCGCCTCGTCCCGGGCGACGGTGAACACCGTACGGAACAAGGCCGCGTCGGCCCATCGCTGGGCGATCTGCTCACGGCGCCGCCGCAGGAAGTCGGCCAGTTCGCCCGCCGCCCCGATGGCCGTGTTCTGCTCCGCCACCTGCATCGTCTCCCTGCTGCGAGGCCGCGACCCGCCGAGCGGCAGACCATCAGACAATTATTGCCGCATGACAAACATTAGCGTCCGTGTACGCGCCCCACAACACCGCCTGACGCCGAGTGGTCCGGTGGACCGTCAATCCAGCGCCCTGCCGCGCCAGTCCAGGCATACGACCAGTGCGTCGTCGTCCGGCACGGCTCCGCCGCGGTGGCCGCTCAGCTCCCGCAGGATCGCGCGTGGCACCTCGGCGGCAGGCAGCAGCCTGGTGGCCTGAACGGCCCGGGTGAGAGCCTCGTCGCCGTACGCCTCGCCCTTCGGAGAGGCGACGGCATGGACGCCGTCACTGACGAAGACGAGCCGGTCACCGGGCTCGACGTGGAAGTCCTGCGCCACGTAGTCGGTCTCCTCGAACATGCCCAGGGGCAGCTGGGCGTCGAAGTCGACGGGCTCCACGCTGCCGTTGCGCAGCCGCAGCAGGCGCGGGGAGCCCGCGTCCACGACGACGGTACGGCCCGTGGTCAGGTCGAAGTCGAACATCAGGACCGACAGATAGCAACGCCCTTGATAGTGGGCGTAGATGGCCTGGTCGGCCAGAGCCGCCTGGTCGGCGATGGAGATGCCCGCGCGGCGGGCGTTGCGCAGCGCGTTGATGGCCAGGTTCGTCAGCAGGGAGGCCTCTATGCCCTCGCCCATACCGTTGGTGACGTACAGCATCAGGTGGTCGGCGGTGGCCGACCAGTCGAAGTTGTCCCCGAAGATGGCGTAGGCGGGCTCCAGTTGGGCCGCGAGGTCGTACTCCGGCCGGGAACACGAACGGCCGGGCAGGAGCTGCCACTGCATCTCGGCGGCCAGGGTCAGCCGGTCCTTGCGCCGCGCCTGCAGGTACAGGTCGGTGTCGCGCTCGGCCACGATCAGTTCGTGGCCCAGCACATTGGCGATCTCGGCGAGTTCGGGTTCCCACTGGCGGGCGGCCTCACTGCCGGACAGGGTCACGGACAGCACGCCGAGCCGGTCGCCGCGCACACTGACCGGCAGATGCAGACGGGTCCGCCCGTTCCGACCTTCCTCCAGATACGGCCGCTGCGACCCGAAGGCCCGGCCGGCCGGGCTGTTGTGCACCGACACCGGCTCCGGCGTGTGCGGTGGGACCGACACGGGCCGCAGCACGGTCAGTCCGTAGTCGGCCATGTACAACTCGACGTTCCGCGCGTCGTACTGCTCGAGCAGCGCGGCGCGTACGGCGTCGAGCAACTCGTGGGGCGCCGCTGTACGCAGAGCGCGTTCAGCGGCCAGAAATCTTTTCATGATGAGGGAAACACCAATCCTTCGCCGGACGACCTGGTTCACGCGCGAGGCCGAGCTGCCGGGTGCGCCACGTCGGGCGGACCGTTGTCTCGGTGGCCAGGGCGCGCGGCTAGTACGCTGACAGGCACCCCAGTGCCTGCGAGAGAGTGATCGTGACTGCCTTCCGCCGCCCCCCGGAGCCCGATGAGGTCGCGCGTGTGACCACCACGGCCGTCGAGCTGCTGGAGGTCGTGTGGGGCCGGGCGTCGACGGCGCCCACCTCCGCGTCCCAGCTGCGGGTGCTGCACATCCTGGAGCACCAGGACGGCATCAGGTTGCGCACACTCGCCGAGTCCCTCGCCTCCACCCCGCCGTCCACCAGCCGGCTGTGCGACCGGCTGGTGGCCGCCGGGTTCGTCGAGCGGGAGGTGAGCGCGGAGGACCGGCGTGAGGTGCGGCTGCACCTGAGCAACCGGGGCCGCGCCTTCCTCGCCGACCTGCGCGCCCGCCGGGAGAGGGAGCTGCAGACGGTGCTGCGGGATATGCCCGCCGCCAAGCGGGTCGCGCTGCTGGAGGGGCTGGAAGCGTTCTGCGCCGCCGCGGCGACGCAGATACACGACGACGTCGCGGATTCGGGCAGCCGAACCGCCTGAACCGTCGTTCGCGACGCATGTGTCACCGTCGGCTTTCGACGTCGGTGACCAGCACACGGAGTGGCCTCCGTCCACCGGAGCATTCCAGGTCCTTCCCGCGTACGTCCGACCCGCTTACTTTGTTGCCTCACGGCTACTATTGTCAAACGGCAACAATGCAGCGGAGGGCTCCTACGCGAACTCGGATACCCCGACATCGGGGAGTTCTGCCATGGTTGTGCGGTATGTCTCTCGGATGACCCCACCCAGGCTCTCGGACCACCTCTATTGATCCGATGTATCTGCGCCGCAGTCATTGACCTCTCGCTGCCCTACCCCTACGTTTCCTGCATGTTTTTGACAACAGAACAAACGCATGCCTCGAGACCCGCCGGACCGCCCTTCTTATTCATCGGGTCTTACCGTCTCCTCGCGGCCCTCTTCTGCGCAGTGCTGTGCCTCGGGGCGCTCACTTCGCCGGCGCACGCCGCGACCGCGGTCACCTACTTCGTCTCGCCGAGCGGCAGTGACAGCAACCCGGGGACCAGCGCCGACGCCCCCTTCCGTACCCTCACCAAGGCACAGACCGCGGTCCGGTCGATCGACAAGTCGACCTCCGGTCCCATCACCGTGATGCTGGCCGGAGGCGTCTACCGGTTGTCCAAGACCCTCACCTTCAGCTCCGCGGACTCCGGCGGCGGCACGGCCGGCACCGTGTGGTGGAAGGCGGCAGCCGGACAGACTCCCGTCGTCAGCGGCGGTGTTCAGGTCACCGGCTGGTCGCGGACCAGCGCCGACAGCAGCATCTGGTCCGCTCCGGCGCCCAGCGGCCTGGACACCCGGCAGCTGTACGTGAACGGCGTACGCGCCCAGCGCGCCACAGGCTCTCTGCCGGTGTCAGTGACCCAGACGGCGACCGGATACACCACGGCGTCCGGCGACCCGATGGCCGGCTGGCGCAATCGGTCGGCGATCGAGTTCGTCTACCGGGGCGGGCTCGGACTGTGGACCGAGCCACGCTGTCCGGTCGCCTCGGTCACCGGTACCGCCATCACCATGGCCCAGCCCTGCTGGAACAACTCCACCCGGCGGGTCATGCGCACCGACGACTCGGGCCGCACCTACAACCTCGTCGGCCGCAAATCGATCACCGAGGCGCCGACGGCGGTGGAGAACGCCTACGAACTCCTCGACAAACCGGGTGAGTTCTACCTGGACAAGACCGAGCACCGCTTCTACTACATCCCGCGTTCCGGGCAGGACCTGACCACCGCGGACGTCGAGGCACCCTCGCTGGACACCCTCGTGGCGACCTCCGGCAAGGCCTCGGACGAACCCAGTCACATCGGCTTCCAGGGCATCCAGTTCAGCTACGCGAACTACACGACCTCCAACACCGGCACGGGCTTCTCCGAGATCCAGGCGACGTACCAGGTCACCGGTAGCACGGGCTACGCCACCCAGGGACTGTGCACCTTCGTGTCGGGCGGCACCTGCCCGTACGGCAACTGGACGAAGATGCCCGGCGCGCTGAGGTTCACCTACGACAGCAGCATCCACTTCGACCACGACTACTTCGTCCATCTCGGCGCGGCCGGACTGGACCTCGGCAACGGCTCGCAGAACGACACCGTCACCGCCTGCGTGTTCACCGACATCTCCGGCAACGGTCTCGACCTGGGCGGCGTGGACATCCCCCAGCCCGGCAGCGCGGCACAGCACACCAGCGGAATCACCGTCAAGGACAGCCACTTCTACGACACCGCCACCGAATACCACGGCGGGGTCGCCGTCGACGCCGGATACATCGAGACATCGACCATCGCCCACAACCAGATCGACCACGTGCCCTACACGGCCATCTCCATCGGCTGGGGCGGCTGGCCCGACAAGGTGCGCCTGCCCGCACAGCCCAACTACTCGAACAACAACACGATCTCGTACAACCTGATCCACGACCACATGTCGCTGCTCGGTGACGGCGGCGCCGTCTACACGAACGGCATCACCGGCACCTCGATGAGCAACGGCGAGAAGGTCGTCGGCAACGTCGTCCACGACCAGCTCAACACCTCGGGCGGCCACGTCCTGTACACCGACAACGGCGCCACCTACGTCTCGATCCTCGGCAACGCGGTATGGAACATCAACGTCTCGCCGTGGGGCAGCAAGCACGTGAACTACACGGCGGGCGACGGCACATACGACCCCACGGACATCGAGGGCAACTACTGGCCCAACGGTCCGTCCGACTACGACAACAAGAAAGTCCTGATCAAGGACAATCACGCCATCACCGGGTCGGCCCAGGTTCCGTCGAGCATCATCGCGGCGGGCGGCATCGAGTCGCAGTACCGGGCGATCCTCTCCTGGCAGCCGGCCTGACAGGAACGGAGGGCAGAGAACCATGGGCCTGCCCCGGGGAACGCAGGGCAGGCCCAACCCGGTGGAACTCCCGGGAATGGCAAGGCTGACGGGGGTTCAAGCCGCCGTGTTCAGCAGGTCGGCGAGTACGTCGGGGCGTTCCAGGGCGATGAAGTGGCCTGCCTTCGGTACCTGGGTGAAGTCGGCGGCCGGCAGGAGCTGTCGGTTGGCCTCCCGGTCGGAGGGACGGGACCAGTCCCTCTCGCCGTAGACGAGATGGACGGGTGCTTTGACCCCGGGGTAGCGCGAGCGGGCCGCGACGAGGCTGGGCAGCGCCTGGTACACGCCCCGGGCGACGACCGGATAGCCGGGGCGGCGGCCCACCTGGAGCAGTTCGTCCACGTAGTCCTCCCGCAGCGCGCTCTTGTCGCCGAGGCCGCCCCGCAGGACGGCCCGCAGGGCGGGCCTGGGCTCCACCCCGGCGATCACCGGACCCACAACGGGCGCGAGGACGCCACTGACCACGACGCGGGCCAGCAGGCTGGAGCGGGCGATCCCGCCGCGGAAGTCGTACGTGTTCACCGCGACGACGCGGCGCACCCGCTCCGGCAGAGCGGCCGCGGCGGTCAGGGCGAGCACCGCCCCCATGGACTCGCCGACCAACGTCACGTCATGCAGGTCGAGTTCGGTCAGGAGCCGCTCGACGCCCGCGCGCATGGCCGGCTCGTCATAGGACGCGCCCGGCACGATCTCGGAGTAGCCCATCCCCGGGAGGTCGAGGGCGTGGACGGTGTACCGGTCCGCGATCAGCGGGATGAGGTGGCGGAAGTGCTCGGCCTGGGTGCGCACGGTGTGCAGCAGGACCAGGGGGGCGCCGCCGCCCGCCTTGAGGTAGCGCAGGGCTCCCTCGCCGCTGTGTCCCGCGCGCGGGGCGATGGTGTGGCTGGTGGTCCCCGGGATGTGGATCGTGGGACGTGACTCGTGGGCGGGCATATCGCCGACTCCTTGCGTCGTGACTCTCTCCGGGGAACGAGAAACCGATCGGTTCCCATAAGGTAAACCGATCGGTTTCCGAGCGCAAGACCGCCGGTGGGAACGCGAAGGGGGCGCGACACCTCGTAAACCGATCGACAGCGGCTACTGGAGGCGCGGCCACGCTCACCTACCGAGACGGCGTCAACGTCGGCGTCGCCGCGCTGTGCAAGGCGGCGGGGGTGTCGAAGCGTTCCTTCCCGCGACGGACGACAACCGTCCCTGACCGGGTATCGTCCGCACCATGGACACCACGGCTGAACCCCGCGTCCTCGTCATCGGCCTTGATCCCTACCGAGTGCCGGGGCCGTGGGATCCCGAACCAGTGGCCAAGGCGATCGAGGTGGGACTGGCCGAGTTCGCCGAACACGGTGTGGGCGTGGAGACGTGCCTGGTCGGCCTTGACGGAAGTGACGACGTGACCGCGCTCGTCGAGAACGCGCTGCGAGCCCGTCGGTGGGAGTGCGTCGTCATCGGCGGTGGCCTGCGGCACTCGGACGATCAGGCCGAACTCCTCGAGCAGGTGGTCAACCTGGTCCGGCGGCACGCACCCGATGCGGCCATCGCCTTCAACAGCACCCCGGCCGCCACTTACGAGGCCGCCGCCCGTTGGATCGGGTGACGGCATCACGCCCGGCGATCACCGCTAGGCCTTGCGGGCCAGTCCCGCCGCGATGAGGTGTTCCCAGACCGTGAGTTCGCGCCTGCCGCCGACGTTCCACGGGCTGTCGTTGTCGTCGGGACGCCACAGGGACGCGGGGACGATCCCGGGGTCGAGGATCTCCAGGCCGTCCAGCAGGGATGCGATCTCCTCGTCGGTGCGCCAGCGGCCCCGGCCGAAGGTCTGCTGGAGGACCTTCTCGGCCTCCACCGTCTCCGCGTTGTTGCCGGAGCGGAAGTGGCTGACGAAGAAGTAGCTTCCCGAGGGCACCTGTTCGCGCCAGTAGCGGACGATGCCGGCAGGGTCCTCGTCGTCGTTGACGTGGTGGAGGATGGCGCTGAGGATGACGGCGACGGGCCGGGTGAAGTCGATGAGTTCCAGGGTGTCGGGGTGGGTGCGGATGCCTTCCGGGTTGCGCACGTCGACCGCGACGACGCGGGTCCGTTCGTTGTTCTCCAGCAGTGCGCGACCGTGAACGAGCACCTGGGGGTCGATGTCGACGTACACGACCCGGGACTCTGGGGCGTTGCGCTGCGCGACCTGGTGGACGTTGTCCGCGGTCGGCAGACCACTGCCCAGGTCGATGAACTGCCGTACGTCCGTGGTCCTCGCGATCTCCCTGACCGCCCGGGTCAGGGCCGCGCGGTTGGCGAAGGCGATGGCCACCGAGCCGGGCAGGTCGCGCTTGAACACGTCGCCGATTTCCCGGTCCACGGCGTAGTTGTCCTTGCCGCCCAACAGGTAGTCGTACACGCGTGCGATGCTGGGCTTGGTCGGGTCGATGGAGGAGCCTTCGTGGGTCATGGCGGCCATTCTTCCCGCAACTTCGCCTGCTCACAGCCGTTTTGCGATCCTCCAGCCGACCGGATCGGATGCGGCAGCCGCGACCGACGTCGACGGGAGTGACGACCGGCTCTACGCCCGTCACAGGCGGGCCGCTACTCGGGACGCCGCGCGGTGACGAATCGGCGTTGATAGGCCGCGGGGCTGATGGACATCTCCCGCGCGAAGACCCGGCGAAGGCTCTCGTAGCTCGGGAAGCCGGCCAAGGATGCCGCCTGCGTCGCGGTGTGCCCCTGGACGAGCAGTGCCTTCGCGATGCCGAACCGGATCGACTCGACGTAGCGCGCGGGGGTGGTGCCCAGCTCCTCACGGAACAGCCTCGTCAGGTGGCGCGTGCTGACATTGAGACGGGCGGCCAGTTCGGCCAGGGAGTAGTGGCCGGCGGGATCGGCCGTGACCATGTCCACCACCCTGCGCAGGGCGGGCGAGCGCGGCGGAGAACCCTGCAGGGGCGCGGAGAACTGTGACTGACCTCCAGGCCGTTGCAGGTAGACCACCAGGGCACGGGCCACCTCACGGCTGACGTCCGGGCCGTGGTCCTCCTCGACCAGGGCCAGGGCGAGGTCGATGCCCGCGGTGACACCCGCGGACGTGTACACCGTGCCGTCGCGCACGTAGATCGCGTCGGGTTCGACCCGGGCCCTCGGACACCGGGCGGCGAGTTCACCGGCGATCTTCCAGTGGGTGGTCGCGCGCCGGCCGTCCAGCAGGCCGCTCGCGCCGAGCACGAAGGCACCGGAGCACACGGAGGCGAGTCGGCCGGAACGGGCCGCCAGGTCCCTGGTCGCGTCGACCAGATCGCGTGTGACCGGCGTCCGGGGATAGACGTCTCCGCCCGGTACCAGGAACGTGTCGGGGTCCGGTTGCGTGGCGGCGCCGCCGTCGACGGTGATCCTCATCCCGATCGACGAGGTGACGTCGGAGCCCGTCGTCGACACCAGGACGGTCCGGTAGTCGGCACCGAGCAGATTCGCCTCCCCGAACACCTCGGCGGGGCCGACGACGTCGAGCAGTTTCACGCCGTCGTAGACGAGGATCGCCACACGATGCGTGCCGGAGCTCACCGGCCCATCCTGGGAGACCTGATTCGAGTGGTTCATGGCCGGACCGAGGCGGCGCAGGGGGCCACGGGGTCGGCACCGTGGAGAACGGACGCACGGTCCACTCGGAGCACATCGCAGAGGAAAGCACGGACACCATGACCGACATCATCGCAGGGGTGGAAATCCCCGAGACCTCCGCCGTCGCGGAGGCCACGGATTTCCTGCGCGAGCAGACGAATCCCCTGATCTTCCACCACTCACGGCGTGTATTCCTCTTCGGTTCCCTCCACGCGCGTGAGCTGGACCTCCGGCCCGACCCCGAGTTGCTCTACATCTCGGCGATGTTCCATGACGCGGGCCTTCTGATTCCGTTCTCGGACGGAAAGCAGCGTTTCGAGCTCGACGGCGCCGACCACGCGCGGAAGTTTCTGAACGATCGCGGCTTCTCGCAGAGCGCCGTCGAGGTGGTCTGGACGGCGATCGCCCTGCACACGACACCCGGGATTCCCGGCCGGATGGGCCCCGAGACGGCTGCCACGAACTACGGCGTGCTGACCGACGCGATCGGCTGGGGGCTGGACGGGCTGGCACAGGACGCGGTGGAGGAAATCGTCGCCGCTCATCCGCGTGGTGAATTCAAGAAGGAGTTTCTGCAGGCTTTCGTCGACGGCCTCAAACACCGTCCGGACACCACGTACGGCACGGTCAACGCGGATGTCCTGGAACATTTCGTTCCCGGATTCCGCCGTGCGTCCATGGTCGAGCGCATCCTCGACGCGCCCTGGCCGCGCTGACCCCGCCGTTTCCACCTCCCGTTTCCCGTCCCGCACCACGAAAGGAATGCTCGTGCGAGCCATCACCGTCCATAACCGCGAAGCAGGGGTCACAGGGCTGACCCTGACGGATCTCGCCCACCCTCACGCGGCCGAGAACGACGTCATCGTGCGGGTGCACGCCGCGGGCTTCACCCGGGGAGAACTCGACTGGCCGGCGACCTGGACCGACCGGGCCGGCCGGGACCGCACCCCGAGCGTGCCCGGACACGAGGTCTCGGGGGTGGTGACGGAACTCGGTTACGGAACGACCGGCCTCACCGTCGGACAGCGCGTCTTCGGGCTCACCGACTGGGCCCGCGACGGTTCGCTCGCCGAGTACGTCGCCGTGGAAGCCCGCAATCTCGCTCCGCTCCCCGCCGACGTCGACCATACGGTGGCGGCCGCCCTGCCGATCTCCGGACTGACCGCCTGGCAGGGTCTGTTCACCCACGCGCGTGTCGTCGCCGGCCAGACCGTGCTGATCCACGGCGCCGCCGGGGCTGTCGGCTCGATCGCCGTCCAGCTCGCCCGCGAAGTGGGAGCCCGCGTGGTCGGCACGGGCCGCGCCGCCGACCGTGAAACCGTGCTCGACCTGGGCGCGCACGCGTTCCTCGACCTGGAGACCGAGCAGTGGCAGGACGCCGGGCAGGTCGACGTCGTGTTCGACGTGATCGGCGGCGCCGTCCTGGACCGCTCGGCTCGGCTGGTGCGCCCCGGCGGCACGCTGGTCACCATCGCGCATCCGCCCACTGTGCGGCCGGAGGACGGGCGGGCCCTCTTCTTCGTCGTGGAACCGGACCGCGGCCTCCTCGCCGAACTCGCCGAGCGGCTGCGCGACGGCCGGCTCCGGGTGCGGGTCGGCGCGGTTCGGCCGCTGGCCGAGGCAGCCGCCGCGTTCACCCCGCAGCAACGCGTCCCGGGCCGCACCATCATCCGGATCGCTGAGGACTGAGGACGCCAGAGCACCCAGGCCGGACGAGGGCGGAAGTGGCCCCGGTCACAATTCAACTGTTCCCGCATTCGGTCGGGTTAGGAATCCGAAAGCCGGGCATGCGCGTGACGAGTGGCACGGCGACCGCACCTTCCCCCTGGTGGCGGATCCGGTCACCTCACGCGCGGTTTCGCGGCACTCCCCCCCCCGCCGCGGAAACCGTGCGCCGGAGGTCCTTGCGGCACACGGCACGAGAGGCTCCCCCACCTCTACTCCAGCCGCAAGGACCTCCCACCTCCCACCGCGCACCGTTCGGATCAGCGCGTCCACGGGTCAGCGATTGACGGACCGCATCCCCGCCTCGTCGTACCGCTCTCCCGCCACCGCGGGCAGCTCCGCTTCGATACGAGCCAGGTCGTCCTTGGTCAGGGCGATGTCGACCGCGGCGGCGTTCTGCTCCAGGTAGGTCCGCCGCTTGGTGCCCGGGATCGGCACCAGGTCCTCACCCTGGGCCAGCACCCAGGCGATGGCGAGCTGGGCCGGCGTGACGTCCTTCTCGGCGGCGATCTCCTTCACCTTGGCCGCCAGCCGCAGGTTCGCCTCCAGGTTGGCGTCCTGGAAGCGGGGGTTCTGGCGGCGCCAGTCGTTCACGTCCAGATCGTCCGGCGAGGTGAACCGCCCGGCGAGGAACCCGCGTCCGAGCGGCGAGTACGGTACGAAGCCGATGCCCAGCTCGCGGCAGGCGGGCAGCACCTCGGCCTCCACGTCCCGCGACCACAGGGAGTACTCGCTCTGCACGGCGGTGACCGGGTGCACGGCGTGCGCCCGCCGGATGGTCTGCGCGCTCGCCTCGCTCAGCCCGATGAAGCGCACCTTGCCCTCGGCCACCAGTTCGCCGAGCGCGCCGACCGTCTCCTCGATGGGCACGTTCGGATCGACCCGGTGCTGGTAGTACAGGTCGATGTGGTCGGTCCCGAGCCGCTTCAGGGAGCCGTGGACCGAACTGCGGACGTGCTCGGCCGAGCCGTCCTGCGGACCGACCGTGCTGATGTCGCCCGGGACGGCGTCGTCCATGCGGTAGTTGAACTTCGTCGCGAGCACGTACTCGTCACGGTGGCCCCGGATGGCCTCGCCGACCAGGGACTCGTTGGTGAGCGGTCCGTACATCTGCGCCGTGTCGAGGAAGGTCACCCCCAGTTCGAGGGCCCGTCGGATGGTCGCGATGCCCTCCTCCTGGTCGGCGGACCCGTAGAAGGCGGACATGCCCATGCATCCCAGGCCGATGGCCGATACCTGCAATTCCCGCAGACTGCGCTTCTGCATGCCGTGGTCCAGCCTTTCCTGCACTCGTCCGTGCGTGGTTCAAAGGACACGAGACGGCGCCCCGGTGAGACCACCCGCCGACACCGGCCTCGTGCGCCGCTGTGTCTTCGACGCTACGACTTGAAGCGCACTCCAGGGCAAGTCGGCCGGGGATGGTCCTGCCGGACGCGCCTCGAATCCTCCAGGCTGTCGGGGGTGAAGCGGGGCCAAGCCGGGTCACCGCCGGCGGCGAAGGACTCCACGCCGTGCGAAGGCGTTCGGACAGTGTCGCGCATGCGGTGGGCGGCGGGGAGCCCAGCAGGCGGGCCGCCGGGCGGGCCGCAGTCGTGCCGAAGACGACCGGGACGTCGACCCGTCCGGCGGGGGCGGCGCACCCCCGGCCCGGTCACGAGGTCACCACCGACGACCGGCACGAACGCGGTTGCCTCTCGGATGTTCTGCGCCACCCACTCCAGGGCCGCGATCTGGAGCACGAGGGGTCGGCGCCGCCGCCGACTCGGCCGGCGTCGCAGCGCCGTCGATCGGCGGCCGCTGACCGCCGCTGTGAGCGTCCCGCATGGAACCCCCGTGCTCCCCCAGCGGTGTTACTGGATGGAGTTCGCGTGCTCCATCGACCTGCGCGCGAACAGTGGAAGGAAGCGGGGTAACGGGGTGTGCGCGATGACTGGCGCCTGGACGCCTGCCGCGTCCGGAAGAGGAACGGCCCGGGGTTCGCACCGGGCCGCGGACGACAGCACGGACGCGGATCACGGGAAGGACCTGCCCGAGGACGGCCTGGACGACTTCGAGACCTACGCGGCCGCCCGCTGGCCCCGGTTGCTGCGTACCGCCCATCTCCTGACCAACGGTGACCACCACGAGGCGGAGGACCTGGTCCAGGTCACCCTCGCCAAGGTCTATCTGCGCTGGCCTCACATACGCACCCTGGACGCCCCCGACCAGTACGTCCGGCGCGCGCTGATCAACAACAACAACACCCGGCACCGCAAACGGCGCGTCGTACAGCTGCTGACGTCCCACATGCCCGAGCAGCGGATCCCGGGCGAAGGTGCCGGTGGCCAGGACAGCTACGACACCCGCAGCGAGCTCCTTACCGCGCTCGCCACGCTCCCGCCCCGTCAACGGGCCGTCGTCGTGCTGCGCTACTGGGAATGCCTCAGCGAACAGGAGACGGCGCAGGTCCTCGGCTGCTCCGTCGGCAACGTCAAGAGCCAGGCCAGCCGCGCGCTGAAGAAGCTCCGTGACTGCGCGGCGCTGTCGGACTACGCCGCCGCGGCACAACGGTGAGAGAGAACGGCACAGACATGAAGACCGACTTGTCACCGCAGCCGCCGGTGCCGGAGCTGTGGCGGGCACTGGACGACGCCGCACGAGAAAGCGCCGGCACGGCGTTCCCGCGGGAGCGGATCGTCCAGCGCGGAGAGACTTTCAGGCGACGTCGACGGCTGACAATGGTCACCCTCAGCGCGCTGCTGCTTGTTCCGCTGGGCATCGGACTCGCCTCGCTGCCGGCAGCCTCCGGCTCGGACGCCGTCACCGGTGACGCGCCGCGGAGGACCGAGGCGTCGCAGCCGTACGAGTCCGCGAGCAGCGGCCCGGGCGTGCGCGTCGTACGTCCCCGGGAGCGGATCGAGGCGGGTCTGGGCGTGTGGTACATGCTGAAACCGCGGGAGATGTGCGACGCCCGCGCGGGCGCCGAGCAGCCCGTCTGCGTCGGGCCGCTCGACGTGCAGCAACCGGGCACGGTACCGATCACCCAGGACTGGTACCCCCTCGAGCGGGGCGTGGTGCACATCCTCGCCTACACCGGGAAGGAGCCCGCGGCCCGGATCACGATGACGGAGGGCGGCCGGACCACCGACCTCCCCATCGTGCGGCTGGCCGGGCGTCCCGCCTACGTCACGGCGTACGCCGTCAGCGCACCGCGGCACGGCGGCGCCGAGGGCGGTCTGCTCACCGGCGGCCCCACCTTCCGCGTCCTCGGCGCCGACGGCACGGAACTGGCGAGATGGGGCCGATGAGCGGCGTACCGTGTGACCGGCGACGGGTGGCCGCGCCGGCTGCCCAGCCCGCGACTGCTCGCGGTGCGGGGCCGACGACGGTGCCGATGTCCTCGTGATCGACGGGGAGAGGTGGTGACCGTCCGCGTCCCGGTCCTCCCGGATCAGCGGATCTGCCCAGCACACCGACCGGAACCAGAGCTTCCGCACAAGGCGTCACCCCGGTCAACCAAGGCCACTGGCCACTCGTCCCCCTTGATGGACCCCTATCACGCATCGCCTCGACCATCCCCCCACCACCATGAAATGAGGCCTGCATGCTCCGCATCCACTTCACGTCCCTCGACTTACAGAGCATCCGCGTGGCCCGTCGACCCGATCCGTTGTGGGAACTCGTCTGCGCCGCCTGCCGACTGGTCACCCGTCAGGGGCCGCTCGAGTTCGGCGCGTGGCGCCGCGGTGTTCTGCAGCGGACGGCCCGCGATCCGGAGGCGCGCCGCGCCCTGCATCTGCTGGGGACGCTCGTCCCGCCGGTCGGCTACATCCCCGACTTCCTCACCCCGTCCGTCTCGGACGAGGGTCTGCCCGCAGCCCTGGAACAGGTGCGGGCCACACCCCGCGCCCGGCTGCAACAGGAGCTGGCCATTCTCGCCGGGTCCCGTCCGCTCCCGGCGTGGACGACGACGCTCGGCAGGCCGGGAGACCGAAGCATGGATTCCCTGGTCAGGGCGTTGGAGATCTCTTCCAAGGCCCTGCTCGAACCGCGGTGGGGCCTGGTTCACCGAGCCGTGCACGCCGAGGTCGATCTGCGGGCCCGCACACTCCTCGACGGCGGAGTCCGTGCTCTGCTGGAGAGTCTGCGGCCGTTCGCCCGGTGGAACCCACCGGTTCTGGAGGTGGACTATCCCGCCGACCGGGACCTGCGTCTGGACGGCCGGGGTCTGCTGCTGCTCCCGTCCTACTTCTGCTGGCGCAGGCCCACCGCGCTCGCCGACCCCACCCTCGGCCCGCTGCTCGTCCTTCCGCTCACCGCCCGGCCCTTCGACACGGTCGCCCTCAACGGCGGCGGTCTGGAGCGCCTGTTGGGCCGTACCCGGGCCTCCGTACTGGCCCAGGTGGCGCGCGGCCGCACCCGCACAACCTCCGAAGTGGCGCAAGCGGTGGGCATCGCCCTCCCCAGCGCCAGCTACCAGCTCGCCGTCCTGCGGGACGGAGGACTGGTGGCGAGCCAACGGGAGGGCCAGTTCGTACGGCATTCCGCTACGGCCATGGGCCACCAACTCCTGGACACGGACACACGCTCGCTGACCGGAGCGGATCCGGCCCGCCCCTGACGCGCACGGAAAACACCGGCCTTTCGAGGGCTTTGTTCCGCAGTGATCCGGCAGCGAACACCGGCGAGTGATTCGCCAGGGTCCGCCACCCCTTCCGCCAGGTGGAAATATCTACCAGCATGAATATGCCGGGCCTGGCCGTCCCGGCTGTGTGGGAGGAGTCTGTCCGCTCGCGCGGGCAACGGGAAGCCGGAGGACACCATGCAGACCGCCATGCGGCAGGCCACCGAGTGGCTAGCGGCCGCTGCGAACGATCCACGCGAGTGCAAGCGGCAGTGGCACAGCGAGTCCGGTATCGCGGTGCTCGCGTGCGGCCGGTTCTGGGACGTGCTCAGCGTGCCCGAGGAGCTGGCCATGCCCGCCCTGGACGCCCTGCTGGGCATTCCGCAGCCACCCGGTCCCGCGCTCGCGGACGTGTGTGCCCGCCGGGTGGCGTTCTTCCTGCCGCCCGATCCCACGGGCCGCTGGATCGGTTCGGGCATCCGCTACTCGGGCAAGGGCGCGTGGGTCGCGGTCCCGGCGCCGTACCGTGCCGTCGGACGTCTGCGCTGGGTGATTCCGCCCAACGGGAGCGGCGCGCTGTTCGTGCCGGCCGCCGTGGAACTGGCCCTGCAGCTGGCCCTGGGCCGGCTCTCCTCGCAGGCCCGGTGGAGACGACGGTGCCCCACGTGCGGGGCGCCGACCCCGGACGGCCGTTTTCCGGCCGTCGACGCGCCCCTCGGTCACCCGCGGAGCACCACGCCGGACACCGCGAGGCCGTGAACGCGCCGCAGTGAGGCCGTGTCAGAGCGCGGGCAACTGATCAGCGGGGTGCTCCACGCACAGCTCGGCGACGCGTTCCCGGTGCGCCGCACGCACCGGGCCCGGATGGTGCGCCGTGATCGCGGGACTGATGGCCGTGAGCAGGGTCCACTGGGGATCACGAGCCCCCGGTACCATGCGGCCGCGGGCTCGCCACTCCCTGATCAGCGCGGCGTAGATGGGCGGATCCTCCTGCGGCGCCGCGAGGCGGGTGCCGTACGACGTCTGCTGTTCCTCGTCCTCCGGGACGAGGAGTCCGGTGCTCACGGTGGGGTCCATGCTGGAGGCAACGCGCCCGCGCACGCAGGTGGTACGTCTTCGCTCCGCTATGGCCCCATCGGATGAGGCCGGGTCCTTCGATAGGGGCGATGTACTTGTCCGACGAGATCACCATGCCTTCATGTTCGAAACGCTCCCGTGGAGCGACTCAACCGCCCCTGTCCGCCCCGCAGTTCGGCCACTCGGCGGCGTG
Source organism: Streptomyces griseorubiginosus (assembly GCF_017614965.1). Lineage (GTDB taxonomy): Bacteria > Actinomycetota > Actinomycetes > Streptomycetales > Streptomycetaceae > Streptomyces > Streptomyces griseorubiginosus_B. The sequence goes on along the minus strand of NZ_WVUG01000023.1, from coordinate 3,649 downwards.
ACGGTTTGTCGGCTTGTTCGGTTTCGAGAGGTCTGTGGTGGGGCAACACCTAGCGACTAGGGGGAAGCCCATGCGGCAACGCTCACCTCAGACTCTGCAAGTCGCGGTCCTGGTCTCCGCCACGTTTCTGGAGGTCGCGGCCAACTTCGCCGCGAACGCGGTCCAGTCGCCGGTCGTGCGCTCCCTCGACCGGCTCGCACCGTTCGTGGTGATCGTCCTGCTGGGAGTGGTCGTCGTGGGCCAGGTGGTGGTCCACCGCCAGACGCATCCCGCCGCGCCGCGGCCGGCCTGGGATCCGCAGGACACCCCCTATCCGGGGCTCGCGGCCTTCGGCCGGCCGGAGGCGGCCGTGTTCTTCGGGCGGGACGAGGAGGTCACGCAGATCGTCCGGCGGCTGAACACCTCCGCGCCCGATCCGCAGGAGCGGTTCGTGTGTGTCACGGGGATGTCGGGAAGCGGGAAGAGTTCTCTGGTGCATGCCGGGGTGCTGCCGCGTCTGTTGCGCTCGCGGTGGACCGTCCTGCCGACGATGGTGCCCGGCGCCGAGCCGCTGCAACACCTCGCCGACAGTCTCAGGACCCGTACCCCTGGCGGCGTGCTCCCCGGCCGCACGCTACTGGTGATCGACCAGCTCGAGGAACTGATCACCGACTCCCCGGAAGCCGACAGAGAAACGTTCCTCGCGTCCGTCGTCGCCGCGCTGGCCAACGACCGTCGCCTCTGGGTCATCGCCACCCTGCGCGTTGAGTTCCTCCAGGACTTCCTCTCCTTCGGCCAGCCGCAGTTGTTCAGCTCGCCGACGGCACTGGGCGCCATGTCCACCGCCGAACTCGTCGCCGCGGTCGAGCGACCCGCCGGGCTGGCCGGGGTGACCTTCGAGCCCGGGCTGGTCGCGCACATCGTCGACGACACCGGTACCGCGGACGCGCTGCCGCTGCTCGCCTACCTCCTGCGCGAGCTCTATCTGTCGATCGGTGAGTCCCGGCTGGCCACCAAGGAGAGCTATCTGGCCCTCGGTGGCGTCGCCGGCGCGCTGGCCCGCCAGGCGGACGAGGTCTTCGCCACCGTCGTCGACCAGCACGGCGCGGACACCGTTCTCGGGGTGCTGCTGCGGCTGGTGGGCATGGAGGCCGGCGAACCGGTCAAGCGCCGGGTGGCGTTGGCCGGCCTGTCGGACCAGGAACGGGAGATCCTGCGCCCGTTCGACAAGGCGCGGCTGCTCGTCGTCACCCAGGTGGACGCCGTTCCCATGGTGCAGGTGGCCCACGAGGCCCTGTTCCGTCAGTGGCCGCCGCTGCACCAGCAGGTGACGGTGCGTGCCGAACGGCTCAACAGCCGCAGCGAACTGGAGCGTTGGGCTGCCGACTGGCGGTCCTCGGGACACAGCCCCGACTACCTCCTGACCGGGGAGCGACTGGGCCTGGCCGGCCGATGGCTGACCGGTCTGGAGTCCGCCGGAGAGGCGACCGCCGACATGCGGGAACTGGTCACCGCCTCCCGCAGCAGGGACCGGGCCTTCCTGCACCAGGTCTCCGAGTCGGTCGGCCAGTACGTCCTGGCCAACGCCGAGCACGATCCCGAACTCGGCACCCTCCTCGCGGCGACCGTCCTCGCCGAGTGCCCGCCCACCGCCACCGCGGTCCGGGCCATGATGGCGGCACTGGCCCACAACCACACCCAGGCCGTACTCACCGGCCACACGGCAGGCGTGCGCGCCATAGCGTGGTCGCCCGACGAGGCGTGGATCGCCACCGGCTCGATGGACGGGACCGCCCGCGTCTGGAACGCCGCGTCGGGCGTGCCCGCCGTGCTGCTGGACGGGCATGCGTCCGGAGTCTGCGCCGTGCACTGGTCCCCGGACTCACGGCGGGTGGCCACCGCGTCGCGCGACTGTACGGCCCGGGTGTGGGACGCCGTGTCCGGAGAGACCGTCACGGTCCTGAGCGCGTCGACGGACATAGTGCGGGATGTCGCCTGGTCTCCCGACGGCTCCCTGCTGGCCGTCTGTTCACGCGACCGGCGCATCCTGCTCTTCGACACCGCGACCTGGCAGCAGACGGCGGAACTGCCGGGTCACCGCAACGAGATCTACCGGCTCGTCTGGTCCCCGGACGGCGCTCGGCTGCTCTCCGCCGCCTACGACAGGACCTGCATCGTCTGGGACCTCGAGACCGGACGGCCGGAACACATACTCGAACGCTCCAACAACCGCGCCGCCCCTGTCTCCTGGACGCGGGAGGGCGCCTTCCTGGTCAGCGGCGAAGAGCGGATCAAGGTCCTGGACTCCGCCACCGGACAGCTCAGAAGACTCTTCCCGGAACCGAACGAACTGATCACCGACCTGCGCTGCTCTCCCCGCGGCGACAGCTTCGCCGTCTCCTCCCGCGGACCCGCCGTGCACATACGCGCGCTCGACCACGGCGGCGAACTCGCCCGCCTGTGCGGCCACACCGACAGGGTCCAGGCCCTGGCCTGGTCACCCGGCGGCGACCGCATCGCCACCAGCGCCGAGGACGGCACGGCCCGTATCTGGACCCTGAGCACACACAGCACCGAACTGCGTCAGATGAGCGATCATCCCGCACCCGTCATCGGCGTCGCCACCGCACCGGACGGCGGCCGCGTCGCCGGTGGCACCGGCCGCGAGGTGCGGATCTGGCACACCGACACCGGGCGGTTCGTCACCACCCTCACCGGCCACACCGCCGGCATCAACGGTCTGCGCTGGCATCCCGACGGCCGCCGGCTCGCGAGCTGCGCCGACGACAACACCGTCAGGATCTGGCACCCCCTCACCTCCGACGAGAGCCGGACGCTGTTCACCGGCCAGGAGACCATCGAGGCGGTGGCCTGGTCCCCGGAGGGAGACCGCCTCGCCATCTCCGGACGCGACAACCGCGCCACCGTCCTGGACGCCACGACCGGTGCGGAGCTGGGCCACTACGGAGAGCACTCCCAATGGGTCTGCGCACTCGCCTGGTCCCCCAGCGCGACGATGCTCGCGACCGGCTCCGACGACCACACGGCACAGATCTGGGACGTGGCCGGGCAACGCCTCCTGCACCACCTGACCGGCCATCAGAGCTGGGTCGACGCGATCGCCTGGTCCCCCGACGGCACCCGGCTCGCCACCAGCTCCGCCGACTGGACGGTGCGCGTCTGGGACACCGCCACCGGCACCCTCCTGCACCTCCTCAGGGGCCATGACGCCCGCGTCCGCGGACTCGCCTGGTCCCCGGACGGCAGCCGCGTCGCCACCTGCTCGGACGACCGCACGGTGCGTCTGTGGAATCCGTCGCTCGGCGGGGACAGCAGGGTGATCGGCATCCATCGCGACCGATGCACGTCCGTCGCCTGGCTGCCGGACAGCCGCCGGGTGGTCTCCGCCGCCGAGGACCGTACGATCCGGATCTGGGCCGCCGAAAGGGACATCGCTTCCCTCCTGTCGGCCGCTCGTGACCGGATCTTCCGCTCCCTCACCCCGGAAGAACGCCGCGCCCACCTGCTCCCCGAGGCGGCCGTCTAGAAGATCACTGAAAATGTTGCGGGTTCTGGCCCCGGGCCGGCAGGGCCGGGGCCAGTCTTGTAGGCATGCAGGGGGAATGGGCCGGGGAGATGGCCGGGCCGGACGTATGGGAGACCTGCCGTG